>NZ_JXAQ01000014.1:0-303695 GCF_000815295.1 Bacillus sp. MSP13
TTGTATCATAAATTATTATCATCGCGGGGTGGAGCAGTTCGGTAGCTCGTCGGGCTCATAACCCGAAGGTCGCAGGTTCAAATCCTGCCCCCGCAACCAAAATATATGAATGACATAAGGAGTGCCCGAAGGGTGCAACCAAAATAATTCATTTTAATATGGTCCGGTAGTTCAGTTGGTTAGAATGCCTGCCTGTCACGCAGGAGGTCGCGGGTTCGAGTCCCGTCCGGACCGCCATTTTTTGTAAACGAAACGATCATGTTTTCGTTTTTTTGTGTTTTCTTTTACGGTAGCTTCTGCTTGGTGTCATAGCCAAGCTTTCTTTTATATTGGCAACATCTTGGATATTACAGCAAAATTCGATACACTAAGAAGAGTACATATAGGCATAAGCAGGTTGAAAGGGGGTTTTGGTTCATGGATGAATTTGATTTAATACATAGCATTACTCCGCGGACCATTCACCACTCTTCCGTTGATGTAGGAATTGGTGATGATGCAGCGCTCTACACTGCGAAACACGGCGTTCAGGAAATTGTTTGTGTTGATACTATGGTGGAAGATGTACATTTCAAATTACACTATTCCTCTCCTAAAGATATCGGATATAAGGCATTAGCGGTTAATATAAGTGATATTGCCGCGATGGGCGGCATTCCTAAATTTTATTTGGTATCACTTGCGGTACCTTCGAAATGGACGGAATCTGAAATCAAGGCAATGTATGAAGGAATGAATGAACTGGCGAAACTATATCATATGGATTTAATTGGCGGCGATACAGTCTCTACCTCTGACAAATTAGTTGTTACAGTCACTGTAATCGGGGAAGTTGAAAAGGGACAGGCATGTTTGCGCAGCTTGGCAAGACCCAACGATGTTGTGTTTGTAACCGGTGAAATCGGTTCTTCTGCAGCGGGACTTTCTTTGTTGTCAGAAGAGACTGATCCTCAAAATGCAGTTATTGAAGCCAGTTACTTTATCAACAGGCATAAACGGCCTCAGCCGAGAGTAAACATCGGCAGATTATGCTCGAATGTTCAGCGTGCGGCTTTAAATGATATCAGTGACGGATTAGCTAGCGAATTACATGAGATTGCGGAAGCCAGCTGTGTTTCAATTGAAATTGATGAACGTATGCTTCCAGTCCATTCTGACTTGCCTAAGCTCCATCCTCACTGGAAAGAATGGGCTTTGTTTGGCGGGGAGGATTTTGAGCTGACAGGAACGGTTTCAAAGGAGGAATGGGAATTGTTGAAGCAAGAGTGTGAAACACGTCAACTGCCCATTACAAAGATTGGTCATGTCATAGAAAAAACTGAATCCAATGTGATCCTAAAAACAGATAAAACATCAGTGATCTTAGAAAAAAAAGGATATAATCATTTTAAATAAGATGGGTGACTCGTGTGAAGCAATTAAAGTGGAGAACTGTAAATCCTGAAGAAACAAAAGCAATTGCCAAGCTGACGGCATCGTTTGCTAAACCGGGAGACGTCCTGACATTAGAGGGCGATTTAGGAGCCGGAAAAACAACTTTTACGAAAGGTTTTGCAAAAGGACTTGGAATTACACGTGTTGTAAACAGTCCGACTTTTACAATTATAAAAGAATATAACGATGGCACACTTCCTCTTTATCATATGGATGTGTATAGAATGGAAGATGAAAGTGAAGATTTGGGACTTGATGAATATTTTCACGGACAAGGTGTCTGTCTCGTTGAATGGGCTCATTTAATTGAAGAACAGCTGCCGCAGGAGCGACTGCAAATTGTCATCAAAAGAGCTGGTGATGAAGAGCGGGAAATAACCTTTACTGCTGTCGGGGATCGGTATGAAATGCTTTGTGAGGAGATAAGTAGACATGACAATATTAGCAATTGACACATCAAATTATACGTTGGGCATTGCGCTGCTTCGAGAAGACACCGTCATAGCAGAACACATGACATACTTGAAAAAGAACCACTCTGTCAGAGCAATGCCTGCTGTTCATTCATTACTGAATGATTGTGATATGACACCACAGGATCTTTCTAAAATTGTTGTTGCAAAAGGCCCTGGTTCATACACAGGAGTCAGAATTGGTGTGACGCTCGCCAAAACCCTTGCCTGGTCTTTACACATACCGATTGCTGCTGTATCAAGCCTTGAGACGCTCGCGGCAAATGGACGGCATTTTGACGGTTTGATCAGCCCTATCTTTGATGCCAGGCGTGGACAGGTGTATACAGGACTGTATGAATATAAAAACGGGCTTTTGGAGCAAGTGGTTCCAGATCAAAATGTGATGCTGGCCGAATGGCTGGAGATGCTAAAAGAAAAGGATCGCCCTGTTTTGTTTTTAGGTCATGATACTTCTATTCATAAGCAGATGATAGAGGATGTGCTTGGAACTAAAGCGGTCATTGGCGCTGCGGCTCAACAAAATCCGCGTCCTTCAGAATTGGCTTTTCTAGGTGCGGAAAAGGAAGCAGAGGACGTTCACCGGCTTGTCCCGGATTACTTGCGGCTGGCAGAAGCGGAAGCGAAATGGATTGAAAGTCAAAAGTAGGGTGATAGGATGAAAACAAAAGCAGCCGTCAGAATCATGCGGCCTGATGATATTGATCACGTATACGAAATCGAAACATCCTCCTTTACGTCTCCTTGGACGAAGGATTCTTTTTATCATGAGCTGCTGGAAAATCCGTATGCTCATTATCTCGTGATTGAAAAGGACGGCCATGTTGCTGGGTATTGCGGCATTTGGATTGTGATGGACGATGCCCAAATTACAAATATCGCGATCAAGCCGGAGTATCGAGGCCAGTCTTTAGGAGAAACGCTTTTTCGCTCAGCGGTGGAACTGTGCAAAGAAAAAGATGCAAGGCGGCTTTCGCTTGAAGTGAGGGTTTCGAATCATCCTGCTCAAGGCTTATATAAAAAGTTCGGGATGCAGCCCGGCGGAATAAGAAAGAACTATTATACTGATAACGGGGAAGATGCGTTAATTATGTGGGTGACGATAAATGAGTGAGCAAAAAGAGACGTACGTATTAGGAATTGAAACAAGCTGTGATGAAACGGCGGCAGCTATCGTAAAAAACGGAAAAGAAATCATTTCAAACGTAGTGGCTTCTCAAATTGATAGCCATAAGCGTTTTGGAGGCGTTGTTCCGGAAATTGCGTCAAGACATCATGTTGAGCAAATTACTTTGGTCATAGAAGAGGCTTTTCGTAAAGCTGACATGACGTATAGTGAAATTGACGCGATTGCAGTTACTGAAGGCCCGGGACTTGTGGGAGCGCTTCTTATCGGAGTAAACGCTGCTAAAGCATTGAGCTTTGCGCATAACATTCCGTTAATTGGCGTCCATCATATAGCCGGTCATATATACGCGAATCGCCTTGTAGAAGACATCGTATTTCCAGCACTGGCTTTAGTCGTTTCAGGAGGCCATACAGAATTGGTCTATATGAAGGAACACGGATCATTTGACGTCATTGGGGAAACGCTCGATGATGCAGCAGGAGAAGCTTATGACAAAGTGGCGCGAACGATGGGACTGCCATATCCGGGCGGACCGCAAATTGACAAGCTTGCTGAAAAAGGAAATGACAATATTCCGCTTCCTCGCGCATGGCTCGAAGAAGGCTCATACAATTTTAGCTTCAGCGGGTTGAAGTCCGCGGTGATCAATACGCTTCATAATGTGTCCCAAAAAGGGCAGGAGATTGCTCCGGAAGATTTGTCTGCCAGTTTCCAAAATAGCGTGATTGATGTCTTAGTGACGAAAACGGCGCGTGCGGCAAAGGAATATGATGTGAAACAGGTCCTTTTAGCCGGTGGAGTAGCTGCAAACAGAGGACTCAGAGCTGCACTAGAAAAAGAATTTGCACAGCATGAAGGGATTGCGCTTGTCATTCCTCCGTTGGCATTGTGTACGGACAATGCTGCGATGATTGCTGCGGCTGGCACTATTGCATTTGAGAAGGGAATTCGCGGTGCATATGATATGAATGGCCAGCCTGGCCTTGAATTGACTTCTTATCAAAGTCTCACGACATAATGGAGTGAGGCTTTTTATTTGTTATTAACAGATAATTCTCAATTTATCCACATATCTGTTAGCAATTATGAAGATATCGATGGATAAAGGGTTGAGGACATTGTTAATAAAGTGGATGAATTCAGAAAATTTTGTGGATAATGTGTATAAAACGCTTACTTATTTGTTGTATAAGGTTATTTTCTGTGGATAAAAAGCACCTCTAAAAAGAGGTGCTTGACTTTTTTTAATCTTCTTCTGTGGATAGTTCTTCCCATTCGGATAAAAGAGTTTCCAGCTCCTGATTGAGCTTTTCGTTGTCAGCATGGATGGCTTGTACCTTTTCATGGTCTTGATAGACTTCCGGATCACATAGCAATTCATCATTGCGGCTGATGTTTTCTTCAATGGTTTGAACAGCGGTTTCAATTTCTTCAATGCGCCGCAGCCGTTGGCGTTCTTTCTTTTTCCATTCTTTTTCTTCTTCGTAGGAACGTTTGGAGTCAGACTTTATCGCAGCAGGCGTTTTTTCGGCTTCCTCTTGCTGATTCATTTTTTCCAGTTCAAGCTGTTCTGTTTTTTTCTCCGTATAATAATCGTAATCTCCCAGATACTCTTCTATATGGTTTGAAGAAAGCTCAAACACTCTTGTGGCGATTCTGTTAATAAAATATCTGTCATGTGAGACAAATAACAGTGTGCCTGGATAATCAATCAGCGCGTTTTCGAGGACTTCTTTGCTATCTAAGTCCAGATGGTTTGTCGGTTCATCAAGAATGAGAAAATTCGCTTTTTGAAGCATCAGCTTAGCAAGGGCCAATCTTGCTTTTTCACCCCCGCTTAATGAATGCACGGGTTTCAATACATCATCTCCGGAAAACAAGAAGTTTCCGAGACAAGTTCTGATTTCTTTCTCCGGAAGCCCCGGATACTCATCCCACAGTTCATCAAGGACACGTTTAGCGGAAGTCAGCTCAGCCTGCTCCTGGTCATAGTAGCCGACACTGACATTCGAGCCATATGAGATCGTACCTTGATCTGGCTTCAGGGTGTCCATTAATGTTTTCAGCAATGTCGACTTACCGATTCCATTAGGGCCGACAAGCGCAGCGCTTTCTCCTCTTGTGAGCATGAACGACACTTCTGTTAAAAGCGGGGGCTGGTTTTCATAGCTGATTGTGAGATCCTGAACACGCAAGACTTCGTTTCCGCTCTGTTTTGTAATATCAAAATGAAAGCTTGCGGATTTTTCATCGCCGAGCGGTTTTGACATGACGTCCATTCGCTCAAGCTGCTTTCTGCGGCTTTGCGCTCGTTTTGTGGTAGAAGCTCTCGCCAGATTTCGGTCTACGAAGTCTTGAAGCTTTGCGATTTCGTCCTGCTGCTTTTCATATACTTTCAGATCTTTTTCAAATTGCGCGGCTTTTTGGTCGAGATAAGCGCTGTAGTTGCCGTGATATTTTTTGCTTTCAGCTCTTGATACCTCGTACACTTGGTTTACCACTTTGTCCAAAAAGTAGCGGTCATGCGAAACGATCATAATGGCGCCTGAATAGCCTTGCAAATAATGTTCAAGCCAGGTTAGTGTGTCAATATCCAGATGGTTTGTCGGCTCATCGAGAATGAGCAAATCGGGCTGTGTTAATAGAAGCTTACCAAGGGCCAGCCTTGTTTTCTGGCCTCCGCTCAGGCTTTGGACCTGTGTAGAATCGTCAAAATGGCTGAAACCAAGGCCGTGCAGCACAGATCTGACATCCGCTTCATATTGATAGCCGCCTTTATCTTTGAATTCCTGTTGAAGCCGGTCATAGGTTTTCATAATGCTTTCCAATTCATTCGGATCTGCTGCCGCCATTTTTTCTTCCATCGTCCGCATTTCTTTTTCCATTGCTTTCAAGTGGTCAAAAACAGTCAGCAGCTCTTCTTTTATGGTAAGCTTAGAATCCAAGCCCGTATGCTGGGCGAGATATCCCATTGTCATATCTTTCGGTTTAATGATTTCGCCCTTTTCATACGATAGCTGCCCTGCGATAATTTTAAGCAGCGTGGATTTACCCGCGCCATTTCGACCAACAATGGCAATGCGATCACGATTTCTGACTTCCAGCTTTATATTGTTTAAAATAGTATCAGCACCAAATGATTTGGACAGCTGATTAACTTGTAAGATCATCATATTATTTCACCTCTGCTATAATAAGTTAAGTGTAGCTTATCAATCAGAAGTCAGCAAACAATACATTGGCCGAATAAGACATAGAGAAGAAAATAGTGTATGATCTTTTTAAGGAGAGTTTGAATATGAATGGATTTTCTCATTTTAATGAACAGGGACGAGCCCAGATGGTGGATATCAGCGAAAAATCTTCGACTGTCCGTACTGCGGCAGCTGTTTCAAGCGTACACATGAAGCATGAAGTGTACGAGAAAATACAAAGTCACGATATCGGTAAAGGAGATGTATTGGCTGTTTCGCAGGTGGCAGGCATTATGGCCGCAAAGCAAACGTCCAATATCATTCCGATGTGCCATCCGCTATCACTGAGCGGGGTAGATATATCGTTTGACTGGAAAATAGAAGAAACAGAAGTTATACTTCATATAAAAGCACAGGTCAAAACGAAAGGGAGTACAGGTGTGGAAATGGAAGCGCTCACTTCCGCATCGGTTTGCGCTCTTACTGTTTACGATATGTGCAAGGCTCTTGATAAAGGGATGGTCATCGGTCCTACTTTCTTGCTTGAAAAGACAGGCGGGAAGAACGGTGACTTTAAAAGAGAACTATCCGAGTATAATGTGGAGGACCAAAAATGAATAAGGATCAATCAAAAATTCCGCAGGCGACGGCAAAACGGCTGCCGCTCTACTATCGCTTTTTAAAGAACCTGCATGCGTCAGGAAAGCAGCGTGTATCTTCCGCTGAACTCAGTGATGCCGTAAAGGTTGATTCCGCCACGATTCGCAGGGATTTTTCCTATTTTGGAGCTCTTGGCAAAAAAGGATACGGATATAACGTGGATTATTTGCTGTCTTTTTTCCGCAAAACGCTTGATCAGGATGAAATGACAGATGTCATCTTGATTGGTGTCGGGAACTTGGGAACAGCATTTCTTCACTATAATTTCACAAAAAATAATAACACAAAAATTTCTATGGCTTTTGATATAAATGAGAGTAAAATAGGAACTGAGGTAGGCGGTGTGCCCGTCTATAATCTTAATGACCTTGAACAGTATGTAAAAGATGAATCAGTTGCCATTCTAACAGTGCCAGCAGTTGCCGCTCAGCCCATTACAGACAGATTAGTCGCGTTAGGGATAAAGGGTATTCTTAATTTTACGCCGGCCCGTTTGAATGTGCCGGAACACATTCGAATTCACCATATAGATTTAGCTGTAGAGCTTCAGTCACTTGTCTATTTCTTAAAGCATTATTCAGTTTTGGAGGAAATCGAATAGAGGGAAAGGAGGAGCCCACATATGCCGATCGGTCCTGGAAGCCTTGCTGTTATCGCAATCATTGCTTTGATTATCTTCGGTCCCAAAAAGCTGCCTGAACTGGGGAAAGCAGCTGGAGACACACTTCGTGAATTCAAAAACGCTACTAAAGGATTAACGAGTGATGAAGAGGAAAAGAAGAAAGAAGATCAGTAAGTAAGGATGACAAGAATGAAAGTGAATCAAATGTCGCTGCTGGAGCATATTGCTGAGCTTCGAAAACGATTGCTGGTTGTGGCGTTGGCCTTTGTCGTTTTCTTTATCGCAGGGTTTTTTTTAGCGAAGCCGATTATTGTATATCTGCAAGAAACAGATGAGGCGAAAGAGCTGACGCTTAACGCGTTTAACCTGACAGACCCGCTTTTTGTGTTTATGCAATTCGCTTTTATCATCGGAATTGTCCTGACCTCGCCGGTGATTCTGTATCAGCTTTGGGCTTTTGTGAGCCCGGGCCTCTATGAGAAAGAGCGAAAAGTGACGCTCAGCTACATTCCAATCTCTGTTTTGCTGTTTTTAGCGGGCTTATCCTTTTCATATTATATTTTATTTCCTTTTGTGGTTGATTTTATGAAGCGAATCTCTCAAGACTTGAATGTCAATCAGGTGATCGGAATTAATGAGTATTTTCACTTTCTCCTGCAGCTGACAATTCCGTTCGGCTTATTGTTTCAAATGCCGGTCATCCTCATGTTTTTGACCAGGCTTGGAATTGTGACTCCGATGTTCTTAGCGAAAGTCAGAAAGTATGCGTATTTTGTGCTGCTTGTGATCGCTGCCTTGATTACGCCTCCTGAGCTTTTGTCTCATATGATGGTCACTGTTCCGCTTTTGATCTTATATGAAATCAGTATTTTGATATCGAGGGCCGCTTATCGGAAAGCACAGAAAAGTGCTGCCGATCAGGACGTGTCTTCAGGGCAATCATAAAAATCCATTTCTCATGTGAGAAATGGATTCGGGCGTGTTGACAAACCCTCGCATTCGTTGTCAAGCCTGTGCGTTGGTGCTCACGAATTAAAACATTCGTTCCGCTCCAATGCTCGCCTTTCCTAGACTTCAAGGGTTCTCAATCACGCTGAAAAATGACAAAATCCTAAAACGAAAACCGTTTTAGGATTTAATTTCGAATCCATTTCTCTCCGAGAAATGGACTTTCTTTATTTCTGGTTCTTTTTGATTTTAAATGAAAAGGCGAACATCTTAAATGAAATGCTGATGTTGTAAGCGGCGAACACCATCAGCAGGATGGAGTAAAATGACCACATGCTGCCTGGCGAGCTTGCGGCAAGATAAGTAAAGATGCACCCTACGGCAAAATAGATCATTCCCCAAACGACCGGGTTTCTCATAGAAATAATCCTCCAATAATCAATTGCATTTGTGTGCTCTGCTGTTCAAGATACTTCTGAACAGGCTCAAGCTGCATGATAACGACAAACGTATTCATCATGACATGGGCGAAAATTGGCACCCATATCCGTTTTGTTCTCGCATACAAGAAGGCAAAGGTAAAGCCCATTGCTGTATAAAGAAGAAGGTGTTTCAAATCGGCGTGAACAATACCGAAAATAATCGAGCTGAGCAGTCCTGCAAAAAAGAAATTCGTTTTTTCATAAAGCGCGCCGAAAATGATTTTTCTGAAGATAATTTCTTCTAATATTGGCCCGACGATAGAAGAAACGATCATCATGAGCGGAACTGCCTGAATGACTTTCAGAATGGCTTGAGTATTTTCTGATTCTCTTCCAATGCCGAATACATAATATTCTATAGAGCCTGCTATTCCTTGAGAGAAAAGGGCAATGAAAAAACCGGCTATCGCCCACAGGATAGAAAGGTCAACAGAGTCTTTCCGGCCGTTTCGCAGTGTTGTTTTCGGAGCCGTTCTCAGAATGAGCAGAACGACAACAAGACAGGCGATAAAGCTGATGACGGACCATAATCCTTGTGCGTGCACCATATTCTCGTTGGTAGGCTGACCTCCGGCATAACCGAATTTATATAACAACGGAATCCCGATTAATGCGGAAAACTGCATGATGATATATGTCAAAATAATAAACCAATACTGTTTTCTCAAATGGTATGTACTCCTTTGTTAAATGGGTTTCATTCATCTACAGCTATTGTAACATAATCGGAACGGAGGGTGAAAAAGCTAAGGGATGAGGGGCTCGAAAAGAATCATGAAAGCGTGAAAATTTTTTATCTTATCACTTGAAATTGGAAGTGAGATTCTTTATTATAATAACTGTGTTAGCACTCTTTAGAGCTGAGTGCTAAAATTACATATTCATACTATTGAGGAGGTTATTACATTGTTAAAGCCATTAGGTGATCGCGTTGTCATTGAACTCGTAGAATCTGAAGAAAAAACTGCCAGCGGAATTGTGTTGCCGGATTCTGCAAAAGAAAAACCGCAAGAAGGCAAAATCGTGGCAGCTGGTTCAGGTCGCGTGTTAGAAAGCGGAGAGCGCGTTGCTTTAGAAGTAAAAGAGGGCGACCGCATTATCTTCTCAAAATACGCAGGTACTGAAGTGAAATACGAAGGTACTGAATACTTAATCTTACGTGAAAGCGACATTTTAGCTGTTATCGGCTAATTCTTAAATAAACAACTACTTAAAAATTCGAGGAGGTCTTGTAAACATGGCAAAAGATATTAAGTTTAGTGAAGAAGCTCGCCGCGCAATGCTTCGTGGTGTCGATGCACTTGCTGATGCTGTAAAAGTAACTTTAGGACCAAAAGGACGCAACGTGGTTCTAGAGAAAAAATTCGGTTCTCCGTTAATCACAAATGACGGTGTAACAATCGCAAAAGAAATCGAGCTTGAAGACGCGTTTGAAAACATGGGTGCTAAGCTTGTTGCTGAAGTAGCCAGCAAAACAAACGACGTTGCCGGTGACGGTACAACAACTGCGACAGTTCTTGCGCAAGCAATGATCCGTGAAGGCCTTAAAAACGTAACAGCGGGCGCTAACCCTGTAGGCGTGCGTAAAGGTATGGAACAAGCTGTAAACGTTGCGATCGAAAACCTGAAAGAAATCTCTAAACCGATCGAAGGCAAAGAGTCTATCGCTCAGGTTGCTGCGATCTCTGCTGCTGATGAGGAAGTCGGAAGCCTTATCGCTGAAGCAATGGAGCGCGTAGGAAACGACGGCGTGATCACAATCGAAGAGTCTAAAGGCTTCACAACTGAGCTTGAAGTTGTGGAAGGTATGCAATTCGACCGCGGATATGCGTCTCCTTACATGGTAACTGACTCTGATAAGATGGAAGCGGTTCTAGACAATCCTTACATCTTGATCACAGACAAAAAAATCACAAACATTCAAGAAATCCTTCCTGTGCTTGAGCAGGTTGTTCAGCAAGGCAAACCATTGCTTCTGATCGCTGAGGATGTTGAAGGCGAAGCGCTTGCAACACTTGTTGTGAACAAACTTCGCGGCACATTCAACGCAGTTGCTGTTAAAGCTCCTGGCTTCGGTGACCGCCGTAAAGCAATGCTTGAAGACATCGCTGTCCTTACTGGCGGAGAAGTCATCACAGAGGATCTTGGCCTTGACCTGAAATCGACTGAAATCACACAATTGGGACGCGCTTCTAAAGTTGTGGTTACAAAAGAAAACACAACAATCGTTGAAGGCTCTGGAGAATCAGACAAAATTTCTGCCCGCGTGACGCAAATCCGCGCTCAAGTGGAAGAAACAACTTCTGAATTCGACAGAGAAAAATTACAAGAGCGTCTTGCGAAACTTGCTGGCGGCGTAGCTGTCATCAAAGTCGGCGCTGCGACTGAAACTGAGCTGAAAGAGCGTAAACTTCGCATCGAAGACGCCCTGAACTCCACTCGCGCAGCTGTTGAAGAAGGCATCGTATCCGGTGGTGGTACAGCGCTTGTCAACGTATATAACAAAGTCGCTGCAGTTGAAGCTGAAGGCGATGCTCAAACAGGTATCAACATCGTGCTTCGCGCGCTTGAAGAGCCAATTCGTCAAATCGCGCACAATGCAGGTCTTGAAGGATCTGTCATCGTTGAGCGCCTGAAAAACGAAGAAATCGGCGTAGGCTTCAACGCTGCAACTGGCGAATGGGTAAACATGATTGAAAAAGGTATCGTTGACCCAACAAAAGTGACACGTTCTGCACTGCAAAACGCTGCGTCTGTAGCGGCTATGTTGTTAACAACTGAAGCGGTTGTCGCTGACAAGCCAGAAGAGAATGCCGGCGGCGGTGCTGGTATGCCTGATATGGGCGGCATGGGCGGTATGGGCGGCATGATGTAAAACCGACAAAAAACTCTTGTTAAACAAGGGTTTGTCGGCAACGGACGTCATTTTTGATGCCCATTTGGTGCCATTTATAGATTTTCGAGGCTTCTCATGAGTTCATTGAACTTGTGAGAGGCTTTTTTCTGTTTTTTGGGGCGTGTAATTAAATCTGCTTAATGTGTGCGGGCTTAGAGGACATTTATAGACTGAAAACAAAGCAAAAATTAAAGTGATATTGAAGAAATAAAAGGTCCCTTGAAATTATACCTTTTGGGTATATTCAGAAACAAGTGCTTCGTCCACGCTGTCTAGTTTATTGACTGTTTTTTTGCGATGGTTCTCCGAATCGGCGAGTTCATCTTTGAAGGTTTCTGTTGAGAACAAATCAAGCGGAAGAATATCGTCGATATCATGTAAAATATCTTTCATCGCTTTCTTCTGTTCAGACATAATCGATTTTGATTTGGTGTAGGCGTTAGCCAGCTCGTGTTCTAAGAAGGATTCTTCTATATATGCATCAGATAAGCTGGCGCCTGAAATGCTTGTCAAGAAAGCAATTCTCATATCAAGTAAGTCAATCCAATTGTCAGCTACACCTGCGTGGTCTTGATAAAATGCTTTAATGTTGACGGCGCCTTTATCCGAAAACTCGCCGTCATCTAAATTAGCTACAGCTTTAAAATTTGATTTCTTAATTCTTTGTATTCTTTTGTGGGTTTTCAGCTTCAAAAAGCAATGATTTAGCTTCAAATACCTTCATCATCATATCCTTTCATTTTTAGCTTTTTGGTTTAATAACAAACGAAATTTTACCATATAAAGAAAGCAAGAAATACAAAATATCCTTTTATTTGAAAAAAGAATTTCGAACGAAGCTAACCGAAAAAAAGTTTGCGGTTTTTTGCGGTTCCAAACACTTTTTAAAATGTTAGAATATTACATAAAAAGATATAAAAGGAGGGGTCCTGTGAATCCGGTTTTGAGTTCGTCAGAAGTTGGCGTAAAGATCAATGAGTGGTATAAAATGATACGTCAATTTAGTGTCCCGGATGCAGAGATTTTAAAGGCTGAGGTGGAGCAGGAGATCAATCAGATGGAGGAAGATGAGTATTTACTTATTTACTTCTCTCTAATGAAATTCCGTCATCAGCTCATGTTAGATTATTTGGAACCCGTAACAACACGAATTAGGCCAACTATTGATGAACTGCTTGAAAAAATAGAAGTATCCAATAAGGGGATAACTGGTTTGTTGTCTTACTACTCTCTGTTTTTTCGTGGAATGTATGAGTTTGATAAGAGGGAAAATGTCAAAGCAATTGGTTTTTATCGAGAAGCAGAAAAACATCTTACCCATGTAAATGATGATATTGAGAAGGCGGAATTTCATTTTAAGTTGGCCGAAGCTTACTATATTATGAAGCAAAATCATATCTCGATGCACCATGTTAAACAGGCGATGGACATTTATAATCAATATGAACTTTATAAAGTGCGAAAAATACAATGTCATTTCGTGATATCTGGAAATTACGTTGATTTTAAACATTTCGAGAAAAGCTTGCCGCACCTTGAAAAAGCCTTAGAGTTAACCAAACAATTAGATCGCAATAAAAGGCTACTTAGCTCGGCTTACTACAATCTCGGAAAGAATTACGCAGATTTAGGCATAAATGATAAAGCAGATCATTTCTTAAATGAGGCTGCCAAGGTATCAGAAAGTGCTAAGTTGAGCAATTTACCACATTCCCTGTTTACATACGCTAAATTTCTCTTTAAGCAGGGGAAAACAAGTGAAGCAATAAAAATGAGTAAAAAGGGTTTATCCGCCGCGATATCCCAAGGTGATAAACTTTTTGTGTCCCTGCAAAAGTACTTGGAAGCACTTTATATTAATGCAGTAGATCAAGTGGGAATCAAAAAAACGATTGATTACTTAGAAAGAAATAGAAATTATGCGTATGTGGAAGATATCGCAATTGATACGGCTGAAGTTTTTGCAAAATCAAAGGAATTTGAAACATCATATGTTTATCACCAAAAAATGCTTGAAACGCAAAAACAAATTCAGAGGGGAGAATGCCTGTATGAATTTTAAAAAGGGCGTAATCATTATTCTTACTGCAGTTACTTTAAGTTTAGGTCTCGTTACTACTTTTACTGTAGAGCAAGGTGCAGCATATCATCAACTTTCTGACCGTAATCAAACATAAAATAAACCCTCTCAGTCGGAGGGTTTATTTTATGTATTTGAACCCACGTTAACAATTGAATTAAACGTAATAAACCATTTATTCCTCGTATAGTTTATTAACTAACTCGGTAAATGAATCATATATATGACTTAGAGCTCTATCAGGATCTTCATATGCAATTTCATGGTCCCAGAATACAAGGGGAGGATTATTAAGTCCCTCTCTAAAATCGTAGCAGATTTCATTGCCAAACACATCATCCGCAATCGGTATTACTTTGGTGGGCATTCTTCCATCTCGATAACGATTAGAAACGTTAACTATGTATGACTCGCTTTCTTTATGGAAGCTATGTAAGTATCCGAATGCAATTCCTTCCCTGTCTTCAAGATCGAAAGTTTCAGGTGAGGGGGTAGCGCCAAAAAAGTTTTTGACATATTCTAAATAATCTTTTGGGAACTGTACTTGTAACGTGTTCTCTACTTCAGTAATTTCTTCATTATTAACAGGATGTTCTCCGAAATCCCATTCAATCATTTCTATTAAACTCCTTTTATCTGCATTTGGAACCTCCGCCCCATTATACTTTTCAACCATTCTATAGGTGGTAATCCAATTGTCGGGAAATATATTTCTGCATTACATATTTATAATGTCTTCCTTTTCTTCTTTAGTTAGATACTATTTAGAAATTCTTCGTAATACTTTACTGTAAATAGCAAACCTTCTTTTGTGGGTTTTGCAGACCATAAGTCTTCCTTCCTTATAAAACGTCATCACGTTCAGATCTTGTACTTTTCTCGATAAATAAAGTATTATAACGTACTCTATGATGGCACTGCCCTCATGAGGTCTCTTTTTTCACGCAACTCTTATTTCCTTCAACCAGCTATCTTACGAAAGTAAACAAAAAAAGCACCTGTTGATTTAACAATCAAGTGCCTTTTACTTCTGAAATCAACCTTTTACTTTTATATGTTAACTAGCAATAATTAAATCGCAACATCTTGATAACCTACTTCTTCTACTTTTTCATTTATGAGACGAACTCCTAAACCATTTTCTTCGTCCCAAGTACAATCAAACGATAAACCAATATCACGTCCTTCACGAAGAAAATCATAAGGAACAGAAATACCGACTAATGTAATATGTTCAATTAATTGATCTATTGTCTCAATTAATGGGTAGTCTTCGTTCACTGAAACATCATAACCGAGTTCTTGTCTTTTTTGTTGATAATAATCAAGAATCGGTCGTAATATATTATGTTGGACTTGTTCCCAATTATTCATTAGAGAATTATATGCTTCATATTGACCTTCATCAAATTCTCCATCTTCTTCCCCGCCTATTAATAACGCTATCTCTGTGTCTTTCTCTAAAAAATTTATAGTTCTATATCCTACCCATTGATACTGATAATCAAGTTCTCCAAATACTTTATCATTTAATGTCATTTTCAAATCTCCTTATTCATTATTGGCAAATCCTCCAGGTTTAAAAGCTCCTGCGTTTATCTCACCAACTCCACCAACATGACCAAACTTAGCATTTATTTCCGTTGGCACAAGTTGCATAGTAACTCCATCATTTAGTTCATGCCAGTTAAGTTATTTTTCACTCGGAATTTTTCTATGTCTTTCGCTCTGATTGCACCAGATTCCATTCCGAATTTGTGAGCCAATTCTGGCGAATTATTAAGTTGTTCTGCTAATTTTTCATTTGCTTGGCTAAAATTATAACCTCTAGCAGCATTTCCTTTAGGCCCTTTCCCACCTAACATATAATCAACCTCAACTTGGCCTTTTGCTACAGGTGAGAAATCAGGCACTCCATTTCTATACTCAATCCCAGTAATTCCAGCTTCATTTAAAATTTGCTGTAACTGAGGAAGGGAATTACCATGCCAATATTAATCAAACTTAAAGTAATCTCGAAAGCACATGACCTTTCGCAGCGTGAATTGGCACGAATGACAGGGCTGCGACCAAATACAATCAGCCATCTTTGTTCTCAGACAACGTAGACAGGGTTTATTTATCGACATTAGAAACGGTATGCAAAGTGTTAGACATCGACATTCAGGAGTTAATCGAGGTGCATGTCAAAGTTGCGAAAAAATTTAAAGTCTGGGGAAAAACGAAGGTAAAAGATTTAACGATGAAAATGGTGGTAACTGATGATTTTGTGATTACTTTTAAGAGGTAGAATACATTAAATAGGTCATACGTTTTAAAGGGGTTGTACGTACTTTATAATTTGTTAAAACATTATATAGGGCATACAAGGCTTATCTCCACTCTGAAAATAATAAGTGGTTTATTCGGCACTAGGTAGCCCCCCCAAAAAAAGAAACCTTGGAAGACATTTTGCCAATCAAGGTTTCAAATAAATTACATTATATCTTAGGTATATCAATCTCTTTGCCTGGAGACTTGCTAATTAGAACGTCAGGAAGGTGTGGGTTATTCTTTTTTAACTTATACTTTTGAATTTTTGTTAATTCTGGGTCAAAGGAAATGTCTTGTGATTTAAAGTCTAAGCTTAGTAGTTTATTATAATTCTTCCTCAAAAAAACTTTCCATTCCTCTAACGAAGAACTTGAAATTTCTTCTGAACTCTCTAACAAACGATAGCCATCTGCATAATGAAATATTAGTAAACCAGTCCCAAAATCACAAGCTTCATTATCTAAGATAACTGTTGGTACTTCAAACCCACTATTCCAATTATAATTGGCAGCAAAGTAATGGAGTATCAGTGGATTATTTACTTTTTTTAACTGGCTGATTAAAATATTTTTATCTGTATTATAAAGCAACCCCACCAGATAAGTAATTTCTGAGTTAACCATCAAATAAATCAATTCTCCATACCTTTAAGATTTATCTTACTCATAATTTGTAACAGCAATAAAATCAAAAGCACCTGTTGAACTAATTTCATTTGTATATTGAAAATTATATATTAAAATTACTGCATTATATGATTTCTTTAGGTTTATACTTTTCTGGATTTTTGGGATGACAATTTCTTCATACGAACACCCATCTAATAATGCTGAAATATCATTACTACTATTCTTATAGACCGCTTTTTCTATAGTATCCTCATCTGTTTCATCCATATCAATATTAAAATCGATAAAGAATTGGGATGGGACAGACTCGCCATCCTCATCATACGATAAATCAACATACTCTCCTATTGAGTCCTCATCGTTAATATTCCCTAACCAAATTGAAACCCATCCTTGTTTTTCCATTATAGTAGCCTCCTACTTTAATCTTTTAATCTTAGACCTTGTGGTAAAGACGAAACTCCACCCTCTAATCTATAATTAGCCCAATTATTAAGTCGTCTAACAAATGTATTATAGTCGCTAGAAGTATCTATTATTGCTAACAATTCATTATGTGCTTTAGTTGAGCCTAACCCTCCATGAACACCGTTTGGATTGACAAATTTGACATCAGATATAGCTGTTCTTAAATCTTTAATCTCTTCAGCACCAATATCCCAATACTTAAATTGAGGAGCCCTTGAAACTAAGTGCCACTCATGTAAACCTCCAGGTTCTCTAAGTTGACGTTCAATTTTCTTTCTAATCTTTTTATCTTTCCAAAGTTCGTCTAGTTCACTACTTGTAAGGGAATTGAAGAATTTATTAAAATTCCCACTCTTTGCAGTTGGTATATCTTCAACAGTTAATTTTGTTATATCTTTAGCATTATCTATACCCTTATTGTTAGAACGTTCAGATCTTCTGAGAACACTCTCTTTTTTATCTTCAATCATACTTTTTAATAGAGGAGTATTTTTTGCGTTATACGTATGATCGATGTCTTGAGCAATCCCCACAAGTGCAAGATCATTCTTATTTTTAACAAAAGAATTGAGATAAGCTTTGCCTTTGTTTATCCCTTTATTGACATGAGCAGCGGCTGTTCCACCTTCAACCACTTTACCTACTTTAGAAAGTTTGGTCGTGGTTTGCACTGCGGAACCCGCACCTTTTGTACCAACGATATTTCCTGCCACATAACTGATATAATGCCCTTTTTCGTATGCACTGCCATTTATCATTTTATCATTCCATGAGTCGGCAAGGTTTGTCCAGATGATTTTTGAATAAGAAGGTACGCTCAATACGGTTGTAATTGTTTTTGCGAGTTTTAGTTCGGTAGGGAGCTGTGAATATTCCCATGCGCCCACAACCAAGTCTTTGACGCCATATATCGTATCGTCAATCGCATCGTTAATTCCATCATTAACCCCATCGACGAAATCAATTACTGTCTTACCGGCATTGATTACACTTTCACCGACGTCCTTCAGCTGTTTTGCTTGTTCCAGCTGCACTGCGTACTGGAGCTGTTCTGGTGTGAGGTTCTCATAGCCGACCTTCTTGGCGATGTCTAAGTATTCATCTGGATCCGTCACACCATCAGCTAGCTTCTTTTTCAGCTCTTTGATTTCTCGTTCTTTCGCTTCATCTTTCTTGATCTTCAAATAGGCTTCAGCCTGTTTCGAGATATCGCCTTTTTTCTTATGTATATCACTTTCTCTATACGCTTTGGCATTGTAGTGGATAGGTGTAGCACTCTTGCCTTTGCCTGTGGATTCCTCAAGCTTCTGGAAGTCCTTCTTGATGAATTGCTCGTTAGACTCTGACTGGGCATATTCAGAAACAAGTGCTTCGTCCACGCTGTCTAATTTATTGACTGTTTTTTTGCGTTGGTTCTCAGCATCGGCGAGTTCGTCTTTGAAGTTTTCTGTTGAGAACAAATCAAGCGGAAGGACATCGTCGATATCATGTAAGATATCTTTCATGGCTTTCTTTTGTTCAGACATAATAGATTTTGACTTTGTGTAGGCGTTAGCCAGCTCGTGTTCTAAGAAGGATTCTTCTATATATGCATCAGATAAGCTGGCGTCCTCTAGAGTGCCTGAAATGCTTGTCAAGAAAGCAATTTTCATATCAAGTAAGTCAATCCAATTGTCAGCTACACCAGCGTGGTCTTGATAAAATGCTTTAATGTTGTCGGCGCCTTTGCCGGAAAACTCGCCGTCATCTAAATCAGCTACAGTTTTGAAGGCTTTCTGTAGATTGACCATCTGGCTTCTTAATTCTTTGTATTCTTTTGCGCGTTTATCTGCTTCAGAAAGCAGCGATTTGGCTTCAAATACTTTCATGTTCATATCCTTTCATGTAAAAAGCTTCAACAAGATTTTACCATGGAAAAAAGAAGGGATAGTCTACAATGTGATTTAAAAGTGAGAAATGATCGATTTGATCTGTGCTAATTTACCTATCTGAATCTCTCTTTTGAGAAACATCGACGCCGTTTTAAACAGTTGCAGGTGATGAATGGGTGTAGAAAATATTTATAGGTATAAGACAGCATGTAATTGGAAGCGTTATTCATGAAGAAAACTATATTCTATTAGGATCCTCAGGCTGTCTATAAAACCTTGATAGTTAGTTTTTTTTGAGTAATTCTTAAAAAGTACACAAAAGGAAGTTGACGGAGTATGATTGAAATGATAGGATTCAATGGAATCGAAATGAAGTAATTTTTTAAAAATACATCCAAAGAGGGCGGGATATGCGACTTGAAGAGATGGTAACGGTTAAAATAGGAAGAAATCTTTCTAGAGGACATGAAAAAAATGATCCGACATTAGTGGCTTATACATATGAGGATTTAATAAATGATTTAGATGGCTCGTTTCTAGACAGTCTTGGTGTTGGACATGCAAAGCATCAAGAAAGCTATTTGAGCAGTGCTGGAGATGTTGTGTTCAGCTTTGTCAGTTCCAAGGCTGGAATCGTAAGTGACAGACATCAAGGAAAGGTCATCAACCAAAACTTTGCAAAACTTTTGATTGAACATCACGAGTTGGATCGTCGATATTTATGTTATGCGTTAAATGAGTCACACACAATGAAAAAGCAAATGGCGATTTCCATGCAAGGAAGTACTGTGCCAAAATTGACTCCTGCAATTTTAAAAGAATTGGAGATCGACTTACCAAGTATTGAGAAACAACGGACGATTGGACAAGCTTATTTCTGCTTGCGAAAGCGTCAAGCTTTGGTGAAGAAACAAGCAGAACTTGAAGAGCAACTGTATTTAGAAGCGTTAAAGAGATTAGACCAACAATAAAAAAAGTGAGGAACATATAACGATGGCTGAATTACACTCAAAATTATTTAGTGCCGCAGACAGCTTGCGCAGCAAAATGGATGCATCAGAATACAAAAACTACTTATTAGGATTGATTTTTTATAAATACTTATCTGATAAGTTATTAGAAAAAGTTGTTGAAATGGCTGATGAATCGTTAGAAGAATACAACACACAAGAAAAACAAACACAATTGTACCGCGACTTGTTGGCGGATGAAGAGATCAAAAATGATTTGATTGAGACGTTAGTCGATACATTGGGCTATGATATTGAACCAAATCATTTATTCAATGTATTAGCGAAACAAGCGGAACAAAATACGTTCCAGTTGACTCACTTGAATAAAGCTTTTATTGATTTGTCTACGAAATATGACCAATTTAACGGGTTGTTTGATGATGTGGATTTGTCATCAAAAAAACTGGGATCGGATGCCCCACAGCGAAACATTACGATCACAGAAGTACTGAAAAAACTAAATGGTGTCGATGTGGTAGGGCATAGCGGAGATGTGATTGGAGATGCTTATGAGTACTTAATCGGCCAATTTGCTTCAGAAGCTGGCAAGAAAGCGGGAGAATTTTACACACCTCATCAAGTATCTGATATGATGGCGCGCATTGCCGTAATCGGTCAAGAAGACAAAAAATTGTTTAGCGTATTTGACCCAACGATGGGTTCTGGTTCTTTAATGTTAAATATTAGAAACTATATTCATCATCCAGACAGTATAAAATACCACGGGCAAGAGCTAAACACAACGACGTTTAACCTAGCGAAAATGAACTTAATTTTGCATGGTGTAAATAAAGAAGATATGCGGTTACGCAATGGAGATACATTAAACAAAGATTGGCCAACAGATGAGCCATATACGTTTGATTCTGTTTTGATGAATCCACCCTACTCTGCAAAATGGTCTGCAGATGCTACATTCCTAGATGATTCACGTTTCAATCGTTACGGAAAGTTAGCGCCAAAATCAAAAGCCGACTTTGCTTTTCTTTTACATGGGTTCTACCATTTGAAAGATTCGGGAACGATGGCGATCGTCTTACCCCATGGGGTTCTGTTCCGTGGCGCGGCAGAAGGTGTGATCCGCAAGAAATTATTAGAAGACGGCAGTATTGATGCCGTGATCGGTCTGCCGGCAAACTTATTCTTTGGCACATCGATTCCAACAACAGTCATCATCCTGAAGAAAAATCGTAGTACCCGTGATGTGTTGTTTATTGATGCAAGTAAAGAGTTCGTAAAAGGAAAGAACCAAAATAAACTTTCCAAAGAACATATTGATAGAATTGTCGAAACGTATCAAAAACGAGAAGATGTCGAGAAATATGCCCATGTTGCATCATTCGAGGAAATCAAAGAGAATGATTTTAATTTGAACATCCCTCGATACGTCGATACGTTTGAAGAAGAAGAACCTGTGGATATGGCTGCGATTGGTGCATCCATTAAAGACATTCGAAAAGAAAAAGCGGAACTAGAATCTAGCTTGTATGAGATGATTTCTTCGTTGCAATATGATGAAGAAAATGCAGAATGGATCAATGGTGCGTTAGAGGTGTTTCATCGTGGAAAATAAGCGTGTGCCAGAAGTGAGATTTGAGGGATTTAATGGAGAATGGGAAGAGCGTAATTTGGGGGATAATGTAGAATTCTATTCGGGTCTCACGTATTCTCCAGATAATATTGTTGAAAAAGGGACATTAGTATTGAGATCTTCTAATGTAAAGAATGGAGAAATAGTAAATGCTGATAATGTATATGTGGATCCAAAAGTAGTGAATTCTCGAAATGTTGAGGCGGGGGATATTATTGTTGTAGTTCGAAATGGATCTCGAAACTTAATTGGTAAACATGCTTCTGTTAAGAAAAAGATGGATAATACAGTTATTGGTGCTTTTATGACGGGTATTCGATCCAAGGAGTCTTCATTTACTAATGCATTATTAGATACAAATCAATTTGCTATTGAAATTAATAAGAATCTTGGGGCTACCATTAACCAAATTACAACTGGAGAATTCAAAAAGATGAAATTTTCTTTTCCGTCAAATGACGAACAAAAGAAAGTCGGCAACTTTTTCAAACAACTAGACGACACGATCGCTCTTCATCAGCAAGAACTAACCACCCTCAAACAAACAAAACAGGGATTCTTGCAAAAAATATTTCCAAAAGAAGGGGAGTCTGTGCCGGAGGTTCGTTTCCCGGGGTTTACTGGAGAATGGGAAGAGCGAAAGTTGGGTGAAGTTTCCCCGTTAAGAGGAGGGGCTGCTTTTCAAAGTACTAAATTTAAGGAAGCTGGAGTCCCAATAGTTAGGATTTCCAATATACTATCCAATGGAAAGGTTGGAGGAGATTTTACTTTCCATGATGAGCAACAAGAAGATGAAAAGTTTCTTTTGACTAATGGCGCTGCGTTGTTGGCTATGTCAGGGGCAACTACGGGAAAAGTAGCGATATTAAACAATCCTAATAATGAAAAGGTATATCAAAACCAACGAGTTGGCTACTTTTCTAATATTGGCGAGGTAAATTATGATTTTATTTCCACGATTGTCAGATCTCCATTGTTTATTAGCCAATTAAAGTCTGTTTTAGTTGCAGGAGCCCAACCAAATATATCATCCAAAGAGATAGATTCATTTGAATTTTATTTTCCGAAAAGCAAAGAGGAGCAAACCAAAATCGGCAACTTCTTCAAACAACTAGACGACACGATCGCCCTTCACCAACGCGAAGTAGATGCCTTAAAAGAAACGAAAAAAGCTTTCCTACAAAAGATGTTTGTCTAGTGAAAAAGAGGGGGAGAATCATGGCAACGATCCAACATAAAGATGAAGCAGAGGTAGAGCGCCGCCTGATTGAAGTGTTAGGGGAAGGGCATAATCAGTGGAATTATCGTCCGGATTTAAAGTCGGAAGAAGACTTATGGAAGAACTTGCGGCACAAGATTACACAAAATAATTTATCAGAAATTGGGGAATATCCAATGACTGATAAAGAATTCGATTCGATAAAGACAGAGTTGTTATCGAAAACGCAGACACCCTTTGATGCTGCTAAATGGCTCAAAGGGGAAAATGGAATTGCTCGGATTACGATTGAACGTGAAGATGTTTCATTGGGTTCCATGTCGTTGGTGCTGTATTCCAATCAAGATATTGGCGGCGGTATTTCTACATACGAAGTCGTTCATCAGATTGCGAAACAAAAGACAAATGTTGATGGACGTGATCGCCGATTTGATGTGACACTTCTTATCAATGGATTACCTATTGTTCAAATTGAATTAAAGAAGGCCAGTGCCAAAGACGGCGTATTTCAAGCCTATCATCAAATTAAGAAATACGCAGAAGAAGGAATGTTTCGAAATAATATCTTTTCTACCTTGCAGTTATTTGTCATTTCCAATGAACAAACGACTCGCTATTTTGCCAATGCGCTGCCAAAAGATATGCACAAGAAATTGATCTTTAGCTGGCGAACAAAGGATAATCAAAAAGTAGAAAATCTTTATGAATTTGTGAAACGAGTTTTAAATATTCCAGATGCCCATCGATTGATTGCCGATTATACAATTATAAGTGAGGATCAAGACAACAAAGCTATAATAGTATTAAAACCGTATCAAATTCATGCGATCCAAGCTTTGTTTACATCTGCCATGAAACATCAATCCGGCTATGTTTGGCATGCGACCGGTTCAGGAAAAACATTGACAAGTTTTGTGTCCACGAAGTTATTAGCCCGCAAAACAGGTGTGGACCGCACGATTATGCTCATTGACCGAAAAGACTTAGATAACCAAACGACGACTGAATTTACTAAATTTGCGTCTGAGTTTAACACGGGGATTTCTTCTGGTCATGCTAAATCGAATAGTTTGATTGTCGGAACTGGGAGCGCAAAGGAGCTAAGTCAAACTCTATTGTCTGATACCAATTCGAATACAGTGATCATTACCACGCGCCAAAAACTGGAGGCTTCCTTGCGCTATGCCCAAAGGCAAGAGGAGCAAAAAGGCACTCAGCGCTTTAAGAAACTGCTGGGGCAGCATATTGTCTTTGTCGTGGATGAATGCCATCGTGCGTTAAGTGCAGAAGGCATGGAAGCCATTAAGGGGTTCTTTCCAAATTCGACTTGGTTTGGATTTACAGGGACGCCGATATTTAATGAAAATAAAAAACAAGCGAAGGGCCGATTAGCTCGCACTACTCGTGACCAATATGGAGACGTTTTGCACACGTATACGATTAAGAATGCGTTAGACGATGGTGCTGTTTTAGGGTTTCAAGTAGAGCATGAAGATACAATTGACCTCACTTCATTAAATAATCATATTTTCGAACAGCTGCGTCATCAAGAAAAATACGCCAATTGTAGTGATGATGAAATCAACGATATGATTGATCAAATGGATGGAATCGAAAAAGAAGCATATCTTGAACCATCTTCGTTCGAGAATGATGAACATATTCAAAAAGTCATTCATAAGATTTTCAGGCCGGATAATGCCTATATTAAATTTGATTTTCAAAACGGCCGCCCGCAAAAATCAGCTATTTTAACAACGAGTTCCATTGATATGGCGAAACGTTACTATCAGGCCATTAAAGAAATGACGAAGGATACGAATTGGCTGACAAATGAGTTTGCGGGACATCCAATCCGAACAGGTCGTACAATTGAAGATCTTGACTTTCCCCGTATTGCAATTACGTATTCAATGCAAGAAAACGAGGAAAATTCCAAGCAAACTCACGATGAAATGATGGAGATTATTAAGGATTATAATGATTACTATCACACTGCGTGGTCGATAGAAGATATTGAACGATATAATGGTGATATTAACAATCGCTTGGCTCGTAAAAAAGGGGAATTCAAAGAATTTGGGAAACAAATTGACCTAGTCATTGTAGTCGATCGGTTATTGACTGGTTTTGATGCCCCAACGATTCAAACGTTATTTGTGGATCGGAATTTAAGTTATGCCAATTTGATTCAAGCTTTTTCTAGGACCAATCGTACATATCCAGGAAAGACAAAAGGATTAATTGTGACATTCCGTAAACCTTTTACAATGGAAGAAAACGTAAAGAATGCGACAAAGTTATATTCTCATGCACAAGAAGAATCTAGTCTTGTTTATCCAACGTATGATGAATCGAAGAAACGTTTTAAGAAGGCTCACAAAGCGTTAACGACACTCATTCCAAGTCCAACCGATATTGATGAGCACACCTCTCTTGACACCCGAATTGAGTTCGTAAAAGCATTTCAAGAGCTAAATAATTCATACGAAGCATTAGTGACGTATGATGACTATAATGATGATATGGAGAAATCAGCAGCACTTCAAGAACAGGTGGAAACACTAGAAGAGTATATTGGTGTCTATCACACGATTAAAGGTTCACTGATAGATGATGAGGATCAAGACGGACCAGAGCCGGATTTCTCGGATATTGAGTTTTATGGAGAAAACGCAGTGAAGATCTATGATATTGATTCAACGTATATTGATCGACTATTAGAAACATACTCGGCCAATAACCAAAATATCCGAGATGAGATCGAAAGTGCCCTTCAAAAACTAGAGAAATCAGACATTGTGAAAGATGTATACCGTGAAATGTTAAATGCCATTGATACGAAAAACGTAGATGAAGAGGAAGATATTCTTGCAGTGAAAAGACGCTTCTTCACAAAAGAACGCAGCCAAGCGGTTAAGGAATTTGCGAATTCTTGGTTTGTGGCAGAGGATGAGCTGCATTTATCTGCCGTTCAATATGTGATAGGGACAGATCCGATTCCGAATATCGGGGGAATCATCAATAGTAAGCAATTTGATCAGTACAAAGCGGTACATCCAGATGCAAAACCATTGAAATACGGGCCAGAGTTGAAACGTCAGTGGAGAAAGACGTTAGATGAAGTGATTGTACCTTTGGATGGCGAGCTGAGATAAAGTCGTTTTGCACTAAAGGATCTATACAATGATAGGCCAACTGCGACTTGAGTTGGCCTAGTCTGTTTATTATAAAGAAACAGCCTGAGATTACTGGTACTCGTCATTTTCTCTGCACAAAGATCTTCAAGCTAAATATATATAAAATTTTTAATATTCAATGTAAACGCTTGTATTTATGGCAGAAAGTAATATACTGAGACTATAATCTATCATATATAAATGAGTGTGATCATATGCGTAGTCAATCTGTTGTTTGTATTGGAGAATTGTTAATTGATTTTTTTTGTACCGATGTTGACGTTGATTTAATGGAAGGGCGCCATTTCTTAAAAAGTGCCGGCGGTGCTCCGGCGAATGTGTCAGCGGCCATTGCTAAGCTGGGCGGAGACGCCGCTTTCAGCGGAAAAGTAGGCAAGGATCCGTTTGGGTATTTTTTGAAGCAAACATTAGACGCCGCACAGGTGGACACTTCCATGCTGATCATGGATGAGAAAGCGCCTACAACGCTTGCGTTTGTTTCGTTAAAGCAAAATGGGGAGCGCGATTTTGTTTTTAATAGAGGCGCGGATGCTTTGTTTACGCTGGAGGATATTGACCAGGATAAAGTAAACGAAGCGAAAATCCTTCATTTCGGCTCAGCGACGGCATTGTTATCAGATCCGTTTTGCTCAGCCTATTTACAGCTGATGTCGATTGCGAAAGACAACGGACAGTTTATTTCATTCGACCCTAACTATCGTGAGGATTTGTGGAAGGGGAGAATGTCGGAGTTTGTCAGTGTCGCAAAAAGGGCGATTGCTGTAAGTGATGTTGTGAAAGTCAGTGACGAGGAGCTGGAGATCATCAGCGGCGCGAAGGATCATGAAGAGGGCGTGGCGATTCTTCATGAGATCGGAGCGAAAATGGTCGCTGTAACACTTGGGAAAAGCGGGACGCTTCTTTCGAATGGGAAGGAGAAAGAAATCATTCCGAGCATTCCGGTTACATCAATTGACTCAACAGGAGCGGGGGATGCTTTTGTCGGCGCGGCTTTATATCAATTGGCAAACACGGATCAGATTCAATCCGTAGATGCTGATTTTGCGAAGCTGCGGGACATTGTGTCCTTTGCCAATAAGGTGGGCGCTCTTGTGTGCACGAAAATTGGAGCGATTGAGGCGCTGCCCAGCATGAAAGAGCTTGAAGGTTCTCTATAACATATCGAGGATGTTTCTTGAAAGTCTTTGGACTTTTGGGAGGCATCCTTTTTTATATTTAGTACTAAATTCAGGTAAGAAAGTTATGTATTTTTATTTGGAATGTCATTTTTTATTAAAAAAATGAAACTTTTAACGGTAATAAATAGTATATTTATAAGGGTTTCATTTATTAGATAGATTTAGGAGGAAACGACATTATGAGTATCATTGGAAGATTCAAAGATATTATGTCGGCCAATATCAATTCTTTGTTGGACAAGGCTGAAAATCCAGAGAAAATGGTAGATCAATATTTGAGAAACATGAATAGCGATTTGGCTAAGGTAAAGGCAGAAACAGCGGCTGTTATGGCTGAGGAGCAAAGGACAAAAAGAGAATGTCATGAGTGCCAGGCAGACATGGAAAAGATGGAAAGCTATGCGATGAAGGCACTGCAAGCGGGGAATGAGGGCGATGCGAGAACATTCCTTGAAAGAAAAACATCTTTGGAATCAAAGCTTTCTGAGCTGCAGACGGCGAATCAAATGGCTGCAGCCAATGCCGCACAAATGAGAAAGATGCATGACAAACTGGTTTCTGACATTGGAGAGCTGGAAGCACGCAAAAAGATGATCAAGGCGAAGTGGGCAGTAGCGAAAACGCAAGAAAGAATGAACAAGCTGGGCACTTCTGTTTCGATCACCAGCCAATCAATGTCTGCGTTCGGCAGAATGGAGGATAAAGTAAATCAGGCGCTTGATCAGGCGAATGCGATGGCTGAATTGAACAGCGCTCCGCAGGATGATATTGCTGATCTGACTGCTAAGTATGAAACTGCCGGTTCAAGTCAGGTAGATGATGAACTTGCGGCGTTAAAAGCGAAAATGATGCTTGATAAATAATACATAGGAGGCCGCAGCTTTCGGCTGCGGCACCATTTCAACATAAGATGTGAGAGGGAACTGTAATGATAATATCTTATAAGTGTCCGAACTGCGGCAGTGATATGGCATTTGACAGTGAATCCGGTTCGTTATCCTGCGGCAGCTGCGGAAGACAGGACAATATTGAAAGCCTTCCGAAAGAAAACATTGCGGCGCGGTTTTCTGATGATGAAGCAAAGGAATATCAATGTGAAAACTGCGGCGCTGTTTTGATCACGGAAGCTGAAACGACAGCGACGACGTGCAGCTTTTGCGGAGGTGCGGCTATACTTGCTGATCGTTTATCTGGCCATTTGGCGCCGGCGAAGGTCATTCCATTTACAATCAGCAAACAAGAAGCGGAGCAGGCATTTCGAAAGTGGTGCAAAAAAGGCCTTTTGACACCAAAAGGTTTCATGTCAGCCGATCGCATTAAAAGCATCACCGGCATGTATATCCCGTTTTGGATGTTCGATTTAAATAGTGAAGTACAGGTGAAAGCGAACTGTACCAGAGTCCATCGGTATGATGAAGGAGATTATATTCGCACAGAAACGGAGCACTTTGAAGCGTTTCGTGATATTAATCTCGATTATTTGAAAATCCCTGTCGATGCCTCTGAAAAAATGAATGATGAATTAATGGACAAGTTGGAGCCTTATTCATACGATCAGCTGAAGGACTTTCAAACGGCATATTTGGCCGGTTATATTGCTGAAAAATACAATTATACCGATGAAGAGCTTTTTCCTAGGGCAAAAGAGAAAATCAGCAGTTTTATTGATTCATACATCCATTCTACTTTTTCCGGATATACGTCAGTCAATGTGAGGGACAAACATATTCATACGAAGAATGTGAACAGCTTTTATGTTTTGCTTCCCGTTTGGATGGTCAGCTACGATTATGAAAGAACAGAGCATATCTTTGCGATGAACGGGCAAACGGGAAAGGTTGTCGGAAAGCCGCCGATCAGTTCAGGAAAAGTGGCGGCATGGTTTAGCGGAATTGCAGGCGGGACATTTCTTGCATTGAAGCTCGTCTCATGGATGATGGGAGGCGGATTTTGATGCGGGGATTTATAGGGAAAGCGATTCTTGTTGTGCTGGCTGTCTTCGTGGTAATGCCTTTACTCGGGTTCGAAGCGGTGAGAGCTTCTGAATCACAGCAGCATGTATATGACCATGCCCATCTGTTAACAAAAGCAGAAATCGGAAAACTTGAATCTCTCTCAGCGGAGCTGGGTGCAAAGAGGGACACTGATTTCATCATTATTACGACAAAAAGCACAAACGGTGAAGATATTGCCGATTATGCCGGCGATTTTTATGATCGTTACGGAAAAGGGAGTACAGCTATTTTAACGGTTGATATGGCGGATCGAGAAGTATACATCTCGGGCTACCAAAAAGCTGAAAAGTATCTGGACAACAGCAGACTAAACAGCATCAGAAATACGATTTCATCTGATTTATCAAATGAAGATTATTTCAATGCTTTTCAAACATATATTCAGCTTTCCTATAAAGATATGGGCATAAAACCGGGAGTCAATCCTGACAGCGTGTTCTTTGCTTGGTGGTTTCAGCTGATTGCTGCCATCGCAGTCGGAGGCATCGTGGTTTCCATCATGCTTTATCATGCGGGTGGCAAAGTAACGGTTAATGGGAATACATATATGGATCATCGTACGTCCGATGTGATTGATCAATATGACACTTATATCAGAACGACTGTAACTAGAGAAAGAAAACCATCAGACAAAGACAGCGGCGGCGGTGGCGGTGTTACGAAAGGCGGAACGTCATACAGCGGAAGCCGAGGCAGTTTCTAAAAGGTAAGAATTAGAGAAAGGGAGAGGCGTAATGTCGTTTTTCAGAAATCAATTAGCGAATGTAGTAGAGTGGGAAGAATTTAGAGATGATATGATTTTTTATAAATGGAACAATCGTGAAATCAAAAAAGGGAGCCGTTTAATCATTCGTCCTGGACAGGATGCCGTCTTTTTGAGCAATGGCAGGGTTGAAGGGATTTTTCAAGATGATGGCGATTATGATATTGAATCAGAAATTATTCCATTCCTCTCAACATTAAAGGGCTTTACATTTGGGTTTAACAGCGGCATGCGCGCCGAGGTGCTGTTTGTCAATACGAAGGAATTTACCGTGAGATGGGGAACAAAGCAGGCGATACATATTCCGGCAGCGGGAATGCCTGGCGGGATGCCGATCCGCGCAAACGGCACTTTTCATGTGAAGGTGCAGGACTATATCAGGCTGATTGATAAAATCGCTGGCGTGAAGGATCAATATTTTGTTGAGGATATTAAAATTCGGATCACTTCTATTCTGGATCAGCTTCTCATGAAGTGGATCACTAGAGAAGGGAAGGATATGTTTAATCTCCAAGCCAACGCTTTTGACATTGCAAAGGGAATTCAAGAAGACTTAGATATGCAATTAATTGGCGACGGAATGACGATCACCGGTTTTCAAATCATGAGCTTTAATTATCCTCAAGAGGTTCAGGATATGATTACGAAGAACGCTTCATACGGTATGGTTGGAGATGTAAATAGATACCAGCAAATATCCATGACGGATGGAATGGCATCCGGAAAGATGAGCGGTGGCGGAACGGCTTCCGATATGGCTGGAATGATGATGGGAATGAATATGGCCAATCAAATGATGAATCAAATGAATCAGAACCAGCAGGCACAGCCATCAGGCAACGGAAATAAACCGAATTTCTGTCCGAACTGCGGAACAAAAACCGGCGAAGCCAATTTTTGTCCGAATTGCGGCCAGAAGCTTGTATAAGAATCAAGTCCGGAGTGATCTAACACTCCGGACTTTTTTACGTATGATCCATTGACTGCCCCTGAACAGGCCATTTTCGGGCCCCGGCTTGGACAATGCCCAGCAGCAATTGACGCCGTTCCTGTAAAGATTGGATAGCCGTTTGGAATGTTTGCTTTGATAAAGTGGGTATGCCTTTTTGTTGAAGCTTTGTGATGTCTGGTTCCGGCGGCGCTTGTTCCGCTGAATGGATATAGGCGGTATGAACGGTATCCAAGTAGTTTTTAATGCTTGAGCGGGTTTCTTTGATGTGAAGCTGGTTTGGCTGATATTGTTCAGGAATGCCGTATTTCAAAATGGTTAATGCCTCATCCAATACAGTGACAGCTATAATGGATGATTCCTGGCGCTGCGTGCTATGGTAAAAATGAAGGATAGGGAAGGCGTCATGCTGAGCGGTCAGCTTTCCCAGATCTGATGAGATCGTGACAAGAAGAAAATCAATGTCGTGAAAATCTTTGCCGTTCCATGCATTCTGGACAATTTCAGTTCCGTCACGCCCCACGCTTAATACACTTTGGGCAAATGAGCGCTTCTGATTAACGGCACTTAATACGGAAATCAAATAGGTAACAGAAAATGTGATGGTCAGCAGGCCATGAGCGGTTTCTATGACCGTGATGAGCTTCCATAGGTCTCCGTTCGGTGCGAGGTCGCCATTCCCTAATGTAAACATGACATAACCGGTAAAATAAATTCGGTCTGACCAGGACGCCGGTTCTTTCGATTGAGTGTCCATGAGTGATTGGGGGTCACTTGAGAAAATCAAAAACCATCCGCCCCAAAATAAAATGATCCATATCACTAACGTCAGGCATAACAGCAGAGGGCCTGCCGTGCTGAGAACCTTTGCGTTGTCTCCGCTGATTTTGCGAAAGCCTTTCCACAGCCATGCTGACAAACATCTGGTGATCGGGCCTGCGCCGCTCTCTAACCATAATGTAGTCCATAAAAAATCAATCATCCCCGCTGTTAACAACAAAAGGCCTGCAATGACATAAACCTCATTCAATTTTGTTGCCTCCTCTTAACCAGCCATCTTTTCTTTTCTATTTCCTTTTACCTTCAGTCTGAAACGATTGTTCTCATGTTTGATAAGAAAGTCAATGAAGATTAGAAAAACAGGAGAAGTTAACCAACAGTTACTCATCCTGTCGTTGAGAGCGTATAAACAGAAACTCACAGGAACTTTTACGAGATTGCCTCATTTTCACATAGAAAAAAGTTCATTTTCCCCTTGAATTGATGATTTTTCAGTGTATAGGTTAAAAATTTTCAGAAATTTATATTGACTGAAAGCGTTTTTATAATTATGATAATATCAGATATAACAAAAATGTCACTATGATATCACTACAATAGAACTATAAAGTGACTATAAAGTAACAAGATGTCAAGTGTTTGTACAAAGAAATGCTCACTGTTTCTTAAATGGAAAATGAAATCGCTTCCAGGGAAACGGAAAGGCTAAGCAGGAGGGAAGGTAATGGGGCCATTGGATAAACATAACGAATTTTTTCTGAAGCCTGCTCACCAAATGTAAGAAAAGCAGCAGCCCTAGAATGAGTTTTTGAAATACGCATTGATCGATTCTGAAAAAGACTGGGGGAAACAGTATGAATAAACAAGGCAATCAAATGTCATTTTTACGTACGGTTATTATAGTCTCGACTTTCGGCGGTCTCCTCTTCGGTTATGATACGGGTGTGCTCAACGGAGCTTTGCCTTATATGGGAGAGCCGGACCAGCTAAACCTCAATGCCTTCACAGAGGGGCTCGTCACCAGTTCACTTCTTTTTGGAGCCGCACTGGGTGCTGTGTTTGGCGGCAGGATGTCTGATTTTAACGGGCGCCGCAAAAATATTTTGTTCCTCGCTGTTATATTTTTCATTTCAACGCTCGGTTGTACGTTTGCGCCAAATGTAACGATTATGATTATTTCCCGTTTTGTGCTTGGTATTGCGGTCGGGGGCGCATCAGTTACGGTTCCCGCCTATTTAGCGGAGATGTCTCCTATGGAAAGCAGGGGGCGGATGGTGACGCAGAATGAATTGATGATCGTATCCGGACAGCTTTTGGCTTTTGTTTTTAATGCGATCCTCGGGACAACAATGGGAGACAGCTCCAATGTGTGGAGATTTATGCTCGTCATTGCGTCGCTCCCAGCGGTATTCTTGTTTTTCGGAATGCTTAGAATGCCTGAGAGCCCCCGTTGGCTTGTTTCGAAAGGAAGAAAAGAAGATGCTTTGCGGGTATTGAAAAAAATCAGGGATGACAAGCAGGCCGTGTCTGAGCTGGAAGAAATTGAATCCGCTTTCAAAAAAGAAGATAAGCTTGAAAAAGCGACGTTTAAAGACCTTGCAGTCCCATGGGTGCGCCGGATTGTGTTCATTGGAATCGGGATTGCGGTTGTGCAGCAAATTACAGGTGTAAACTCAATTATGTATTATGGGACTGAAATTTTAAGAGATTCCGGTTTTCAAACGGAAGCCGCATTAATCGGAAATATCGCAAATGGCGTGATTTCGGTATTGGCAACGTTCGTTGGAATCTGGCTTCTTGGTAAAGTAGGCCGCCGGCCGATGCTGATGACAGGTTTGATCGGTACGACAACGGCGTTATTGCTGATCGGGATATTCTCACTCGTGCTCGAAGGATCACCGGCTCTTCCATATGTGGTTCTGTCGTTAACAGTGACATTCCTTGCATTCCAGCAGGGGGCGATTTCCCCAGTGACGTGGCTCATGCTTTCTGAGATTTTCCCGCTCCGTCTTCGCGGTTTGGGAATGGGCGTCACGGTGTTCTGTCTGTGGATGGTGAATTTTGCAGTCAGTTTCACTTTCCCGATATTGCTGGCCGCCATCGGGCTGTCCACAACGTTCTTTATCTTCGTTGTACTAGGAATTTGTTCTGTCCTGTTTGTGAAGACATTTTTACCGGAAACGAAAGGGCTTTCGCTTGAGCAGCTCGAGGGCCATTTCCGCGCTTATGACCGCGGCGAGGCGAAGAATGATTCCAGCTCTGTGATTGGATGAAATAAAAAAAGAATCCGCATACTGGCGCGGATTCTTTTTTGTTCCATTAGTTAGGTCTGACAAGAATTTTGACTTGGTTTTTCTCTTTAATAAGAGCGCCGAAGCCTTCCTCGATTAAATCGTCTAATACGATTTTTTTTGTGACGAGTTTGTCAGCGGAGAAATAGCCTTCTTTCATTAATGACAATACAGCTGGGAAGATGTCGCGGTATCCGATAATTCCTTTGACTGTGCGTTCTTTGATGACGATATCGTTCGGGTGGATTTCCGCGCCTTTTTCCCAAATGCTGACGATGATTGTTTCCCCGGCAATTGTAGTGGATTGGATCGCTTGACGCAGCACCACTGGCACGCCAGTGACTTCAAATGCGACGTCAACACCGCCTCCAGTACGCTCTGCAATTTCAGCGACTACATCATCTGTTTTGGACGGATCAACGATGATGGCTCCAAGCTCTTCAGCTTTTTGCTGGCGTTCAGGTGAAAGCTCGACAGCGTAAATGTCAGTCGCACCGGCAGCCTTCAGCGCTTCAATCACAAGAAGTCCGATCGGGCCGCAGCCGAATACAGCCGCTTTGTCACCGGCTTTGATTTTGCTTGAACGGACAGCGTATAAAGCGACCGCAGAAGGCTCAACAAGAGCGCCTTGTTCATATGATAATTCCTCAGGGAGTTTGAACAGAAGTTCTTCATCGACGGATACATACTCAGAGAAACCGCCGCCTCCGCCTGCTAAGCCGAGGAATCCCATTTGTTCATCAAGATTGTAGGCGCCTTGGTGGCCGTGCGTTGCAAAAATCGGTTCGACTACGACGCGGTCTCCTGCTTTATAGTTTTCAACGCCTTCTCCAACTTCAACAACTTCACCGGAGAATTCATGGCCCATAGTGACAGGTGCTGTTTCATTCGTTAATGGATGCGGTTTGTCAACCGGAATAAAGATCGGGCCGCCCAGATACTCGTGTAAATCACTGCCGCAGATGCCGCACCATTTGACTTTGATCTTTACTTTTCCGGGCTCTGTTTTTGGCTCGTCAATATGTTCAATACGGATATCCTTTTGGTTATGCCATCTTGCTGCCTTCATGGATTACCACTCCTATATCTTTTGATATGAGTAATTCCGCACTGATCAATATGAACTGTTCACAAAATCGCCATTTTTAAAACCAAAAACGAAATGAAAATTTTATATAATATAATCTGCGTTTTTTTGAAAAAAGAAACTTTGAAGAAAAAAGAGTCTCGCACACTCTTTTTTCTTTATATGAGAGTATGAATCGTTTACATAACTATGAATTTGGTTTGAACAATACGGTAATGATTCGTTCATATTGAATGCGATAACTACTCTATCAACAATTATAACGCTTATATTGCAATTATAATAGGATAATCTTCCATGGTTTATTTTAACAGAGTCAACTATTCTAGAGTTTGTAATATTACTGTAAGGATATTGAAATAAAAATCCCCTGGTTGATCGTGTATAATTTTTCTAGATGTTAACAAACAGGGGGACGAAATGTTGAAGAAAATCATTTTAGCCGCTTTTATTTTAGCAGGAAGTACTTTGGGAGTTTTCAGTTTTTCATCAGATGCCAGTGCGAAACATGTGAACGGAAATATTACTTGGTATAATGGAGTCGGGAAAAAAGGCTCTTCAGGCAAAAAGCTTGGACACTGGGATTGTGCGACCAAGATCGGATTTGATGTTCCTAAAAACGGGACAAAAATCAGAGCTTATGCAAAAGCGAAGCCTAAAAAGGTCATTACGGTGTACAAAAATGATGTTGGCAGAATGCCTAACGCAGTTCTGGATGTAAGCCCTAAAGCGTTTAAAGCGCTTGGATACCCATTAAGCAAAGGAAAAGTAGCGGGACATTACAGCTATTAATCTACATATAATCTGTAAAGCAAGAAGTCGCATTCTTGCTTTTTCTATTGGTGGAGATAAAAGATGAAAAAAAGAATCCTATTATTAACTGTCGTGATAGCAGCCGCTGCAGCGGGTTTTGCGTTTTATGCTGCCAAGGATAAAGGCCATGAGAGCGCTGCTGATGTTTCAGTACATACGGAAAGCGGTGATCAGCTGCTTGTTTCGATTACAAATACCGATCTAAAGACGAAGTATTATGAAAATGACAAGGTGATCCATGAGGACAAGCTGACCGGCTATCCGGCATTTGCTTTGGATCAAAAGCAGCAGGTGCTCTATTTTACAGGCAATAATAATCAAAATGAAATGAGGCTTTTTAAGCTGGATCTAAAGTCTAATCAAAAGACAATCCTTTATAAAGGTGCGGAGAGTGCGGACAGTTTGTTTTTGTCAAAGGACCGTTCAACCATCTATTTCCGTTTAGGAAAAGCGGATGAAAGCAATTTCCGGATCGCATCCTTTGATCTGAAAACGAAGAAATACACAAACCTTTATCCTGCCGCGAATGATCAGGATGACAGCGTCAGCGGCTTCTTTTATAACAAGAAATCAGATTCATTTGCCTTGCTGCATTATTCTGCAGAAGAAGATTACAAGAAAACAGATGAAGCGAACGAAAAGGGGATCGATCCTGAGCCGACAACGATTCATTTTGCGGCCGGCCATCAAAACAATTTCGCTGAGCTGAAGAGCCTTGACCAGTTTATCAGCGATATTGCTGTTTCTGGTGATGATAAACAGATTTTGTTTACATCCTATACACAAAAAGGAACGGAGCAAACCGCTGCTGTTCAGATGCTGAATGCGGATACGAAAAAATATGAAACCATCATTACAAATCAAAAATCATTCAAGCTGTTAATTGACGCCCAGCCGCAGTTCTCTGCGGATGGCAAGAGCATTTATTTTCTCGCCGAAGCCAAGGGGGCCAAAAAGCTGAAGGATGAAACAGGACGTGAAGCGAAGGTGAGGACGATTTATTCCTATAACCTTGAAAATAAGACGTTCAAAAAGGTGTGGGAAAATTCGAACGGCATTATCAACAGCTTTTCTGTGATTAATTGAAAAAACCACTCGGCATGGGCTGAGCGGTTTTTTAATGGACGAGATGCAAGGCTAATGATCCGAGCCATTTAAAGAGTTGGATCAGAGGTATTGACAAAAACAGAAGCTCAACATAAGCGTTCATTGCAAGGTTCAGCTTTTTGAATCTAGCCCTTTTTTCCAGGTCTTTTTGCTGTTGGTTTGCAATCATGTTATCACCCCTTCGATATCCATATTATACCATAAAATAGACAGAAGAAGCCCTCAACGTTTACAGTTTTGGGCTTCTTTCTTTGTTTTAGGCCTCTTTTGAAATGAGGCTTTTAGTCTCTGGATAATAGAATTGCGTCTCCGTTCGGGGAGTGTTTGCTTGCGGGAGACTGCATTTGTTATAGGGAAGAGCTAGCTTGTTTTCGTTTGACTGTTGTTTTGGAGATTCACTAATGAACGGATGCCGTCAATCATTTTGCTTCCGCACAAAGGGCACAATGGCGTGTCACTGCTTGCGAAGTTTTTTCTGGTCCAGCCGTTGCAGTCTTCTTTTGTGCATTCCCAAGTACTTACATCTTCTTTAGGCAGCGGTTCTTGATTTCGTTTGTTATAGTAAGACATAAAGTCACTTCTTCCCTCATGTATTTTACTGCACAATTCCTATTGTCTCATACTTTTCCCTAATCTCCTAATTCCTTTTTCTTTATGACTTTCCAATCTGCTCGTCTAAAAAGGAGAGGAGTGTACTGTTAAAAGCGTCGGGCTCTTCTAAAAACGGGCAATGGCTGCTTTTAGAAAAGGTGACGAGCGTCGAGTTTGGAAGATTGCTGCGCAAGTGTTCTCCAGCTGCTGTCGAGAAAAATTTGCGGTCTTCTCCGAAGCATAACAATGTCGGCACATTAATGTTTTGAAGGGCGCCGCGGTAATCTGCAGCCGTTTGGTTAAATAAAATTGTGCTTGAAATGGCGGCCGGCTGTTTAAGGATTTCTGCCAGCATCCATTCTGTTTCTGTCTGAGCAGGCGGTTCTGCGAACATATTAAGGATGAAACGCTCGTAGAATGGCAGCGGGTCAGTCTGAATAGCGTGCATCGCCGTTTTTAAACCGTCAAAATCAAACGGGCCGTGCTCCCATCCCTCCCATTGATAGTCGGAAGCGGATTGATCGATAATCACAGCGGCTTGTATGTTATCATTCCCAAATTGATTGAGATAATCCCATACGACAAAAGCGCCCATTGACCAGCCGGCGAGAACGGCATGATCGAGCTCTATTGCTTTTAGAAATTCCTTTATGTCGCGGGCATATTGGGAAATGGTGTGGCCGTGAAGCGCTTTGTCGGATTCGCCATGTCCTCTAAGGTCGAGGCGAATACACTGATAATTGGCAGAGAGTGATGAAAATTGTTTGTAGAAAAACTGTCCGCTCATCAGCACCCCGTGTATAAACAGGATCGGTGTACCGGTCCCGTGCGTTTCATAGTATAAGCGCGTCTGATCTTCTAATGTGATGTATGGCATGTGTCCCCTCCTGATTTCGTTTCCGTCATGAGAATGACTGGCTGCTTGCTGTTGTGCTGATGACAGCTGCTGTCACGGCTGCCTGCTGAGCCTGAATGACTGTTTCGATAGCGGTGTACAGGCCTGATTCCATCAGCAGATTTGTCTCCATATGCTCACTGAGATATAAACTGACAGCCATTTTGACATTCATATCTTTTTGCCATTTAAATGCTTTTTTTTGGTTTAATTCATGAGCGATAGCCAAAACGGTTTTCGTATCTGGTTCTTCTAGGAATGTCAGAAGCGCAAGGTCCGGGTAATGATAATCCTTAGGCTTTTTGAAAGAATCAGTAATGGATTGATATGTATGTTTGAAATGAGAAACAAGTGTTTCGGGGTCTTTTTCACTTTGTAAGGCCAGAATATGGCTGACCTGATGTAAGTACTGCCCTTTTTTAAACCCGTTGGCCGCCAGCAGCTGATAGCATGTTTCCGCCTTGTTTAGCGCCTGCAAACCGTTTCTGTTTTCACCAAGCAATACGGCGAGGGGAATATTCTGGGTTGATGTGAGAAAGTAATGGTTTTTCTTCATCTGTTGATAAACAGAAAGCCCCATGTTCATCTGTTCTCTTTGGTTTGTTGTGTCAGAATTGCCGGTAAGCAGGATCAAAGCGGCAAAGTATGTGAATATATCCCGCTTATATCCAAGCGTCACCATTTCATCGTATACGTCAATGAAAGTGAGAAATGTTTGTTTTGCCTCATGCTGAAAATGAATGTCCAGTATGGAAGCAACCGTAAAGCGGTGATGTGAATTGAGAGTTGAGAAACTGCCGATGTTTGATTTGATATAGCTGCTCAAATCATAAAAACGCTGAAAATCAAACTCTCTTCTATTTACAATATATGCAGAAGAAATGAGCATTAATATCTGATCGTGTGCAACTTTCCATTTTAATTTTGATTTTAATTCGTCATAAAGGGAAATGTACTGCTGTGTTTTGTCATTGAGATTGTAAGTCCGCATAAAAGGCTCCTTTTTTCCATTTTTATGTTATACGAACTATCGATCTGAAAGTTTCATATACAAAAAACTTGCCGTCATAGGCAAGTTTGTTTGGTTACTTATGGGGATCTGTTATATCCATCGGTCTCATCATGTCATAGTCTTCATGCTCAAGAATATGGCAGTGCCATACGTATCGTCCGCTATATGGCCCAAATGTCGCCGCGATTCTCAAGACTTCACCGGCGTGGGCTTGAATGGTGTCTTTCCAGCCCTTTTCACTTGGCGGCGGCGGAACAGCTGGGCCGGTGTAGAACAATTCCCCTCTTTCTTGATAACGCGCGATATCAAACGGACGCCGGTCTAATACACGGAAGGAGACCAGATGCAGGTGGATCGGGTGTGTTCCGCGTGTCGGGTTGATAATGGACCATATTTCAGTTGTGCCTGCTTTTGGCGTTTCTGTGACAGGGTCGTGCCAGCGTTTGTTATTGAGGAGAAGGACGGGTCTGCCGTATTCGTCCTGTGTGCCTGCCAGTTTCAGTGTTCTGATGTTGTGTATTCTTTCATTCTGAACGGAAGGGGATGAGGCAAGGTATTTTGGTTTTCTGCTTTCGTCTTTTTGTGCCAATGGTTTTGTGACTCTGAATTGCATGATGTTCGCATCTGTTTCGGGATTGGCGTCACCGCCGCCCTCGGTGTTTGCCAATATGATCGACTGACCTTCATAGGCTGTGAAGTCAATGATGATATCATAGCGTTCAGCTGGCGCTAGACTGAATGAGTTCAGTTTTACAGAGCGCGGCAGGAGCCCTCCGTCTGAACCAATCTGAATAAACTCCCCGTCATTATCGAGTGACAGGTTATAGCTTCTTGTGTTGGAGGCGTTGATGACGCGAAAGCGGTATTTTCTCGGTTCGACCTCCAAGTATGGCCATGCCTTCCCGTTGACGAGTATGGTTTCTCCGCAAAACGCCGGAACGATTGAAGGGTTAGGCAGTGACGGGGAAGGGTTTTCCGGCCCGCTTGGATAAAACAAAGAACCGTCCTCATTGATCGTGCGGTCTGTGATCAGAAGCGGCACGTCGTATTCGCCGGAAGGGAGCTTTAATCGTTTTTCCTTTGGATCGTGAATGAGATAAGCGCCGATGAGTCCGGCATAGACATTCAGCCTGGTGAGCGCCATGGCGTGATCGTGATACCACAAAATAGCACCGCGCTGCTGATTTGGATAATGATAAATCTCTCGTTTAAAATAAGGGCCTGTTTGTTCAAAGTCTTTGGTAAACCAGGCCTCGGGATACCCGTCGCTATCCTCTGGCGTGACGCCTCCGTGTAAATGAACGACGGTCTTGACCTCGGGTTCTGCATGCTGGCTGTCACTGTGATGAATGGTGTGGTCGACCGGAAGGAAATGTGTTGAAGGAAGGTGGTTCATCCATTTTACATAAACGTTTTCATTTCGATTGACCTCAATGGTAGGTCCGGGAAACTGGCCGTTGTAACCCCACAAGCGGGTCGGAGGGAGATCGCGATGAAGCTTATGAGCGCATTCCTCCATGGTCACTTCGTAGTATGTCTTTTCTTTTGTTTGCTGCACTGGCTTTAGTGTTTCTGGGATTGGGAGAGCATCCACAAATTTTTCAAGTGTCATTTTCATCGTCCTTATCTAATTTTTCAAATGGATACTATAGTTAATGTCGATAAGGACGTGATGGTTACAAAAAAACTGTGTGCCGCCGTCTCCCAGAGAAAGATAATCATAAAAATCCTAAAGGAAGTGCGTATAAGAGTGATTAAATTAAGGCAGGATGTCGGGCTGCTGCTGTGTGATGGATTTGGATGCCGCTTTTTCGCCCACCTTGCGTTTTCTGAATACAAGGTAAGAAATGAGAACAACCCCTGTGATGACGCCTGTCAGCAGCAGCTCGTCTCTCATGGAATCAATAAATGCCATAGATCCTAAAATTCCGCAGATGGCGATAATGGTCACGTAGGTTAAGTACGGGAAGAGCCACATTTTTATCTTCAGCGCTTCGGGGTTCGTTTTTTCAAGTGTTTTACGCATTCTTAAGTGGGAAACAGCGATGACGAGATAGACAAGCAGTGCAATGGCGCCTGATGAATTGACTAAAAATAAAAAGACGGTATCGGGAGAAAAGTAATTCATCACAACCGCGATATATGAGAAAAATGTACCGGCAACAATCGCCTGTACAGGGGCTCCTTTTTTGCTTAATGTCATAAAGCGCCGCGGTGCTTCGTTTCTTTCCGCAAGTGAATACAGCATTCTGGATGTGGTGTACAAACCTGAATTCAGGCAAGAGAGTACAGCGGTGAGGACAATGAAATTCATAAGCTGCGCGGCTGCGGGAACACCGATATGCCCTAGCACAGCGACGAACGGGCTTTCTAAAATATTGGCTGAATTCCAAGGCAAAAGCGCAACGACAACGGCGATAGAGCCGACGTAAAAGACGATGATGCGCCACACAACGGAACGTGTCGCTTTTGTCACGGATTCTAATGGATTGGATGTTTCTCCTGCAGCGATCGCAACGATTTCCGTTCCCATAAAGGAAAAAATAACGACAACAATGCCAAGCAATACGGAGCTGATGCCTTGCGGGAAAAATCCGCCTTGGCCCGTCAAGTTGGAGAAGCCCACTGGACTGCTGCCTGGTGCGAATCCAAAAATGAAAGCGAACCCAACAATTAAGAACAAAATGATCGTAACGACCTTAATAAGGGAGAACCAATATTCGAATTCCCCGAATGATTTAACGGAGTAAATATTCGTCAGCGTAAGCAATACGGTCAAAACTAAGCTTGTGAGCCACAGTGGAATATCGTGGAACCAGTATTGAAGGATGCCGGCTCCGGCAATTGCTTCGATCGCGATGACGACGACCCAGAAAAACCAATACAGCCAGCCGATTGTAAATCCTGCCCATGGCCCGATGGCGTCATGAGCGTATTGGGAAAACGATCCGCTCGTCGGGTTTACGGAAGACATTTCACCGAGCATTCTCATGATGAAAATAACCAGTAAGCCGGCTAGCGCGTAAGAAACAATGGCACCGGGGCCGGTCGAGTGAATGACTGAACCGCTGCCTACAAATAGGCCTGCGCCGATCACGCCCGCGATCGAAATCATGGTCATATGGCGTGTTTTTAAGTCTTTTTTTAATCCTGATTGCTGGTTCATAGATTACCTCCTTAAAGAATGTGATAAATACTGAATATTATGATAATTAAAACTCTATCATAAATATACGGCTTGCCGATCATCTGTGTGAGAAAATATGACAGTTTGTCTCAAATTTGTGGGTTTTTTTATGAAGTTTTCAGCAGGTAAGCTTGGATAAAAAGAAAATTGATCTATTATCACTATTGAACTGAACCGCTTGCATCCTTGCCGGAGAATCTATCTTTCTGCTAAATAAGAACTGCCGGATAACGATTGCGGCGTGGACGGCAGCGGGCGATTTCGAAAGAGAAAGAGGGGCTGATATCCTCTCGATAAGATTCGCCCATTCATGCCAACAACTTTTCCCTTCAATCATAAGAGCCGGGCTATATTAAGGCAGCGGGCTCTTATCAATATTTGACTTTATTTTTTTGTGTAACGCACCCAGTCGTAATGAGCGTATAGCGGTGTTACACCATTGTAGGAACCGAGCCATTCATCGACACCCGTACCATTCCACAGGTTCATCATAATCTTTCCTGGCGTTGTCGGTATTTGGCTTGTCGCAGTGTGTTTTAATTGCCCATCGACATACCATTTAATAGAATTTGGCTGCCAATCGAACGCATACGTGTGATAGGCATTGGCTGCATCAAATCCGAGATCCACAAGCTTCTCATGGTTTCCTGCCCCATTTGTATAATAGTTAAATTGAACCTTTGTTGTGTCTTTTCCTAAAAATTCGATATCAATCTCATCCCAAGGCGTTCCATCCGTTGGACCTGTGTACGTGAAGAACGATGAAACGATACCCGTGTTTTTAGCTGGTTTCATTCTGACTTCATAAAGTCCATAGCCATATGTTTGAACAGAACGGTTTTCCCCGCAGTCAAATTTGTTAAAGGATGGACTTGTTAGCGCCAAACGCATTTCACCAAATGACGTCGTGGAAACGTTATTTGCACGCCAAGTGCAGTTGAACATATCCCCATTCGAGTAACCATTTGCTTTTTGCCAAAAACCGGGGTTATAGCTGTTAAAAGGGTCAAAAAACGATCCGCCTGTTTGAGCTGAGGCAGTAGATGTGAATGCAGACAAACTCAAAAACAATCCAGTGACAAGAAGCAATAACACTCGTTTCATACGATAAGACATGTTGGCATACCCCTTTCTTTGAAAGCGTTTTCTTAATTGATCATACATAATTCTTTTAATAGGGAACATCGGTCAAAATAACGATATAAAGAATCTTACTTACTAGCATTCTGTACCTATCTTTTTAGATTGAAAAGGGATTTGGTTTTGCTTCCTGGCACGGGAAGCTCTTTTTGTATGATTTGTCCTGCTTGATTGGAAACAATTTGCTAGAATCGTTTTTTTATAGAGATCACTTTTTGTGGTAAAGTTAGGTTACAATATGAAGAATTTTGTAGATGACTAGGAGGAAAAGAATGGCATACGAAGAAGACCTGCATCCTTTGCTGGGAAAAGCAGTTGAACATATTAATAGAGTCATGGTTGGAAAACGAGACATCGCCATACTCAGCTTAGCAGCCATTCTAGCCAAAGGGCATGTGCTGCTTGAGGATGTACCCGGAGTTGGGAAAACGATGATGGTTCGCGCGCTGGCTAAGTCAATCGGCGCCGATTTCAAAAGAATTCAATTCACTCCGGATTTGCTGCCGTCTGATGTAACAGGCGTATCCATCTATAATGCGAAAACGTTGGAATTTGAATACCGTCCCGGCCCGATTATGGGAAATATCGTGCTGGCCGATGAAATCAACCGTACCTCTCCGAAGACACAGTCTGCTTTGCTTGAAGCGATGGAAGAGGGAAGCGTTACAGTAGATGGCTATACGATGCCGCTTGCCGCTCCGTTTTTTGTGATGGCAACGCAAAACCCCTTCGAATATGAAGGGACGTACCCATTGCCGGAAGCCCAGCTTGACCGTTTTTTATTCAAACTTCGCATGGGTTATCCGTCCTTTCATGAGGAACTGGACGTCTTATCTCTTCAGGAAAAAAGCCATCCGATAGAGACGCTTGAGCCGGTTATTACAAGAGAAGACTTCATCCGTTTACAGAGGGAAGTGCAAAATGTCCGCGTCGATGACAGCATCAAAGAATATATAGTAGAAATCGTGCAGAAAACGAGACAGCATGCCTCTGTTCAATTAGGCGTCAGTCCGCGTGGATCAATCGCTCTCATGAAAGCGGCCCAAGCATATGCGCTGCTTCATCATCGTGACTATGTCATTCCGGATGATATTCAATATTTGGCTCCTTTCACGCTTCCGCACCGGATGCTGCTGCAGTCAGAGGCGAAATTTGAAGGAATCGAGGCAGGCGCGATCGTACGGGAGATCATGTCCGTTGTGAAAGTGCCGGTTCAAAGGCCGTCGATCCGCTGATGAAGAAGATGCAATGGTTGGTATATGGGTGGAAGCTGATTGTATTAACGCTATTGACGGCTGCTGTTTTTTCTTACGCGATGTTTCAGGGCGGATTTGTCAGCTGGTTTTTGTTTTATGCGTTTCTTCCTTTTGTCGTGTATGCCGGATTGCTGGCATTATATCCGCTTCGCTCTTTTCAGGCTTCAAGGGAAGTGGCCAAAACACAATTGCATGCCGGTGACAGGCTGGGCGTGTCGGTTACGCTGAGAAGGAAGCTGCCGTTTCCGCTGATGTATATGGTGATTGAAGATTGCCTGCCGGATGGACTCGAGCCATTGAAACGAGATGAAGCCGCGGCCAACCGGCTCGTTTTTCCATGGTTTAAACGGAGTATGACGATGTCGTATGAATTAGCTCGTATACCGCGCGGAGAACATCATTTTCAAGCTGTCAGGGTGCGAACCGGGGATGTTCTCGGCTTGATTGAAAAAACAGCTTTTTATGAGCTTGATGATACCCTGTTTGTTTATCCAACCTTTCAGCGTCTTTCTTATCAGGTGAATGAAAGGCATCAGGAAGATGGGGTAAGCGGTTCTTCTCCGGTTCATCAGCACCATTCCACAGTCGCGGCAAGTGTGCGGAATTATCAGCCGGGAGACCGGTTTGCCGCATTAGACTGGAAGGCCTCCGCGCGGCGGAGCCAGCTGATGACGAAGGAATTTGAACCATCTCGAAGCAAAAACCTGTTTCTTCTGATGGACCGTTCTTCCTCTGAAGCATTCGAAGAGGTCGTTTCAGTGTCAGCTTCGATTCTTCATTCTGTTTTACAAAGCGGCGCGGGGGCGGGCCTGGCCTCAGTCGGAAAGGAAAAAACGCTTTTTCCTATTCAAGAGGGAGAGCAGCATTTTAAGCGAATGCTTCGGCATTTAGCGGTCACTCATTGTGATGCGGCTGACCCGGTAAGCCGATATGTACGGGAGGAGCTGGGGAAGCCGTCTGTCCGCATGGCTGATAAGGTGCTCGTCACAGGACAGTTCACGGAAGATTTGCTGCACATCGCGGAAACCGGGGGCGGCCGGGTTACAGTCATCCTGGCAAAAGAGAAAGATGCTGAGCTGTCTCAAGCTGAAAATGTCATGATCGAGCAGATGATGAAACGACGAATCAGAGTTCAGGTCATGAGAGGCGGACGAGTTTCGCGTGTTGTTTAGAAAGAGAGGTGACGGGTGCACATGCCGCACGATGATCAGAAGGGAAGCCGTTTGAGCTTGCTGTTATTTTATTTTCTGGCGTTTTTATTGCTTTGGGAGTGGCTCAGGCCGCTTGACCGTTTTACAGATACGAAACATACAGGCTTTTTTATTGTCTTTATCGGCTTGACGTTTCTGCTGACCTTTTTCAGGATGAGGTGGTTTGTCACTGTTCCTTTTAGTGTCTTATTTACGTTGATCTCAATACACATCCTGTTTTATCAAGGCTCCATATTTGACTTGAGCTGGGTCAGCTCTTTTTTACAGGATGTCTATTTGAATATCACGTTGATTCAATCAGGGCAATGGCATGACATGATTCCTTCGTTTCGGACCCTGCTGTTTTTTGTGCTGCTGTGGCTGTTGGTCTATCTCCTTCATTATTGGGTGATTTACCAGAGAAGAATCTTATTTTTCTTTATGATGACAGTAGCGTATATTACGATTCTTGATACCTTTACGCCATATGATGCCACCTATGCCGTCATCCGTATCGTGCTGATCGGCTTCTTTATGCTTGGCCTTTTATACTTAGAACGCATCAAGCTGATGGAAAGAATCGCGTTGCCGAAAACTTCTGTCCTCAAATGGTTTCTGCCGTTATCCGTATTTATCTTGGCTGCGGTGGGATTCGGACTTTCGGCTCCAAAGTCGGATCCGGCTTGGCCTGATCCGGTGCCTTTTCTCAAAAAAATCACCAATCAAGAACGTGTGCCGGCTGGAGAAAGCAAAATCGGATACGGAAACCATGATGAATCACTCGGAGGCCCGTTTCAGCCGGATGATACACCTGTTTTTACTTGGCAGGGAAAAGAGCGCACGTATTTTCGTGTGGAAACGAAGGATACGTATACCGGAAAAGGCTGGATTGAAACGGATACAGGCATGTCCTATCAGCTAAGCGGAGGGCAAGTTGAAAATCTATGGTTTGACCACAAGGTTGAGACAGAGCGCAGCACCGTCCGTGTAAAAGTCGATGAACACTACGGGTATAACCATGTCATGTATCCGATCGGTGCGAAGGCCATAAAGCCAAAGCAGGCTGTCTCACTTGAAATGAACGGGAACACAGAACAAATTTCTCCGATCAGTGAGCAAGCCGGTGAGATCAGAAATATGGGGAGGTATACCATCATATACAATTCCCCGGTCTACAAGCTGGATGAGCTGAGAAAGGTAAAAGTGAGAAACAACAGTGAGGAATACACATTCAGCGACCGCTTTATGCAGCTGCCAGAATCACTGCCTGAGCGGGTGAGAACCCTTGCGGCCAAGCTGACTCAGGAACACGATAATATGTTTGATAAGGTGAAAGCGGTAGAGGACTATTTAGGCTCAAACGAGTTCACATATGAAACCGAAAACGTGACCATACCTAAGGATCATGAGGATTATGTCGATCAATTTCTGTTTGAAACAAAGATGGGCTACTGTGATAACTTTTCTTCCGCAATGGTGGTGCTCCTCCGTTCGGCCGGCATTCCGGCCCGCTGGGTAAAGGGGTATACATCAGGCGAATATAAAGAAGCAGGAAACAAAAACGGCAGCATCTACGAAGTGACCAATAACAATGCCCATTCCTGGGTCGAGGTGTATTTCCCAGAACAGGGCTGGGTCACATTTGAGCCGACGAAAGGGTTTACAAACCCGGCTGTGTTTACTTCTTCTGACACACAGGATTCTGGCGGCAGCGAAGGCAGCAGCTCACCGGAGAAAACAAAAGAAGAGCAGAAAGAAGAAAAAAACAGGCGGAAAAACAAAAGGAAAAACGCGAGACCCTTGAGTCTAACAAACCGTCTGCTTCACATGCACATGCCGGTGCGGGCTGGTATGGAACGGTTGCGGTTCTAGCAGCTCTGCTCTTGGCAACGGTTTTGCTGTATGTTTTCCGCTCATTATGGATTCCTATTTTGGTTGTGAGAAGGTGGAAGCGCCGCAGCGATCAGATCGTGTTTTACGAGGCGTATGGCGCCCTGCTCAAACAGCTGAAGAGAAGGGGACTGCCGAAAAGAGACAGTGAAACGCTCCGTGATTATGCGAAACGAATCGATGGAAAATATGGATCGGAAGACATGTCAAAGCTGACACTACGCTATGAACGGGCGCTTTACAGAAATGAAGATTCGGCTTCACTTTGGAATGAATCCAGAAAGTTATGGGAAAATTTAATTAAAAGAAGATGGTCTTGACCGCTTATCGACGTGTTGTTAGAATTAGTGAATATTATCGGAGTCTGGGAGCGAGTTGCCGGACTTCGGCAAACGGCCTTGCCAAAGAGGGCGGAGCGGCTTCATATCTGTCCTCGTTTTTTCTGTGTCAAAAAACTTAGAGGAGATTAGGTGACAACCATGACAAAGTTAGTGAATGAAATGATTCTTGTCCTTGATTTCGGCAGTCAGTATAACCAGCTGATTACACGCCGTATCCGTGAATTCGGTGTATACAGCGAGCTGCATCCCCATACATTGACGGCTGAAGAAATTAAAGAAATGAATCCAAAAGGAATTATTTTATCCGGCGGTCCAAACAGTGTGTATGATGAAAACTCTTTCCGCTGTGACGAGAAAATCTTCGAGCTTGATATTCCTGTTTTGGGAATTTGCTATGGCATGCAGCTGATGACTCATTACCTTGGCGGTAAAGTTGAAGCGGCAAGCCAGCGTGAATACGGAAAAGCAAACATCCACATCGAAGGCACACCTGATTTGTTCAAAGATCTTCCGAACGAACAAGTGGTTTGGATGAGCCACGGCGATTTGGTTGTGGAAGTTCCTGAAGGCTTCACTGTTGACGCGACAAGCCATCACTGCCCGAACTCAGCGATGAGCAAAGCGGACAAAAAATGGTACGGCGTTCAGTTTCACCCGGAAGTGCGCCACTCTGAATATGGCAATGATCTCTTGAAAAACTTTGTATTCGGCGTTTGCGAATGTGAAGGCAAATGGTCAATGGAGAACTTTATCGAAATCGAAATGCAAAAAATCCGTGAAACGGTCGGAGACAAGCAGGTTCTTTGCGCGCTAAGCGGCGGCGTTGATTCCTCTGTTGTTGCTGTTTTGATTCATAAAGCGATCGGCGACCAGCTGACTTGTATCTTTGTAGACCATGGCCTTCTCCGTAAAGGCGAGGCTGAAGGGGTTATGAAAACATTCAGTGAAGGCTTTAACATGAACGTCATTAAAGTAGACGCACAAGATAGATTCTTAAATAAGCTAAAAGGCGTTTCTGATCCTGAGCAAAAACGCAAAATCATCGGCAATGAATTCATTTACGTGTTCGATGATGAAGCGGACAAGCTCAAAGGCATCGACTACCTTGCACAAGGAACGCTTTACACTGATATCATCGAGAGCGGTACGGCAACGGCGCAAACGATCAAATCTCACCACAATGTCGGCGGGCTTCCAGAAGACATGCAGTTTGAACTGATCGAGCCGTTAAACACGCTCTTCAAAGACGAAGTGCGCGCGCTTGGCACAGAGCTCGGCATTCCCGATGACATCGTTTGGCGCCAGCCTTTCCCAGGACCGGGACTCGGAATCCGCGTTCTTGGCGAAGTAACAGAAGAAAAACTGGAAATCGTTCGTGAATCAGATGCGATTTTACGTGAAGAAGTTGCGAATCACGGATTAGAGCGTGATATCTGGCAATACTTCACTGTTCTTCCTGACATCCGCAGCGTCGGTGTTATGGGTGACGCAAGAACGTATGATTACACAATCGGCATCCGCGCCGTTACATCAATCGACGGCATGACATCTGACTGGGCGCGTATCCCGTGGGATGTGCTTGAAGTCATTTCGACACGTATCGTAAACGAAGTGAAGCACATTAACCGCGTGGTGTACGATATTACAAGTAAGCCGCCTGCGACGATTGAGTGGGAATAAGTAAATAACAATGAGAAAAACGTCCCTTTTTCAAAAGGGGCGTTTTTTTGTGAACTTTTTGAAACCGTTTCGGCAGTTTTCCTATCTAACAACATAGGAGGTGGATAAGGTGAAGGAAGAAAGATTGATTACAAAGGCAAGAAAAGGAAATACGCGAGCCTTTGAAAAGCTTATGCTGGCACATCAGGAGACGTTATATAAAACAGCCTATCTCTATTTAAGAAACAAAGAAGATGCGCTTGATGCTGTACAGGAAACGGCTTATAAAGCTTTTATTCATATAGAAAAACTAAAAGAGCCAAAGTATTTTTTAACATGGCTAACCCGAATATTGATCAATTCCATTTTTGCCATGAATAAAAAGAAAGGCGATTTGGTTCCGTTTGAGCAGCAGCATGATACTGGAACCGATCAAGCCAATATTGAGGAACACATGGATTTGCGAAATGCGATTGATTCACTTGATGAACATGTTCAGCTCACGATTCAGCTCTATTATTTTCAAGATTATTCGATTTCAATGATAGCTGAACAAACGGGAATGGCAGAAGGCACGATCAAAACCCATTTACATAGAGCGAGAAAAGCATTGAAGCAGGAGTTGGAAAAGGAGGATCAAAACAAATGGACAAACACCAAGTGAAGCAGATGTATGATGATATAGCAGTGCCAAAGAAAGCACTCAAAAAGGCAATACATCAAGCTGTTGTTCGCGCTGAAAATGACAGGAACAGCAGACGCCGTTTTAAATGGGGACGAACCATTACAAATGGAATGGCTATTGCTGCTGTGGTATGTATATTGTATTTATCATCTGGTCTTTTTCTTCCCTCTGTAAACAAAGCGATGGGAAGCATCCCCATTGTCGGACAAATTTATAAGGATTTTCAAGATAAAGTTGGTCTATCATTGTTTAAAAGCAATTTGGTCACAGCTTTGAATGAAAAGGCTGAATCCAGAGGAATCACCGTTTCTGTAAACAGCTCCTATTACGATGCCGGACAGCTTGTCTATAACTTTACTGTTGATAACCTCCAGTCTGATGAAAAAGAGCTCATGTATGATGTGGACGAAGGGAGTTATAACAACAATTTTTCAATTAACTATGATTCCTTAATGCTTAAAAAAATAAATAATAAACAATATGCAGGACAATTAAGGATTTATACAAATGGCATTCAAATAAAAAATGGGGAAACCGTACCCTTTGTGATTACTCATATCAACGAAATACAGGGAAATTGGAGGTTCAAACTGCCAATTATCAAAAAGAAAGCAAATTATTTAGAAAGCTCAAAAGTGGTATCCGCTTATCATAATCGTTATCAATTTTCCAATATTCAAGTGGAGAATGGAAAGCTCGGATCTGTCCTTCAATTTACAATAGATTACCAAGGCATAGCAAAAAATGATACGGTGGCAATTGATGAAGTCAAGGATGATTTAGGAAACATATATGAGATGACAATGTCAAACATCGTGCTTGGAGACCGCAAAAAAATAAACGAGAGAACGGTAAGAGTAAAAGGACAAACACAGTTAGAATCACCAATCAATCCAAAAGCGAAAAAGCTAACATTAAGAGCATATATTAAATCCGAGGCAGAGGGCAGTGAAATCGTCCCGCTAAATGCTGAGATGCCGTTTCATGTTTCAAAAACAAACCATCAAAACATAGGGATTGAAGTCAATAACATGAAACAAGAAGGAAGAAAAGTATTGGTGCAATACCGCTTCACTGGAATTGATACCTCAAGCATGAATGAAAATGATTTAGTGAATATAGGTGAAATGATTGGCCTTGGTGATATGAAAAAAATGAAATCATGGGCTGATCCGTTGGCTTATTATGAAGAAGGTTATTATTTGAAAGCAAATACAGCTAAAGTGAAAAATATGAACACAGCCGAAATGGTGTCTACTTTTGAACTGGATGATCCATATCTTGATAAGCTGTCTTTACAGCATTTTAAGTTTAATGACTACGGTCTGTATATCGATAAAGGCATTTTAAATGATCTCATTCAACTAGAGCCATTCTCGTTTACTGTACCAGTGCATCAGGTGAATAAGCCTGCCATGATAAAATAAGAATAAGTTGAAAAGCCGTATGAAGCCATTCATACGGTTTTGTCATTGTTGCCAATTAAGTCAATAGACGAATAAACCATTTTTTTGAATCAGTAATGTTCGTTTTTTATATTGTCATTTTAAATTGAACTTGGTACAATAGACACAGAAATCAAATAAGATGAATTCGTATAATCGCGGGGATATGGCTCGCAAGTCTCTACCAAGCTACCGTAAATGGCTTGACTACGTAAACATTTCTTTCGTTTGATATAAATAAAACACGTTTATTTATTCAAACTGGAATCCGTCTGTAGTCAAGCGTCCCAAAATGCATTGGGGCGTTTTTTATTTGGCGATTTCAGGGCAGGATAAATAGCAAAGAGTGAAGGGAGTCAAATAGCTTGAAAAAGTACTTTCAGTTTGATGAGCTGGGCACCAGCTATCGCAATGAGATCATTGGCGGATTAACGACTTTTTTATCGATGGCATATATTCTGTTCGTCAATCCGATTACGCTTGCTTTGGAGAGCGTGAAAGATTTTCCGGAGGCGCTGAGAATTGATCAAGGCGCGGTCTTTACAGCGACAGCGCTGGCGTCTGCAGCAGGCTGTATTTTAATGGGATTGATCGCGAGGTATCCGATCGCCATCGCGCCAGGTATGGGGCTGAACGCGTTTTTTGCGTTTTCTGTCGTCCTCGGCATGGGCATTTCATGGCAGGCCGCTTTGTCTGGTGTTTTCATTTCAGGTCTTATCTTTGTTGCTCTTTCGTTAACAGGTTTTCGTGAAAAAATCATCAACGCGATTCCGCCGGAGCTGAAATTGGCTGTCGGCGCGGGGATCGGATTGTTTATTACATTCGTTGGGTTACAAGGTTCCGGAATTATTACTTCTAACCCTTCTACACTCGTCACCATTGGAAACATTCACAGCGGTCCTGTGCTGTTAACGATTTTCGGTGTGATTGTAACGGTTATTTTAATGGTGCTTCGCGTGAACGCGGGCGTGTTTATCGGGATGCTGTTAACAGCAGTTGCCGGCATGATTTTCGGTTTGGTTCCGGTTCCGACTCAAATCATCGGCAGTGTACCGAGCCTTGAGCCGACTTTCGGACAAGCATGGATTCACCTGCCGGATATTTTCTCCGTGCAAATGCTGATCGTCATTTTAACATTCTTGTTTGTCGGGTTTTTTGATACGGCGGGTACACTTGTTGCTGTTGCAACTCAAGCAGGTTTAATGAAGGGAAATAAATTGCCGCGTGCGGGTCGTGCGCTTTTGGCTGATTCATCTTCCATTGTGATCGGCGCCATGCTCGGTACGTCAACCACAACTTCTTACGTGGAATCAAGCTCAGGTGTCGCTGCGGGTGCCCGTTCAGGATTTGCGGCAATTGTAACAGGCATTCTCTTTTTACTGGCTACGTTTTTCTCGCCGCTTCTATCAGTCGTTACCTCAAATGTAACAGCTCCGGCACTGATTATTGTCGGTGCATTGATGGTGGCGCCGCTTGGCAAAATCGCTTGGGATAAGTTCGAGGTGGCCGTTCCCGCTTTCCTTACCATGATCATGATGCCGCTAACATACAGCATCGCGACCGGGATTGCGATTGGATTTATTTTCTATCCAATTACAATGGTGTGCAAAGGAAAAGCAAAAGAGGTTCATCCGATCATGTACGGACTGTTTGTGGTGTTTATCCTGTACTTTATCTTCTTAAAATAAGGAATGAAACCAGCTGCTGATGCAGCTGGTTTTTTTGTTGCAAAGGGTAAAACCATTTCATAGGATATACCGTCATGTAGATGTGCCGCCATGCATGATGTAAAAGGAAATAACTTGACTGTTCAGGAAGGCTTCGGTACCTTATATAAGTGTTTTATTTTCTTGCTGAATGGTATTCCGCTGTATTTTATTTATAGGAGTTGCTGACATGACGGAAGAAAGAAAAGAAATGTATGAAGAAGAAGTTAACCAGAGTGAAAGAATAGATGCAGATGAAGAGCCGCTATCGAGAATGTCCAGAAAGGCGAGCAGGCAAAGCAAGCAGAAGAAAAAACAAAAGCAGAAACTGCATAAGGAACGCGGTGAATCAACTGTTAAAGACAAGCTTGCGTCTGTATGGGCAGCCATCAACAGGTATTGCGGTTTTGCGTTCTCAATTTTAAAATCACCAGCGAAAACCGTTGTTACGGATGGTTTTTCTCATTATAAGTATGGCCTGATTTCAATGCTTATATTCAGTTTGATCTTTTCAATCGGGAACTGGTTTCAGTTAAAGGCCAGCTGGAACCGGCCGCTTGGGTTTGGAGAACGTCATCACGCTTTCTATGACGGATTTTTAGTCGTACTTGTGTATTTGCTTCTCTTTTTCGCGGTAATGGTCTTTGCTATATGGGCCGTTTCCCGCTACATGATGAAGCAGAAGGTGACGTTCAGAGAAATTGCTGCCTGTGTAGGTTCATTGTTAGTGCCGGTAATTGCTGTTTCACTCCTTTGGCTGATCTTTGCGATCGTAAATATCCCGATGCTGACAGTTCTGTTTACAGTGCTGATCTTGTTTTCGATCTTTTTCATGATGGCGCTGTATGTCCAGCGTCTGTATCAGGCCGCACAGGACGCACCGATTGACTATATCTATTGTGTGTTTGCGGTAGTTGCTGTAGGGCTGCTGTTTACGGCAGTGACCTGGCCGTTTATCTCTGAATATTTCACGGCGTCGCTGATTCCGCTTTAATGAAAAAACCGGTGTTCATAGCCGGTTTTTTTATGTCACATTTTTTACAAATATATCTAAAAAACATAGTTGATTTGTAGGATTAATCCGTGTATGATGGTGAAAATGCTGTAAACGTCCAGCGTACAAACCTTTATGTGTAAGGAGGATGATGGACATGGCTGAAGTACTTCGCCGAGCGATTAACCAAAAGAAGCAATTTTTAAAAACCAAATTACTGCTCTCGGAATTTTATCAGGGAAGAGGGGAACAGCTTGCTGATTATACGCTGAGTGAGCTTGAAAAAGAATACAAGTCCCTTCTGAAAATGAAAAAAGAGATCTGACAATAGATATGAGAAGAGGTGAGTCTGCTGAAAAGCGGGCTTTTTTGTTTTGATGTTGAAAAGGTTAGAAAAAGGGTAAGCTACTATTGTTTAATCTGATAAAGCGTGTCGACATTTTTTCAAGCGGTTTAGGGCATCGGTTGATTGAAAACAGCGTGTTTCTCTAGTAGAATATGAATGCTTTATGCATGCTGAAGAGTAGGGGGATGAAATGAAATGATGCAAACCATCTTATCAAATGGGATAGCTATGGTACTCATAATTCTCATTATTAATATTGTCTACGTGTCATTTTTTACGATAAGAATGATTTTAACGCTGAAAGGCCAGAGGTATTTAGCGGCCGGTATCAGTACGATTGAGATACTGGTTTATGTGACAGGGCTGAGTCTGGTGCTTGATAACTTAGACCAGGTTCAAAACGTAATTGCGTACGCGCTTGGATACGGTCTTGGCGTCATTGTCGGCATGAAAATAGAAGAAAAGTTGGCGCTTGGCTATATTATGGTCAATGTGATTACGAAGGAGCTGGATGTTGATCTTCCAAGGCAGCTCCGTGAAAAAGGCTACGGCGTGACAAACTGGGTGGCCGGCGGACTTGAAGGCGACCGTACAGCCCTTCAGATTCTGACACCGAGAAAGTATGAACTCCAGCTGTATGATACGATTAAGACAATTGATTCAAAAGCCTTTATTATTGCGTATGAACCAAAAACAATCCACGGCGGCTTCTGGGTCAAAGCGGTGAAGAAGAGGAGAATTAAAGAATAATGGCAAAGCCGAAGAAGAAAAAGTTTGAAGTGACAGAGCAGCAAACGATTGACGCTGTGCTTCAACAAATGAAAGAGGAAGGATATTTGCCTGTACGGCGAATGGAGGAGCCTATTTTTATGGAGAAAAAGGAAAATGGGTCAATTCAGATCGTTCCATGCGGGAGAAAAATCATTTTTGAAGGGAAACTGATCTAAAACACGAACATTAACAGAATCAATTTTTGTATCGTTCGATAATATCGTTGACATTATCCATGTCCGTTGTTAAGATAAACATGAAATCAAAACACGACCTCATATAATCTTGGGAATATGGCCCATAAGTTTCTACCTGGCAACCGTAAATTGCCGGACTATGCAGGAAAGTGATCGATAAAACTGACATGGATATATCGCAGAAGCGAACGACTGACGATACATGTACCATGCCCGGTTTGTATTGCTTCCTCATAAGTGCAATGCAGAGCGGGTATTTTTTATTTTCTGAAAACAAAAGCATGAGAAGGTGGGAACAGAATGCAGCCGCTAGTAGGAATCATCATGGGAAGCACTTCCGATTGGGAGACAATGAAAAACGCATGCGACATACTTGACGAACTTAAAGTTCCGTACGAAAAAAAGGTCGTTTCCGCTCACCGGACGCCTGATTTCATGTTTGAATACGCTGAGACTGCGAGAGAAAGAGGCATCAAGGTGATCATCGCCGGAGCAGGAGGGGCGGCGCACTTGCCGGGGATGACGGCTGCAAAAACGGCGCTGCCGGTCATCGGAGTTCCGGTTCAGTCTAAGGCGCTGAACGGACTCGATTCACTTCTTTCCATCGTCCAGATGCCTGGAGGCGTGCCTGTTGCGACAACATCCATCGGCAAAGCGGGCGCTGTGAACGCAGGCCTGTTAGCGGCGCACATGTTGTCAGCTTTTGACGCGGATCTTGCCCGTAAGCTGGATGAGAGAAGAGAAAAAACAAAACAGGCGGTGTTAGAAAGCAGTGATCAGCTTGTCTAAACAAACGATCTATCCGGGAGCTGTCATCGGCATCATCGGCGGCGGCCAGCTTGGGAAAATGATGGCTGTGTCCGCTAAACAAATGGGGTATAAAGTCGCAGTCGTTGATCCAGTGAAAGATTCGCCGTGCGGCCAGGTTGCGGATGTTGAGATTACCGCTCATTACAATGACCGTGAAGCGATTCGGAAATTGGCTGAAATCAGCGACATCATCACGTATGAATTTGAAAACATCGACTATGATGCGCTGCATTGGCTAAAAGATCATGCGTATCTCCCGCAAGGAAGTGAGCTGCTGCTCATTACCCAAAACCGTGAAACAGAGAAAAAAGCCATTCAAGACGCGGGCTGTGAAGTCGCGCCGTACAAAATCGTCACAACAAAGGATGAACTGAAACAGGCGATTCAGGATCTGGGGCTTCCCGCAGTACTGAAAACATGCCGCGGCGGATATGATGGCAAAGGCCAATTTGTGATCAAGGAAGAGGCGCAAATGAAGCAGGCTGCCGCTCTTTTAGAACACGGAACTTGCATTCTCGAAAGCTGGGTTTCTTTTAAAATGGAACTGTCGGTCATTGTCGTCAGATCGGTAAACGGCGAAGTTTCTGCATTTCCGGCAGCTGAAAACATCCATCACAACAATATTCTTTTCCAAAGCATCGTGCCTGCGCGGGTGGAGGAAGGTATTCAGAAGAAGGCTGCTGAGCTGGCTGTTAAGCTTGCAGGCGAGCTTAACCTTGTCGGGCCGCTCGCTGTTGAAATGTTCCTGACCGAAGACGGAGAGCTTTTGGTCAATGAACTGGCGCCGAGACCGCACAATTCAGGGCATTATACGCTGGATCTTTGCGAAACGAGCCAGTTTGAACAGCATATCAGAGCGGTATGCGGCCTGCCGCTCGGGAAAACAGATTTGCTGAAGCCGGGCATGATGGTAAATCTACTCGGCGATGAAGTGAAGCTTGTGGAGGAAGAGCCTGAGCTTATAAAAGAAGCGAAGCTCTATATATACGGAAAACATGAAATCAAAAAAGGCCGCAAAATGGGGCATATTACATTTATGAAGCAGCCTGAAGACTACTGGATTCAGGAGATCACAAATAAATGGATGAATAGAGACGGAGGACAAGCAGAATGATCGAACGTTATTCAAGACCTGAAATGTCCGCGATTTGGACGGATGAAAACAGATTTCAAGCATGGCTGGAAGTTGAGATTCTTGCCTGTGAAGCGTGGGCGGAGCTTGGCGTCATTCCAAAAGAAGACGTAAAGGTTATGCGCGAGAACGCGTCATTTGACATCAACCGCATTTTAGAAATCGAACAGGACACGCGCCATGACGTTGTCGCTTTTACACGCGCCGTTTCCGAATCACTGGGCGAAGAAAGAAAATGGGTGCACTACGGATTAACGTCAACTGACGTTGTGGACACTGCGCTTTCTTACTTATTAAAACAGGCAAACGATATTCTGCTCAAGGACCTTGAGAGATTTGTTGACATCATAAAAGAAAAAGCGAAAGAGCATAAATACACAGTCATGATGGGGCGCACACACGGCGTACACGCTGAGCCGACAACATTCGGTTTAAAACTTGCGCTTTGGCATGAAGAAATGAAACGGAATCTTGAGCGTTTTAAACAAGCGAAAGCAGGCATCGAGGTTGGGAAGATTTCCGGCGCGGTCGGCACATACGCGAACATCGATCCCTTTGTAGAGCAATATGTCTGTGAGAAACTCGGATTGAAAGCTGCGCCGATTTCAACACAAACGCTTCAGCGTGACCGCCATGCTGATTATATGGCGACACTCGCTTTGATCGCGACAAGCGTTGAGAAATTCGCAGTTGAAATCCGCGGTCTTCAAAAGAGTGAAACACGTGAAGTTGAGGAGTTCTTCGCGAAAGGGCAAAAAGGTTCATCCGCTATGCCGCACAAACGAAATCCGATTGGCTCTGAAAACATGACAGGCATTGCGCGCGTCATCCGCGGCTACATGATGACGGCTTACGAAAATGTTCCATTATGGCACGAACGCGATATTTCTCATTCTTCAGCAGAACGGATTATTCTACCGGATGCGACAATCGCGCTGAACTACATGCTGAACCGTTTCTCCAACATCGTGAAAAACTTAACGGTCTTCCCGGAAAACATGAAGCGCAACATGGATCGCACACTCGGCCTTATTTACTCTCAGCGCGTGCTGCTTGCTTTGATCGACACAGGCCTGACTCGTGAAGAAGCCTATGATACAGTACAGCCGAAAGCAATGGAGGCGTGGGAAAAACAAGTGCCGTTCCGTGAGCTTGTGGAAGCGGAAGAGAAAATCACGTCCCGTCTTTCTCCGGAAAAAATCGCTGACTGCTTTGATTACAACTACCATCTGAAAAATGTTGATCTGATCTTTGAACGTTTAGGTTTGGCATAGAAGAAGCTTTTAGGCGGCTTCTTCTAAGTCGTCGCAGTTTGAAAATTCCCAACATTCGGGTTAGGAGGCCTTCCGTGAATATTGTGAAGAATGAACTTTTATACGAAGGAAAAGCAAAAAAGATCTACAAAACCGATGACGAAAACACGCTGTATGTCGTGTATAAAGACTCCGCCACTGCTTTTAACGGCGAGAAAAAAGCAGAAATCAGCGGCAAAGGACGCTTAAATAACGAGATTTCAAGCCTGATTTTCAAACACCTTCATACTAAGGGGATTAACAACCACTTCATCGAGCGCATATCTGAAACAGAGCAGCTTATTAAAAAAGTGACAATTGTGCCGCTTGAAGTCGTCGTCAGAAATGTTGTGGCAGGAAGCATGTCCAAACGTCTCGGCATTCCAGAAGGCACGGAGCTTGAACAGCCGATTATCGAGTTTTACTACAAGGATGACGCGCTGGGTGATCCGCTCATCACAGAAGATCATATTTGGCTTTTAAAAGCGGCAACTCCTAAGCAGGTAGACACGATCAAGTCCATTACAAAAACAGTAAATGAAGAGCTTCAGGCCATTTTTGACGATTGTCATGTCAGATTAATAGATTTCAAGCTTGAATTCGGTTTAGATGCAGACGGGCAAGTGCTATTGGCGGATGAAATTTCTCCTGACACATGCCGCTTGTGGGATAAAGACACGAACGAAAAGCTGGACAAAGATTTATTCAGGCGCAATCTGGGAAGCTTAACCGATGCATACGAAGAGATTTTCAAAAGACTGGGAGGCATTCATCATGTATAAAGTGAAAGTTTATGTCAGCTTAAAAGAAAGTGTGCTAGATCCACAAGGGAGCGCTGTCCAGCATGCCTTGCACAGTATGACTTACAACGAAGTTCAAGATGTGCGCATCGGAAAATACATGGAGCTTACCATTGAAAAATCTGACCGCGATCTTGACGTACTGGTGAAAGAAATGTGCGAAAAGCTTCTTGCGAATACAGTAATTGAAGATTACAGATACGAGGTTGAGGAGGTAGTCGCACAGTGAAATTTGCGGTGATTGTGTTACCCGGCTCCAACTGTGATATCGATATGTATCATGCTGTAAAGGATGAGCTTGGCCATGAAGTCGAATACGTCTGGCATGAGGAAACAAGCCTTGACGGCTTCGACGGCGTGTTAATCCCGGGAGGATTTTCTTACGGCGATTATTTAAGATGCGGCGCTATTGCCCGATTTGCGAATATTATGCCAGCTGTCAAACAGGCGGCGGCTGAAGGAAAACCTGTTCTCGGCGTCTGTAACGGATTCCAGATTTTACAGGAGCTTGGCCTTCTTCCAGGCGCAATGAGACGCAACAAAGGTTTGAAGTTCATTTGCCGTCCGGCTGAATTGATTGTTCAGAACGACGAAACTTTATTCACTTCTTCCTACGAAAAAGGCCAATCGATTACCATCCCGGTTGCCCATGGTGAAGGAAATTTCTACTGTGATGACGAAACGCTTGCTTCATTGAAAGCTAACAACCAAATCGCGTTCACATACGGCTTCAATATGAACGGAAGTGTCAGCGACATTGCCGGTGTCGTGAATGAGAAAGGCAACGTATTAGGCATGATGCCTCACCCTGAGCGCGCGGTTGATGACCTGCTTGGAAGCGCCGACGGTCTTACATTGTTTCAGTCTATCGTGAAAAATTGGAGGGAAACTCATGTCACTACTGCTTGAACCAAGTAAAGAACAAATAAAAGAAGAGAAACTGTATCAGCAAATGGGTGTCAGTGATGATGAGTTTGCATTGATTGAATCCATTCTTGGCAGATTGCCGAACTACACAGAAATCGGAATCTTTTCTGTCATGTGGTCAGAGCATTGCAGTTACAAAAACTCAAAGCCGATTCTGCGTAAATTCCCGACAAGCGGCGAGCGTGTGCTGCAGGGTCCGGGGGAAGGCGCCGGAATCGTTGATATCGGTGACAACCAAGCGGTTGTGTTCAAAATTGAATCACATAACCACCCATCAGCTCTCGAACCTTACCAAGGCGCTGCGACTGGCGTAGGCGGCATTATCCGTGACGTTTTCTCAATGGGTGCCCGACCGATCGCTGTATTGAACTCTCTTCGATTTGGCGAACTGACTTCACCGCGCGTGAAGTACTTGTTTGAAGAAGTAGTAGCGGGTATCGCCGGATATGGCAATTGTATCGGCATCCCGACAGTCGGCGGAGAAGTGCAGTTTGACAGCAGTTATGAAGGAAATCCGCTCGTCAACGCAATGTGCGTCGGTCTAATCAACCATGAAGATATCAAAAAAGGCCAGGCGAAGGGTGTCGGCAACACAGTCATGTACGTAGGAGCGAAAACAGGGCGTGACGGGATCCACGGCGCTACGTTTGCTTCTGAAGAAATGTCTGATTCGTCTGAAGAAAAGCGTTCTGCCGTTCAAGTCGGCGATCCGTTTATGGAGAAGCTCTTGCTTGAAGCATGCTTGGAAGTCATCCAATGCGATGCGTTAGTCGGCATACAGGATATGGGAGCTGCCGGTTTAACAAGCTCAAGTGCGGAGATGGCAAGTAAAGCCGGCTCTGGTATTGAAATGAACCTTGACCTGATTCCCCAGCGTGAAACAGGTATGACTGCATATGAAATGATGCTTTCTGAATCACAGGAACGGATGCTTTTGGTCATCGAGCGCGGACGTGAGCAGGAAATCATCGATATTTTTGACAAATACGATCTTGAAGCGGTTTCTGTCGGACGTGTGACAGATGATAAGATGCTTCGCCTGACACACAAAGATGAGATTGTGTGCGAGCTGCCTGTTGATGCGTTGGCAGAAGAAGCGCCGGTTTACCATAAGCCTTCACAAGAGCCTGTATACTACCGCGAGTTTTTAGAAACTGACGTTCCGGCTCCTCAAATTGATGATGCGAATGAAACACTGAAGGCGCTCCTCCAGCAGCCGACGATCGCAAGCAAAGAGTGGGTTTACGATCAGTATGACTACATGGTGCGGACGAACACAGTTGTCGCTCCCGGGTCTGATGCGGGTGTTCTCAGAATACGCGGAACGAAAAAGGCGCTGGCGATGACGACAGACTGTAACGCGCGTTATCTCTATCTTGATCCTGAAGTCGGCGGGAAAATCGCTGTCGCTGAAGCGGCGCGCAACATTGTTTGCTCAGGTGCAGAACCGCTTGCGGTCACAGATAACCTTAACTTCGGAAACCCAGAGAAACCAGAAATCTTCTGGCAGATCGAAAAAGCTGCTGATGGCATCAGCGAGGCGTGCAATGTTCTTAGCACACCGGTAATTGGCGGAAACGTATCGCTTTACAACGAATCAAACGGCACGGCGATTTACCCGACACCTGTTATTGGCATGGTAGGCTTAATTGAAGATACAGCACACATTACAACACAGTATGTCAAACAAGCGGGAGATCTCGTTTACGTAATCGGGGAAACAAAACCTGAGTTTGCCGGAAGCGAGCTGCAAAAAATGACAGAAAGCAGCATTTACGGAAAAGCGCCGCAAATTGACCTTGATGTAGAGCTGTCACGCCAGAAAGCACTGCTTGACGCGATTAAAAAAGGCTTTGTTCAATCTGCGCATGATGTATCTGAAGGCGGCCTGGGCGTAGCGATTGCGGAAAGTGTCATGACGACGGAAAACCTTGGCGTGAGCGTGACTGTAGAAGGGGAAGCGGCATTATTATTCTCTGAATCTCAATCCCGCTTCGTCGTTTCTGTGAAAACAGAACATCAAGCAGCGTTTGAAGCAGTTGTAAAAGATGCCGTTCATATCGGTGAAGTAACAGCTGACGGACTTCTGGCGATTCAAAACCAAGACGGACAACAATTGATTCATGCGCAAACGAAAGAGCTTGAACGCGTATGGAAAGGAGCTATCCCATGCTTGCTGAAATCAAAGGCTTAAATGAAGAGTGCGGCGTATTTGGGATTTGGGGACATGAAGAAGCTCCGCAAATCACGTACTACGGCCTCCACAGCCTCCAGCACCGAGGACAGGAGGGCGCTGGCATTGTGGCAACTGACGGTGAAAAACTGACGGCGCACAAAGGCCAAGGGCTGATCACCGAAGTGTTTCAAAATGGCGAGCTCAGCAAAGTAAAAGGAAAAGGCGCAATCGGGCACGTTCGGTACGCAACGGCTGGAGGCGGCGGCTATGAAAATGTTCAGCCGCTCCTCTTCCATTCTCAAAACAACGGCAGCCTGGCGCTTGCCCATAACGGAAACCTTGTCAACGCCACTCAGCTGAAGCAGCAGCTCGAAAATCAAGGAAGCATCTTTCAGACGTCTTCGGACACAGAGGTTTTGGCTCACCTGATCAAAAGAAGCGGCCACTTCACGCTGAAGGACCAAATGAAAAATTCCCTTTCCATGCTGAAAGGCGCATACGCATTCTTGATTATGACCGAAACAGAAATGATTGTCGCGCTTGATCCAAACGGGCTGAGGCCGCTGTCAATCGGCATGCTGGGCGACGCTTATGTGGTCGCATCAGAAACGTGCGCATTTGATGTTGTCGGCGCCACGTACCTTCGTGAGGTAGAACCGGGCGAAATGCTGATCATTAATGATGAAGGCATGAAATCAGAGCGTTTTTCGATGAATATCAACCGTTCCATTTGCAGCATGGAGTACATTTATTTCTCCAGACCTGACAGTAATATCGACGGCATTAATGTGCACAGCGCGCGTAAAAACCTTGGGAAAATGCTGGCTCAGGAATCCGCAGTTGAGGCTGATGTTGTAACAGGGGTTCCGGATTCCAGTATTTCTGCGGCGATCGGATATGCTGAAGCAACAGGCATCCCGTACGAGCTCGGCTTAATCAAAAACCGCTATGTCGGCAGAACGTTTATACAGCCGTCCCAGGCTCTGCGTGAGCAAGGCGTTAGAATGAAGCTATCAGCAGTGCGCGGGGTTGTGGAAGGCAAACGCGTCGTTATGGTGGATGACTCGATCGTGCGCGGAACAACAAGCCGCCGGATTGTCACGATGCTCAGAGAAGCGGGTGCGACAGAGGTGCATGTGAAAATCAGTTCACCGCCGATCGCGCATCCGTGCTTTTACGGCATTGATACGTCCACACATGAAGAGTTGATCGCGTCTTCCCATTCTGTAGAAGAAATCCGTCAGGAAATCGGGGCTGACACCCTCTCATTTTTGAGTGTGGATGGGCTCTTAAAAGGCATCGGCAGAACATACGATGACGCGAATTGCGGACAGTGTCTCGCATGCTTTACAGGAAAATATCCGACTGAAATTTATCAGGATACAGTGCTTCCTCATGTAAAAGAAGCGGTATTAACCAAATAAAAACTTGAAAATGACATAAAGGCAGCGCGTTTCGGCTGCCTTTCTCTTTCTGCCCTCGGGGAGATATTTTGAAAAGCGCCTTAAAGGAGTGAATAGGATGTCTGAAGCATATAAAAACGCAGGGGTTGACATCGAAGCCGGATATGAAGCTGTAAAACGAATGAAAAAACACGTGGAGCGCACAAAACGGCTTGGCGTTATGGGCAGCCTTGGCGGTTTTGGCGGCATGTTTGACCTGTCTGAGCTTTCGTATCAAAAACCTGTTTTAATTTCGGGAACGGACGGTGTCGGCACAAAATTAAAGCTCGCTTTTTCCATCGATAAGCATGACACGATTGGTGTTGACGCTGTTGCGATGTGTGTCAATGATGTGCTGGCACAAGGCGCAGAGCCGCTGTTTTTCCTCGATTATTTAGCGGTCGGCAAAGCGGACCCTGTGAAAATTGAGCAGATCGTGCAAGGTGTGGCGAACGGCTGTGAGCAGTCAAGTTCAGCCTTGGTCGGCGGCGAAACGGCTGAAATGCCGGGACTATATACCGCTGATGAATACGATATTGCCGGTTTCTCAGTCGGAGTGGCGGAAAAAGACGAAATCGTCACCGGAGAAAACATCGAGGAAGGCCATCTTTTGATCGGCCTGAGCTCTAGCGGCCTTCACAGCAACGGATTTTCCCTTGTGAGAAAAGTGCTTTTGGACGATGCGGAGCTGGATCTTGATACAACATATGAACCGTTTGACCGTCCGCTCGGCGAGGAGCTCCTTGAACCGACAAGAATTTATGTGAAGCCTGTGCTTGCCGCGGTGAAAAGCGGAAAAGTCGACGGCATGGCTCACGTAACAGGCGGAGGATTTATCGAAAATATCCCGCGTATGCTTCCGGAAGGCTTAAGTGCGGAAATCGATCACGGCTCATGGCCGATCCCCCCGATTTTCTCTTTCCTGCAAAAGTACGGCAAGCTGAAGGAAGAAGACATGTTCAACGTCTTTAATATGGGCATCGGCTTTGTGTTGGCAGTTAAAGAAGAGCATCTGACAGATGTGATCGGAACGCTTGAAAGCCATGGTGAAAACGCCTATTTGATCGGGCGTGTGAGGCAAGGCGAAGGCGTCACATTCGGCGGTGCGGCGCTTTCATGAAAAAATTTGCGGTATTTGCATCCGGAAACGGTTCAAATTTCGAAGCCATCGTGACGCGTTTAAAAGAGGAGAACTGGGATGCGTCCGTATCGCTTCTCGTTTGCGATAAACCGCAGGCGAAAGTCATCGAACGGGCGGAAACATTTCACATTCCATCCTTTGCATTTGAGCCAAAGTCTTATGAAAACAAGGCCGCCTTTGAACGGGCCATTATTGAACAGCTTCATCTTCATGACGTTGAATTGATTGTTCTTGCCGGCTATATGAGGCTGATCGGTGACACGCTGCTACAAGCATACGGAGGAAAAATCATTAACGTTCACCCGTCACTTCTTCCGGCGTTTCCCGGAATCGACGCAGTCGGACAGGCGTACCGCGCGGGTGTGAAGGTGGCCGGAATCACTGTGCATTATGTCGATGAAGGAATGGATACAGGCCCGATCATCGCTCAAAAGGCAATCGAAATTGACGAATATGATACATTGCAAACAATCGAACAGCGGATTCACAAGCTTGAGCATAAATGGTATTCTCGTGTGATTAAAGAGCTATTAGGATTAAATAACAGAGGTGAAAAGGCATGACTATTAGACGTGCATTAATCAGTGTTTCAGATAAAACAAATCTCGTTCCTTTCGTAAAAGAACTGACAGAGCTTGGCGTTGAAGTGATTTCAACAGGCGGAACGAAAAGGCTTCTTCAAGAAAACGGTGTGAACGTCATCGGAATTTCTGAAGTGACAGGCTTTCCTGAAATTATGGATGGACGGCTCAAAACACTTCATCCGAATATTCACGGCGGTCTTCTGGCGGTTCGCGGCAATGAAGAGCATATGGCGCAGATCAATGAACACGGGATTCAGCCGATTGACCTTGTTGTCGTCAACCTTTATCCATTTAAAGAAACGATTTCTAAAGAAGATGTCACATATGAAGAAGCGATTGAAAACATCGACATAGGCGGACCGGGCATGCTGCGTGCGGCATCGAAAAACCATCAGGATGTGACGGTTATCGTCGATCCGGCCGATTACAGCCCAGTACTCAAGCAAATCAAAGAAGAGGGCGGCGTATCTCTTCAGAAAAAACGCGAGCTGGCGGCAAAAGTATTCCGTCATACGGCGGCGTATGACGCACTGATTGCTGACTATCTGACAGATGTTGTCGGTGAAAAAGAACCAGAACAATTCACTGTGACATTTGAGAAAAAACAATCACTTCGCTACGGAGAAAACCCGCATCAGGAAGCGACATTCTATCAAACAGCTCTTCCTGTCAAAGGCTCCATTGCGCAAGCAGAACAGCTTCACGGCAAAGAGCTTTCTTACAACAACATTAAAGACGCTGATGCAGCAGTTCAAATCGTCCGTGAATTCACTGAGCCGGCGGCGGTTGCTGTGAAGCATATGAATCCGTGCGGCGTCGGAACAGGAAAAACGATCGCAGAAGCGTTTGACAGAGCGTTTGAAGCCGATCAAACATCGATCTTCGGCGGCATTATCGCGCTGAACCGTGAAGTGGACAAAGCAACCGCAGAGGCGCTTCACAACATTTTCTTAGAAATCATCATTGCGCCTTCATTCAGCCAAGAAGCACTTGACATCTTGACTGCGAAGAAAAATCTTCGTCTGCTGACGCTTGATGTGACAGCTGCCGTTCAAAAAGAAAAACAACTGACATCCGTTCAAGGCGGACTGCTCATTCAAGATTTAGATATGCACGGCTTCGATGATGCGGAGATCAGCATTCCAACAAAAAGAGAGCCGAACGAGCAAGAGTGGGAAGACTTGAAGCTTGCGTGGAAAGTCGTCAAGCATGTGAAATCAAATGCGATCGTTCTTGCGAAAGACAACATGACAGTCGGCGTGGGAGCAGGCCAAATGAATCGCGTCGGATCAGCGAAAATTGCCATCGAGCAAGCGGGAGAAAAAGCAAAAGGCAGCGCACTTGGATCAGATGCATTTTTCCCAATGCCGGATACTGTCGAAGAAGCGGCCAAAGCGGGCGTTACGGCTATCATTCAGCCAGGGGGATCTGTACGTGATGAGGATTCCATCAAAAAAGCGGATGAGTACGGCATTGCCATGGTATTCACCGGCATTAGACACTTCAAACATTAAGGGGATGAAAACGACGTGAATGTACTCATTATCGGTAAAGGCGGAAGAGAACATACGCTGGCATGGAAGGCGGCGCAAAGCAGCCTCGTAGAGAACGTATTTGCCGCCCCTGGAAATGATGGCATGGCAGCTTCCGCACAGCTAATAAACATTGAAGAAAACGATCACGCCGGGCTTGTCTCGTTTGCAAAAGAACATCAGGTCGGCTTGACCATTGTCGGGCCTGAGGTTCCTTTAATAGAAGGTCTGGTGGATGAATTCGAAAAAGCGGGTCTTCCTGTATTCGGCCCGTCAAAAGCCGCTGCGATCATCGAAGGCAGCAAACAGTTCGCTAAAGATTTAATGAAGAAATACGACATTCCGACCGCAGAATACGACACATTTACATCTTTTGAAGAGGCAAAAGCATATGTGCAGGAAAAAGGCGCTCCGATTGTCATAAAAGCAGATGGACTTGCGGCCGGAAAAGGCGTTACAGTTGCCATGACAGAGGAAGAAGCGATGGCATGCCTGCATGATTTCCTTGAGGATGAAAAATTCGGTGATGCGAGCGCGTCTGTTGTCATTGAAGAATTTCTGTCCGGCGAAGAATTTTCTCTGATGGCATTCGTCAAAGGAGAAAAGGTGTATCCAATGGTGATCGCCCAAGATCACAAGCGGGCGTTTGACGGAGACAAAGGCCCTAATACGGGCGGGATGGGCGCCTACTCGCCAGTTCCGCACATTTCGGAAGAAACCGTCCGCCATGCGGTGGAAACGATCGTCAAGCCGACTGCAAAAGCAATGGTACAAGAAGGCCGTTCCTTCACGGGCGTTTTGTATGCGGGATTGATGCTCACTGAAACTGGCGCGAAGGTCATCGAATTTAACGCCCGTTTTGGCGATCCGGAAACACAGGTCGTGCTTCCGCGCATGGAATCTGATCTGGTACAGGTGCTTATTGATCTATTGGATGATAAGGAAGTTGACTTAAGATGGAAGGATACCGCGGCAGTGAGTGTGGTGCTTGCTTCAGAAGGGTACCCGGAAAGCTACGCAAAGGGCACGCCGATCGGCAGCCTTGCAGCGGAAACTGAGCAGGTTGTGGTCTTCCATGCCGGAACGAAAGCAGAAGGCGGAGAGTTCGTCACAAACGGGGGCCGCGTCGCCAATGTGACGGCTTTTGATGACACGTTTGAAGCGGCGAGAGACCGAGTGTACAAAGCCGTTGATGAGATCATCGTGCCGGGACTCTTTTTCAGAAAAGACATTGGGGCACGCGCTTTAAAGGCTGCCCAAAAATAAAGCGCAGAACCCCGCAGGTGAGCTGCGGGGTTTTTGTTATACAAAAGCGGGGTGTTGTGCTTGAAGAAGAGAATACAACGAGCGTAGCTGGGATTCCGTGGGCCATCGAAGCGTCTATAAATCCTCGAGCGTATGTACCGGTTTTGTCACATAGCTGTACATGCCTGTAATGCACACTTCTTTAGCCGGCGGCGCTTGCAGCCATAGAATATGTCTACATGAAGATAAAGGAATGCCATAAAAAAAGCATGCTCACGTTTCGTGACCATGCTTTCAGCGTTTCGACAAACCCTCGCATTCGTTGTCAGTCCTGCGCGTTGGTGCTCACGAATTGCTACATTCGCTGTGCTCCAATGCTCGTCCTTCCTAGACTTCAAGGGTTTTCAATCACGCTGAAAAGATGACAAAGTCATAAAACGAAAACCGTTTTATGACTTTGTCAACATTCTGAAAGCTTGATCACGTTTCGTGACCAAGCTTTTTCGTTTATCTGTCTTGCTGCTCCTGTTCGTTATTGTCGGAATCGTTGTTTTGAAACAGGTAGGCCACAGGGCAGAAGCGCAAGATTCCCGAACCTGCTTTTAAGGCCCCCATAAAGATGTAAAAGAGATGCATTCTGCACCAAGGCTTTTTCGTAAACTTGGCGCTGGCGACTGACATAATCGTCAGCCCGCAGGCGATTCTGAAGACGGCATTGATGAGACTGATGTTTGGTTTCATGGAAATCCGCTCCTTTTACTTAAAAAAGTTTTTTAATTGAACCTTCAAAAATTTGTAACGTTTTTATCGTGCGTGATCAGGAAGGATGTGATAACATGATTCTAATACATGTAAAGGAGAGTATGTGAATGTCCGAACGCACCTTTAACTGGAAAAACAAAGACATCAGGGCACAGGTTGATGTTGTAGACTCAAAGCTGCTTCCAACGCTCCTTTTACGGAATGCTCTCGTCTTAAATCCATATGTAAAACAATGGCTGAAAAAAAACATTTGGATTTATCAGGACCGCATCGTTTATGTGGGTCATGAACTTCCGAATAGAGCCGAAGAAATTCATACGATAGATTGTGAAGGAAAATACATTGTGCCAGGGTATATCGAACCGCACGCACATCCTTTTCAAATATATAATCCCCAAACGCTGGCTGAATATGTGTCTCAATACGGGACAACAACATTTGTGAATGATAACTTGTTTTTGCTTTTACAAAGCGGAAAAAAGAAAGCGCTTACGATTTTGAATGAACTGAAAAAGCAGCCTGTTCAATATTTTTGGTGGTCTCGTTATGACCTTCAAACCGAAGTGCTGAACGAGGACCATGTTCTTCCGTTTGACGTCAGAAAGCAGTGGATTGAACATCCGGATGTGATTCAAGGCGGAGAAATGACCGGGTGGCCTCGTTTGGTAGATGGTGATGATTTAATGCTTCACTGCATGCAAGCTACAAAGAAGCAGAGAAAACGCATTGAAGGGCATTTTCCAGGCGCTTCAGATAAAACACTTACAAAAATGAAGCTGTTCGGAGCGGATTGTGATCATGAAGCGATGACGGGTGATGAAGTGATGAGAAGGCTGGAACTGGGTTACTATGTTTCCCTTCGGAATTCCTCCATTCGCCCTGATATAAGAAAAATCTTGCAGGATCTGCATGAGAAGGGCTTCCGCTATTATGACCATTTCTTTTACACGACAGACGGTGCGACGCCGAATTTCTATAAAGGCGGCATGACAAACGAGCTGATCCGCATCGCGTTAGAAGAAGGAGTCCCGGCAATCGATGCCTACAATATGGCATCATTTAATATCGCAAAGTATTATCAAATGGACGATTATTTAGGAGTGGTTGGACCGGGAAGACTGGCATCGCTCAATATACTTGAAGATCCGTTCAACCCGAATCCCGTGACCGTTCTGTCAAAAGGGACCATCCTTCGAGAAGACGGCTGCGATTTGAATGCGTTTACAAAGACGTACTGGAATAAAGGCGGTCTTGTCCCGCTTGAGCTTTCATATGATATGACGATGGATGATTTGCAGTTTTCCATGCCGATGGGCGTGAAAATGCGGAATGCGGTCATTATGGAGCCGTATATGATTGAGATTGATAATTCGATGGAACAGCTCTCGTTTGACCATGATGAAAGTTATTTAACGATGATCGACAAACACGGGAAATGGCGCGTCAATACGATGATTAAAGGGTTTGCCTCAAGCGTCCAAGGATTTGTGAGCTCCTTTACGACGACGGGTGATATTGTTGCGATCGGAAAAAATAAAGCGGATATGCTGCTCGCTTTCGCCCGCATGAAAGAGATCGGGGGAGGCATCGTGCTTGCGGAAAACGGGAACATTCTCCATGAAATTCCGCTTGCGCTGTGCGGCTGCGCCTCTTCGGAAGCGTATGAAGACGTGCTGGAGAAGGAACAAAAGCTGAGAGATCTTTTGACTGAAAGAGGCTATGAGTTTTGTGATCCCGTCTATACGCTGCTCTTTTTGCAAAGTACACACCTTCCGTATATACGCATTACGCCGAGAGGAATCTTCGATGTCATGAAAAAAACTGTACTCTTTCCATCGATAATGCGTTAAAATATAAAAGAGCGGGGAGCCGACATATGAAAAAATGGATGACAGTTTGCATGCTGTGTTTCGTATTTTTTCTGCTGGTGTCCTGCCAGCAGAAGGATGCAGTCCCGGATGCTGAAAAGAAGCTGAAAGCTCCTTTAACTGGACTTGCAACTGAACAGAAGGTGACTGAACGCCGGCCTGTTGCTGTTGTGGTAAACAACCATCCGAAGGCGAGGCCGCAGTCAGGACTGTCTAAAGCCGACATTGTGATAGAAGCGCTTGCTGAAGGGCAAATCACGAGATTTCTGGCCATTTTCCAAAGCCAGATGCCCGAAACTGTCGGACCTGTGCGGAGCGCGAGGGAATATTTCGTCACTCTCAGCAATGGTTTTGACAGCATATTTGTCCATCACGGCTGGAGTCCCGGCGCCAAAGAGCAGCTGGAATCCGGAGCTGCCGATTATATGAACGGATTGGATTTTGACGGAAGCTTATTTTGGAGAGCTGATTTCAGCAAACCGCCACATAATTCCTATACGTCTTATGATTACATAAAAAAGGCGGCGGAACAAATGGGATATGAGCTGAAGCAGAAAACAGATCCGCTGCTGTTTCAAACATCAGAAGCAAAACCTGCAAATGAATCTTACAATGTTCGGGTAGATTATGGAACAAAGAACGTTACGAATCTTGTCGAATATAACTATGATAAAAAAGCTAAAGCTTATACAAGAAGCTCTGATGGTGTCATGACGACAGACCGGGAAACCGGAAAGCCGGTTGCAATGCAGAATATTTTCATTGTAGAAGCCAGCCATCATATTATTGATCAAAATGGAAGGCGGGACATCGATCTAGAATCAGGGGGAGAAGGTCTGTTGTTTCAGCACGGAAACGTCATTGAAACAGACTGGAAACAAGTAAACGGCAGAATTGTGCCGGTAAAAGACGGCAAATGGCTGCCGCTTGTGCCCGGAAAGACTTGGATCAATATCGTGCCCGATCTCGATGCGGCTTCCATTAGTAAAGGAGAAGGTGTGTAACGATGCAAATCGATAAATTACGCGGCAAAGAGCTGGACCAGTTATTCAACTCGATCTTATCACTGAAAGACCTGGAGGAATGTTACCGGTTCTTCGATGATCTTTGCACAATTAACGAAATTCAATCGCTGGCTCAGCGCCTTGAAGTGGCGCGCATGCTTCGCGAAGGAAACACGTACCATAAGATTGAAACAGAAACAGGCGCTTCGACGGCTACGATATCCCGTGTGAAACGCTGCTTAAATTACGGCAATGACGCCTATGAATTGGCGCTTGACCGTGTGAAGGAGACGGAAACAGAGTCTCCTTCAAAATAACAAAAAACCGCCCTGCCATTTGGCATGGGCGGTTTCTTTATGAAACAAATTGGTGGATCAGTTTGTCGATCTCGACGGCGCTGCCATCCTCTTTTCGGTAAACAACATGCTCCTTGGAAAAGCGGACCGGCGAATTGATGCCCGCTGCGGCTGCGAGGTTAAACAGCCCCTCGCGCAATGAAATGACGTAGTTGCAGACACGGTGCTGTTTTTCCTCAACGCTCAGTGCTTTTTGCAGTTTTGGATCTGTTGTCGCCACACCTGCCGGACAAGTGTTGGTGTGGCAGACGAGAGCGCGGATGCAGCCCACGGAAAACATCATGCCGCGGGCAATGTTGACAAAATCAGCGCCGAGGGCTAAAGCGACCGCTATTTTGTCAGGAGTCAGGAGCTTTCCGGAAGCAAAGATTTTCAACTGACTGCGCAAGCCGTACTGTCTAAGCAGCGTATCAACGATAGGGAGTGCTGTCATAATCGGAAGGCCGACTGTGTCAGCAAGCTCATAAAAGGAAGCGCCAGTACCGCCTTCACTCCCGTCTATCGTGATAAAATCCGGATGCTGTCCGCTTTTCTGCATATAGGAGAAAAGCTCGTGCAATTCGCCAGGATGGCCTGCGACAATTTTGATTCCGACTGGCTTTTGGCCAACATCTCTAAGTTTCTCAATGAAGTTGAGCATTTCAGGAGCGCTTGAAAATTCATAAAAGCGGTTCGGGCTATCAATCGATTTTCCCGGTTCGACATTCCGGATGTCTGCCACTTCCTCTGATACCTTGGCGCCATCGACATGGCCGCCGCGGGTTTTCGCGCCTTGCGCCAGCTTTAGCTCAAACGCTTTAATTTGGTCAAGCCTGCTTTTTCTTTTAAACTCCTCCCATGAAAATTGACCGTTTCTTTTGCGCACGCCAAAAAGGCCCGGCCCGATTTGGCAAATGATATCGGCGCCGCCCTTTAAGTGATACTCCGATAATCCCCCTTCACCGGTATTCATCCATGTGCCGCCTGCTTGATGAAGCCCTTTTGAGAGCGCCGTTATCGCCCGTTCTCCAAGAGAACCGTAGCTCATGGCGGACTGCCCGACTAATCCCTTTACATAAAAAGGCTTCTCGCATGTATGCGCGCCGATCACCTGCACATCATCAGGGTGGAGATAATATGGATCGGTCTTGATTTGCTCGGGATGTTCCTTGCGTTTGAACAGATTGTCAGCATCCAGTTTATAGATATGGGTTTCAATTTTAGGTGTTTGGTTTACATGCATTTCTTCTTTTAATGTTGGAAACAGAGCGTTACGGATATAAAAACCCGGTTTATCAAAATCTCTTACAGATCCAAAGCCCATCATTCTGCTTTTGTATTTGCCCGAGATGACGGTTTGCTCATATTCCTTTCGTGAAAAAGGCTGCTCCTCATTGTCGTTGCTGTATAAATATTGCCTGAGCTCCGGCCCGATTTTTTCAAGGATATATCGAAACCTTCCGATGACGGGATAGTTGCGGAGAATTGAATGCTCCTCCTGTCTTTCATCTCTTATATAAATCCATATAAACAAAACGATGGGGATCGCCATAACCCCGATAATAAATGCGATGAGTGCGATCATGATGGATTCCACCTGCATAAGCCTCCCTTTTTTATGTAATCTTTTCCACAGTTGAACACTTTCCAAACAATAACAGAAGGGGATCGCAAGCCTAGATTTGAAGCCATAAAAGGCTTTCTGGGGCTCTCTTTTTTGATGAAAAAAGAATCAAAACACCTTTTTCAGTGAATAACGAGATTAACGGCTTTTTCCGTTTTTCCGCGCTATGTGAATTTGTTATAATGTTTAAATGGTAACAAACGAATGGAGGAACGTATGACGTGTACGATGTAACGGAGTGGAAGCATGTCTTTAAACTCGATCCAAATAAAGATTTGCCTGATGAACAGCTGGAGATTCTTTGTGAGTCAGGAACGGATGCGGTCATTATCGGAGGAAGCGATGGTGTGACTGAAGATAATGTCCTTCGGATGATGTCCAAGGTGAGACGGTTTTTGGTGCCCTGTGTCCTTGAGGTGTCAGCGATTGAAGCGATCGTTCCCGGCTTTGACTTATATTTTATTCCGAGTGTATTAAACAGCAAAAACGCGGACTGGATTGTCGGAATGCACCAGAAGGCCATGAAGGAATACGGAGAACTGATGTCTATGGAAGAAATAGTGGCGGAGGGGTACTGCATCGCAAATCCGGATTGCAAAGCGGCCGCTTTGACTGAAGCGGATGCCGATCTGGGTGTTGACGATATTGTCGCTTATGCGCGTGTGTCTGAGCTGCTGCAGCTTCCCATTTTTTATTTGGAATACAGCGGCGTGCTTGGAGACATAGAAGCCGTGAAGAAAACGAAGGCTGTATTGGAAACGTCCACCTTGTTTTACGGCGGCGGCATCAAGGACGAGGAAACGGCAAAGCAATATGCAGAGCATGCCGACGTGATCGTTGTAGGCAATGCGGTGTATGAAGATTTTGATCGGGCGTTGAAAACAGTAGCGGCTGTGAAAGGCGAGTAGTAAATTGTACGGATTTGGTTTATGATAGAACATATGTTTTGTATAGGCGGGTGAACGAATATTGAATTACATTAGCAATCAATTATTAAGCGGACTAAACCCTGTTCAGCAGGAAGCTGTCAAAACAACGGACGGGCCCCTCTTGCTGATGGCGGGAGCGGGAAGCGGAAAGACGCGTGTCCTGACACATAGAATCGCTTATTTAATGGCGGAAAAGCATGTGGCGCCGTGGAACATTTTGGCGATCACATTTACAAATAAAGCGGCACGCGAAATGAAGGAACGTGTAGAAAGCATTCTCGGACCGGGCGCGGACGATATCTGGATTTCCACTTTCCACAGCATGTGCGTGCGGATTTTGCGCAGAGACATCGACCGGATCGGGATCAACCGCAATTTCTCCATCCTTGATACGGCGGACCAGCTTTCGGTCATCAAGGGGATTTTGAAGGAGCGCAATCTTGATCCGAAGAAGTTTGACCCAAGAAGCATCCTTGGCACGATCAGCGGTGCGAAAAACGAATTGACCGAACCGGAGGAATTCTCTAAAGTAGCCGGCGGTTATTACGATCAGGTGGTCAGCGACGTATATGCTGACTATCAGAAAAAGCTTTTGAAAAACCAGTCGCTCGATTTTGATGATTTAATTATGACGACGATCAAACTGTTTGACCGTGTGCCGGAAGTGCTTGAATTTTATCAGCGCAAATTCCAATACATCCACGTTGATGAGTATCAGGATACGAACAGAGCCCAATACATGCTCGTAAAGCAGCTTGCGGAGCGTTTTGAGAACCTTTGCGTGGTCGGGGACTCTGACCAGTCGATTTACAGATGGCGCGGCGCGGATATCGCCAACATCCTTTCGTTTGAAAAAGATTATCCGAACGCAAGCGTGATTTTGCTTGAACAAAACTACCGGTCAACAAAACGGATTCTGAGTGCCGCTAACGAGGTCATCAAAAACAACTCGAACCGCAAACCGAAAAATCTGTGGACGGAAAACGATGATGGCGTCAAAATTTCTTACTACCGCGGAGATAACGAGTTCGGCGAAGGACAGTTTGTAGCCGGTAAAATTTATCAGCTTCACAGCTCAGGCAAGCGGAAGCTGTCGGATATCGCCATTTTGTACCGGACAAACGCACAGTCCCGTGTGATTGAGGAGACGCTTCTTAAAGCGGGCTTGAACTATAACATTGTCGGCGGCACAAAGTTCTATGACAGAAAAGAAATTAAAGACATTCTCGCGTACCTGCGCCTCGTATCCAATCCGGATGACGATATCAGTTTCACGCGAATTGTCAATGTGCCAAAGCGCGGAGTCGGCGCGACATCACTTGAAAAAATCGCTTCGTATGCGGCGATGAACGGCTTGTCCTTTTTCCAAGCGATTCAGCAGGTTGATTTTATCGGCGTCAGCGCCAAGGCGGCCAACGCGCTCGACAGCTTCAGGCAGATGATTGAGAACCTGACTAATATGCAGGACTACTTGTCCATTACAGAGCTGACAGAAGAAATTCTTGATAAGACGGAATACAGAGAAATGCTGAAGGCTGAGAAATCAATCGAAGCCCAAAGCCGTTTAGAAAACATCGACGAGTTCCTGTCTGTCACGAAAAACTTTGAACAGAAGAGCGAAGATAAGACACTCGTTGCGTTTCTGACAGACTTGGCCCTGATAGCAGATATCGATCAGCTTGACCAGAAGGAGGAAGAGTCGGGCGGCAAGGATGCCATCACCCTGATGACACTGCACGCCGCGAAAGGACTGGAGTTTCCGGTTGTTTTCTTGATGGGGCTTGAAGAAGGCGTCTTCCCGCACAGCCGTTCTCTCATGGAGGAAGCGGAAATGGAGGAAGAGCGCCGTCTTGCTTACGTTGGGATTACAAGGGCGGAGCAGGAGCTTTATCTGACCAACGCCAAAATGCGCACCTTGTTTGGCCGAACAAATATGAATCCGGAATCTCGCTTTATTGCTGAAATACCGGATGATTTATTGGAAAACCTAAATGAGAAAAAAGAAACGAGAGCGCCGTCCGCGAGAAAAATGCAGCCGAGACGCGGCCCTGTTTCACGTCCGGTTTCCTACGCCAGCAAAACAGGCGGAGACACTTTAAACTGGGCTGTTGGAGATAAGGCCGGCCATAAGAAATGGGGAACAGGAACTGTCGTCAGTGTGAAAGGCGAAGGAGAAGGGACGGAGCTGGATATTGCCTTCCCGAGCCCTGTCGGTGTAAAACGCCTGTTAGCGGCATTCGCGCCTATTGAAAAGCAGTAATTGAAGAGGAAAGGAAGAAGCAGATGGACAAAGAAACAGCGAAGCAGCGGGCAGAAGAACTGCGCCGCACCATCAACAAGTATAGCTATGAATATTACACCTTAGATGAACCGAGCGTCCCTGATGCCGAATACGACAGATTGATGCAGGAGCTGATTGCGATCGAGGAGGAGCATCCAGCCCTCAGAACGCCTGACTCTCCTACGCAGCGTGTCGGCGGAGCCGTGCTTGAAGCGTTTCAGAAAGTCACTCACGGCACGCCGATGCTCAGTTTGGGCAACGCCTTTAATGCTGATGATCTCCGTGATTTCGACCGCCGCGTGCGCCAGGCAGTCGGTGACGATGTGGCGTATAATGTGGAGCTGAAAATAGACGGTCTTGCTGTTTCTCTCCGTTATGAAGACGGCTATTTTGTCAGAGGAGCCACAAGAGGTGACGGCACGACGGGAGAGGATATTACGGAGAATCTAAAGACGATCCGCAATATTCCGCTCAAAATGAAACGTGATTTGTCCATCGAAGTGCGCGGCGAGGCGTATATGCCAAAGCCTTCGTTTGAAGCGCTCAATGAGGAACGGATCAAAAACGAAGAAGAACCGTTCGCCAATCCGCGAAATGCCGCCGCGGGATCACTCAGACAGCTCGATCCGAAAATTGCGGCGAAACGAAACCTCGATATCTTCGTCTACAGTATAGCGGAGCTTGACGAAATTGGGGTGGGGACGCAAAGCCAGGGACTAGATTTTCTCGATGAAATCGGATTTAAGACGAATCAGGAACGAAAAAAATGCGGCAGCATAGAAGAAGTCATAGCGCTGATCGATGAGTTTCAGGCTAAGCGCGCTGACCTCCCGTATGAAATTGACGGCATCGTGATTAAGGTAGATTCTCTTGACCAGCAGGAGGAGCTCGGTTTTACGGCGAAAAGCCCGCGCTGGGCCATCGCGTATAAGTTTCCTGCTGAAGAGGTCGTGACAAAGCTTCTCGATATCGAATTAAATGTCGGCAGAACAGGTGTCATTACGCCGACCGCGGTTCTCGAGCCGGTAAAAGTTGCCGGCACAACGGTCTCAAGAGCATCCCTTCATAACGAAGATTTAATTAAAGAGAAGGACATTCGAATCTTGGATAAGGTCGTTGTCAAAAAAGCGGGCGATATCATTCCGGAAGTCGTGAACGTCCTTGTTGAACAGCGCACAGGAGAGGAAAAGGAATTCAGCATGCCGACGGAATGTCCTGAATGCGGGAGCGAGCTCGTCCGGATCGAAGGAGAAGTGGCGCTTCGCTGCATTAATCCTGAATGCCCGGCGCAAATCCGGGAAGGGCTGATCCATTTTGTTTCCCGCAATGCCATGAACATTGACGGGCTCGGCGAACGAGTGATCACACAGCTGTTTGAGGAGAACCTTGTCCGCAATGTGGCGGATTTGTATAAGCTCACGAAGGAACAGGTCATCCAGCTCGAACGAATGGGAGAAAAGTCCACTGAAAACCTGATCAGCTCCATCCAAACATCAAAGGAAAATTCGTTAGAGCGCTTGCTATTCGGACTCGGCATCCGTTTTATCGGTTCAAAGGCCGCAAAGACGCTCGCCATGCATTTTGAAAGTCTGGAGAACCTGAGAAACGCCTCTTTAGAGGAGCTTCTTGCGATCGATGAAATCGGTGAAAAAATGGCTGACGCGGTCATCACTTATTTTCATAAAGAAGAAATGCTCGATCTCTTGAATGAACTACAGGAGCTGGGCGTCAATACACTCTACAAAGGCCCGAAAAAAGTAAAAGCAGAAGAAAGCGATTCTTACTTTGCCGGTAAAACAATTGTCCTGACAGGAAAACTGGAAGAACTGTCTAGAAACGAAGCCAAAGCGCAAATTGAAGCGCTCGGCGGAAAGCTGACTGGAAGCGTCAGCAAAAACACAGACTTGGTCATCGCCGGAGAAGCGGCTGGAAGCAAGCTGACAAAAGCGCAAGAGCTGGACATCGAAGTGTGGAATGAAGAACAGTTAATCGGAGAGCTAAAGAAATAAGAGGAGTGTTTTCTATTGAAAAAGACGTTGGCAATGGCGGCAACTGCGGCAGTGTTAATGCTGTCTGCCTGCTCGTCAGGTTTTGGGGGGGAGAAGGAGGAAGAGATCACGCAAAAGACGGCGAAATCGTCAGAAAAAGCGATTGTTCCGAAATATAACATCTCTGATTCCTATTACAAAATGGTGCTGCCGTTTAAGGCGGGAAAAGCGCGCGGTTTGACGACGGAACAGCTGAATACAAGATTGGATATTGATGAGTTTGAAACAGGGCTGATGCGTCTTGCCCAAGATTCTTTCTCAACTGAAGACTATCTGTTCCAAGAAGGGCAATATTTAGATGAAGATACCGTATTAAGCTGGCTTGCACGGAAAAAAACAGGTTCTGATCTAAAAAAAGCCCAAAAAAAGGATGAAAACTTCAAAAATGAAGGCTTGAACCCAGCGCTTCCAAGCTCCGGTTCAACAGAAGAGAAAAACGAAAGCAGCCCGGTTTATTTAGCATCCATGCTGGAACACGATTATTTAGTCAGAAAAGACAAAAATTCCATTCAGCTTGGCGGCGTGATGATCGGGCTGGCCTTGAACTCTGTGTATTACTATCGTGAAAAAATAGGCGACCCTCAAAAAGAGGTGGAGATTAAGGACAGCACGCTCCGCAAACAGGGAGAAAAAATCGCTCAGGAGGTCATTAACCGCCTCCGTAAAAAAGATAACCTGAAGAATGTGCCGATCACCATCGCGCTTTACAAGCAGGCGTCAAAAACATCGATTGTGCCGGGGAACTTCTTAGCCAAAACAGAAGTCAAAGCAGGCTCCGCGGACATCTCAAATTGGGATGACATCAATGAAACTTATGTTTTCTATCCGGCGGATACAAGCACAGCAGAAAAATACCCGGATGACACCGAAGTCTTTAAGCGGTTCAAAAATTCAATCGAAGAGTATTTCCCGAACTACACAGGCGTTGTAGGGACAGCGTTGTATGAAAATAATGAAATGACGAAAATGAAGATCGACATTCCAATGCAATTCTATGGAAAAAGTGAAGTCGTCGCGTTTACCCAGTTTTTAACGGGTGAAGTGATGGATTACTACGCTAAGAGCTCACTTAATCTCGAAGTGAATATCACGTCTTCCGATGGACAGGAAGCGGTCATTATCCGCAATGCAGGAGATAAAGAGCCGACTGTTCACATTTACGACTGATAAACAAAACGGAGCCCTTGTGCGAATATGGCACAAGGGTTTTTTTGTGTTATGATTAACAGGAAAAGGAAACAAAAGAAAGTTTTGCTTCTGCCAAACACAAATCAAGGGGAGGTATGTTGATGCTGGAACTCGTATGAAAAACAATTCTATTAAATCGATCATAAGGAAAGGAAGTTAAACGTGCATAAAGAAATCAAAAACATATTTCAAGAAGATCAGGTGTTGGCAGAGGCTGCGATGAGATACGGTTTTTCAAAAAGCCAGATGCGTTTTCTGGCTGATGCGGAAAACTATGTATATGAGTGTATGAAAGACAATCAATCATATATTTTAAAGATCACCCATACGATTCGGAGATCTTCTGATTACATGATGGGAGAGATGGAATGGCTTCGTTACCTTGCAAAAAACGGGCTAACAGTTGCCAAACCGCTCCCGTCGCTGAACGGAACATATGTCGAAGAAGCGCCGGACGGAAATGGCGGGTCATTTTTGTTGAGAGTATATGAGAAAGCCCCAGGGCAAAAAGTGGATGAATCGGACTGGAATGAAATACTATTTTATAAGCTTGGCAGATACACAGGCAAGATGCACAGCCTGACAAAAAGCTACAAACTGGGCAATCCCGCTTTTAAAAGACAGGAGTGGGATGAAGAGGAGCAATTAAAGCTAAGAACGTATGTCCCAGAAGATCAGACAAAGGTGTTTCAGCAGGCTGATTCGCTGATGAATGAACTGCGGCGGCTGCCGAAAAGCCGGGACAGCTACGGCTTGGTGCATGCGGATTTGCATCATGGCAATTTTCATTGGGATCATGGCAAAATCATAGCATTTGATTTTGATGATATCGGCTACAATTGGTTTATTAACGATATCAGCATCCTTCTCTACAATGTACTGTGGTACCCGGTTGTGCCATATGAAGATAAAGCAGCGTTTACACAAGAATTTATGACGCACTTTATGAAAGGGTACTGGGAGGAAAATGAACTTGATCCTATGTGGCTGAAAACGATCCCTGACTTCCTCCGCCTTCGCCACATGTTGATTTACGGATTGCTGCATCAAATGTTTGACCTTCAGGCTATCGGAGAAGAAGAAAAAGAAATGCTGGCCGGTTTCAGAAGAGATATAGAGAATGGCACACCGATTACCACATTTGATTTTTCTGCACTGGTGTAGATGGAAAAAGCCAATGGGACTGAAATTCTCCCCATTGGCTTTTATAATGTATCACATTTTACGCCGACTACGCCTTCAATGTTTTTAATGTCATAGTAGACGTCGGTCGTGTACCTGTTTTTATGGACGCGGACCTTCACTTCCATAATCGGAAATTCCTTTTCGCCCAGGTCGTCGATCCGGACGGAATGTATTTTGATATCTTTTCTTTTCATTTCTTTTAAAATCTCTGTCATTTTGTCTTTATCCGAAAGCGACATTCTGATGCGGATATCTTTTTCCTGAAGGCGGTCCGGTCCGATTTTTCTAACCGCCCATGGTAAAAATTCAACACTGATCAGGATGAACAGAAGACTGGCAAAGGCTTCTTTATAAAACCCCGCTCCGGTTGCGAGCCCAAGCCCCGCCGCCCCCCAGATCATAGCCGATGTTGTCAGGCCGGATATGACGTCGTTGCTTTTCCGCAAGATGACACCGGCTCCGATAAATCCGACGCCTGAGATGATTTGTGCCGGCAGACGCAGCGGGTCCATCATGATGCGGTAGTATTTAGGGAATTGATATGCCGCATTAATACTGACGATCGTCAGCATGCATGAGCTGACGGCGATAACGATACAGGTTTTTAATCCGAGCGGCTTATTTTTTAATTCACGCTCAAGTCCAATGACCATGCCAATCAATGTGGCAATGCCCAATTTTAATAAAATGTCAGGATCAATATACCAGCTCAACAGCAACTTCCCCCTTCTCTAAGGTGTTTTTAAATAAATATGATTTTCTCACAGTATTTATAGCAAAACAAGAGCACAAAAGCCACCAAGCGGCGCTTGATGGCTTTTTGCTTACTTTTTGCGTTTTAACAGCTTTTCCATGACGCCGAATAATCGGTAAGAAGCTTTTGCAGGACGTTTCGTGATCAAGCTTCCAATAATACCCGCAATCATACTCAGGAAAAACCCTGGAATCATTTCATAGAGGCCTGTAGAGTCAGCTAAACCAGTTGTAATCCAAATTAATACTGTCGCAGCTCCGACAACCATGGCTGATAGGGCGCCCCATTCAGTCATCCGTTTCCAATACAGGCTCAGAAGAATCGCAGGCCCGAAAGCAGAACCGAATCCGGCCCACGCATAACCAACCAAATCTAAAATCGTGCTGCTCGGATTCAAGGACATCAGAATCGCAATGACCGCGATAATGAGCACTGACAGCCGGCCGGTCATGACTAGTTCTTTATCTGATGCTTCACGTCTGAAAAATGTCCGGTATAAATCCTCTGTCATAGCACTCGCTGTGACCAGAAGCTGAGAAGAGATCGAACTCATAATCGCTGCTAAAATAGCAGACAGCAAAAATCCCGTAATCAAGGGATGGAACAATATTTTAGAAAAAATAATGAAAATCGTTTCAGGATCGCTTACAACAACTCCGAATTTATGTGCGTAAGCCACACCGACCAAACCCGTTGCAGTTGAACCGAGGATGGAGATTACCATCCAGCTCATCCCGATTCTGCGCGCGGGTTTTAAATCTTTGATATGCTTAATCGCCATAAAACGGATGATGATATGAGGCTGGCCATAGTAGCCTAAGCCCCAAGCCAAATAAGAAATAATGCTAATGACGCTCGCGCCTTTAAAAATATCCAATAGCTTCGGGTCCACGGCTGAAATCTCATGTAAAGCAGGAGAGACGCCGCCCAGCTGGGTAAAAGCAACGATCGGCACAAGCACTAATGCTGCAAACATGATCGCACCCTGTACAAAGTCAGTCAGACTGACAGCAAGGAAACCGCCAAACAGTGTGTATAACACGACAACGCCCGCAGTCAGCAGGAGTCCAAGTGTATAATCGGCTCCAAAAGCAGATTCAAATAATCTTCCGCCTGATACCATACCAGAAGACGTATACAAAGTGAAAAAGATCATAATGATCAAAGCCGATACAATTTTCAGCACGGATGATGAATGCTGGAATCGTTTATCAAAGAAATCGGGAATCGTAATCGCGTCATCCGCCGCTTCTGTATACGCTCTAAGACGCGGAGCCAAAAGAAGATAATTCGAATACGCGCCGATTGTCAAGCCGAGTGCAAGCCATAATGTCGACAAGCCTGTGGCAAACATGGCCCCCGGAATTCCCATCAGCATCCATCCGCTCATATCCGCCGCTCCGGCAGACAAAGCAGTGACAAAAGGTCCGAGTCCTCTTCCCCCAAGCATGTAATCGTTGATATCAGTTGTTTTCTTAAACGAGTACCAGCCGATTAACAGCATGGCAGTAAAGTAAATTCCTAACGATATAATAATTTCAATACTCACGTTTTACCCTCTCTTCAATTCTATAAATGTGACATCACCTCTCCAATTGATGGTGCCAGTTAAGCCTGGCGCAAGTGTCACCTGTTTGGTGCACTTGTTAACTTAACCTAACAAAGTATTCCCAGTCATTCAAGGGATGAAACTTGGAAAAACAGTAGGGAATACAGTTGTAAACCTAGAGCGGAATACGAAATAAAGCGCTTTCATAAATAGACAAAAGTAAAAATATTCAGAAAAATATTTTGTTTCTCCTTCGTCTCTTTTTAGTATAAAATATATAGGGTATTGTCTTGAAAATCCAAGCCTGTTCCATGGCGTTTTGTTGCTTTGAAGGGCTTGTTTTTGATATGATCAGTATTATATGACTTAACGGAGAAATATGTGGAGGTGGATCAGATGTCACGAATTTCAATAGAAGAAGTAAAGCATGTTGCGCACCTTGCGAGACTTGCGATTACTGAAGAAGAAGCAAAAATGTTCACTGAACAGCTTGACAGCATCATTTCATTTGCCGAGGAGCTTAATGAGGTCAATACAGACAATGTAGAGCCTACAACTCACGTGCTGAAAATGAAAAATGTCATGAGAGAAGATGAAGCGGGTAAAGGTCTTCCGGTTGAGGACGTCATGAAAAATGCGCCTGACCATAAAGACGGCTATATTCGTGTGCCATCAATTCTGGACTAAAGGAGGGACACAAGAATGTCATTATTTGATCACAAAATCACAGAATTAAAACAGCTCATACATAAAAAAGAGATTAAGATTTCTGATCTTGTTGACGAATCTTATAAACGCATCCAAGCGGTTGATGATAAGGTACAAGCCTTTTTGGCATTAGATGAAGAAAGAGCGCGCGCGTACGCGAAGGAGCTTGATGAGGCGGTTGACGGCCGTTCAGAGCACGGTCTTCTTTTTGGTATGCCGATCGGCGTAAAAGATAATATTGTAACAAAAGGGCTGCGCACAACATGCTCCAGCAAAATTCTCGAGAACTTTGATCCGATTTACGATGCTACTGTCGTTCAGCGCCTTCAAGACGCTGAAGCGGTCACAATCGGAAAATTGAACATGGACGAATTCGCCATGGGATCATCTACTGAAAATTCAGCTTACAAGCTGACGAAAAACCCTTGGAACTTGGATACGGTTCCCGGCGGTTCAAGCGGCGGTTCAGCGGCTGCGGTTGCTGCGGGAGAAGTTCCGTTTTCTCTTGGATCTGACACAGGCGGTTCCATCCGTCAGCCTGCATCGTTCTGCGGCGTTGTCGGATTAAAGCCTACATACGGCCGTGTATCCCGTTATGGGCTGGTCGCATTCGCGTCTTCATTAGACCAAATCGGGCCGATTACCCGTACGGTTGAGGACAATGCATTTTTGCTTCAAGCGATTTCCGGCGCTGACAAAATGGACTCAACGAGCGCAAATGTGGACGTGCCTGATTTTCTTTCTTCATTAACTGGCGACATCAAAGGACTGAAAATCGCGGTTCCGAAAGAATACCTTGGTGAAGGTATCGGCAAAGAAGCGAGAGAATCTGTGCTTGCCGCGCTGAAGGTTCTCGAAGGTCTCGGCGCTACATGGGAAGAAGTGTCTCTTCCGCACAGCAAATACGCGCTGGCGACATATTACCTGCTGTCATCATCTGAAGCGTCAGCCAACCTTGCACGCTTTGACGGCATCCGCTACGGCTACCGCACAGACAACGCGGATAACCTGATCGACCTTTACAAGCAAACGCGCGCTGAAGGTTTCGGAAATGAAGTGAAACGCCGCATCATGCTCGGAACGTTCGCTTTAAGCTCAGGCTACTACGATGCCTACTACAAAAAGGCGCAAAAAGTGCGTACGTTGATCAAGAAAGACTTTGAAGACGTATTTGAGAAATATGACGTCATTGTCGGACCAACGACTCCGACACCTGCGTTTAAAATCGGTGAAAACACGAAAGATCCGCTCACAATGTACGCAAACGATATCTTAACGATTCCGGTCAACCTTGCCGGCGTACCGGGAATCAGCGTGCCATGCGGATTAGCAGACGGACTTCCGCTCGGCCTGCAAATCATCGGAAAACACTTTAACGAAAGCACTGTATACCGCGTTGCTCATGCATTTGAACAAGCGACAGACCATCATAAAGCAAAACCTGAACTGTAAGGGGTGAAAAGAATTGAACTTTGAAACGGTAATCGGACTTGAAGTCCATGTTGAGTTAAAAACAAAATCAAAAATTTTCTCAAGCTCTCCAACGCCATTCGGCGCGGAGGCGAACACGCAGACTAGCGTCATTGACCTCGGATACCCGGGCGTCCTGCCTGTTCTGAACAAAGAAGCCGTTGAATTCGCAATGAAAGCCGCCATGGCTCTCAATTGTGAAGTCGCAACGGATACGAAGTTTGACCGCAAAAACTATTTCTATCCGGACAACCCGAAAGCGTATCAGATTTCTCAATTTGATAAGCCAATCGGCGAAAACGGCTGGATCGAAATTGAAGTCGGCGGAAAAACAAAACGCATCGGCATCACTCGCCTTCACCTTGAAGAAGATGCGGGGAAACTCACACATACAGGCGACGGCTATTCTCTCGTTGACTACAACCGCCAGGGAACGCCGCTAGTTGAGATCGTATCAGAGCCGGATATCCGCACGCCGGAAGAAGCGTACGCGTATCTTGAAAAGCTGAAGTCCATCATCCAATACACAGGTGTTTCTGACTGTAAAATGGAAGAAGGTTCGCTTCGCTGTGACGCCAATATCTCTCTTCGTCCGATCGGCCGAGAGGAATTCGGCACAAAAACAGAATTGAAAAACTTGAACTCCTTTGCGTTTGTTCAAAAAGGCCTTGAGCATGAAGAAAAACGACAAGAGCAGGTTCTTCTCTCGGGCGGCGTCATTCAGCAGGAAACACGCCGTTACGACGAAGCAACGAAGAAAACCATTCTCATGCGTGTCAAAGAGGGATCGGACGATTACCGTTACTTCCCGGAGCCAGACCTTGTCGAGCTCTACATTGATGACGAATGGAAGGAACGCGTGAAAGCAAGCATTCCTGAACTTCCGGATGAGCGCCGCAAGCGTTACATCGATGAGCTTGGTTTGCCTGCGTATGACGCGATGGTTCTGACGCTGACGAAAGAAATGGCTGATTTCTTTGAAGAAACCGTTCAAAAAGGCGCTGAAGCCAAACAAGCGTCTAACTGGCTGATGGGTGAAGTATCAGCTTATCTGAACGCTGAGCAAAAAGAGCTTGCTGACGTGGCGCTGACACCTGAAGGCCTTGCCGGCATGATCAAATTGATTGAAAAAGGAACCATTTCTTCTAAGATCGCGAAGAAAGTGTTTAAAGAATTGATTGAAAAAGGCGGCGACGCTGAGAAGATTGTCAAAGAGAAAGGCCTCGTTCAGATTTCTGACGAAGGCGTGCTTCTGAAGCTTGTCACAGAGGCGCTTGACAGCAATCCTCAATCAATCGACGACTTTAAAAACGGGAAAGACCGTGCGATTGGCTTCCTTGTCGGACAGATTATGAAAGCGTCCAAAGGACAAGCCAACCCGCCGATGGTTAACAAAATCCTGCTTGAAGAAATTAAAAAACGCTAATTAAAAAGCAGCCCGCCTCTTTAGAGAGGGGGCTGCTTTTTTATGTTCAAATCGAGATGAAGACAGAGATCAGAGCCCGAAGCTCTTCAACTTCTTTGTCATTGGTCCCGGTCAAATTGGACAGCATGCCTTTCATAATCGGCTTGCGCGGTTTATCCTGAGACAATTCTTCCGCGATGACATCAAGCGACACGGCGATATCCTCGGGCAGTGTGCTGTTTTCTTTCACTTTCCGAATGTCCTCAAGCAGCTGTTCTTTGCCGGCCGGCATCAATCTGAAAATGTCTTTTGGCACAATCGGATTGAGGGTTGAATGGATGAGTCCTTGTACAAGGTCATCTAGTCTTTCGATCAAAAAGGCTGAGATTTCTTCCGCATCGATGCTTAGCTCTCCGTTAAAGACCATGACATTCATATAGGAATGCACAATGCCTCTTGCCATGATGGAGAGGTCCGCGACGTACCGCTCGATCTCTTTGCCATAGGATGCCAGCAAGGCGCTCCGGTACAGTTTATCCGTCTCCGCGGTTACTTTGTAAAAGTACTGCTTGATTTCTTGGTTCTCCGGAATGATATTTTCAGTAAGCAAAAGAACGATAAAATCCTTATGATCGCGGAAATCTTCAAATTGGGCGCCAATTTGCTTTTTCAGCACTTCCTTAGGCGGTTTTTCGGCGAGATCCTCTTCTATCTTTTTCATTTTTTTCATAGACATGCCGATATAATATTCACAGGCGGATAACAGCAGCGCTTCTTTTGATTTGAAGTGCAAATAAAAAGCGCCTTTAGAGATGCCGCATTCACTGGCGATTTCCTGGATCGTCGTAGAGGCGAATCCTTTTTTCGCAAACAAATGAATGCTGGTTTTTATGATTTTCTCTTTTTTTTCATTCATGACGTGCTTCCCCTTAATCCTTGAAAAATTTAGTAAAATTTTCTGGTATATGAGTTGACGTTGTTGCAATATAACGTTTAGTATTATATAGAATGACCAGTCAGTCAATAAAAAATGTAATGGAGGATATGATGAATCACGTTATTAATTTCGTTCTGAAAAACAAATTCGCCGTATGGCTGATGACGATTATTGTAACGGCAGCCGGATTGTATGCGGGTATGAATATGAAGCAAGAATCCATTCCTGATGTCAACATGCCTTACTTGACGATCAGCACTACATATCCGGGCGCGACGCCAAGCCAAGTGGCTGATGAGGTGACCAAACCGGTTGAACAAGCGGTGCAGAATTTGGACGGGGTCAGTGTTGTGACTTCGACCTCCTATGAAAATGCATCGTCGGTCATGATTGAATATGACTATGAGAAAGATATGGACAAAGCCAAAACAGAAGCGGCTGAGGCATTAGAAAACGTCAGCCTGCCTGATGACGCGAAAGATTCGGAAATTTCACGCTACAGCTTGAACTCCTTCCCGATTCTGACGCTCAGCGTGTCCAGTGACAAAGATAATCTGCAAGAGCTGACGAAAAAAGTGGAGGATAGCCTCGTTACGAAGCTTGAAGGGATAGAAGGCGTTGCTTCCGTCCAAGTATCAGGCCAGCAGGTTGAAGAGGTTGAATTCTCTTTTAAAGAAGACAAACTGAAAGAATACGGACTTGATGAAGATACAGTCAAGCAAGTGATTCAAGGTTCAGATGTGACTACTCCGCTTGGATTGTACACATTCGGAAATGAAGAAAAGTCTGTCGTCGTCAGCGGCGATATTGAAACCATTAAAGATTTGAAGAATATGAGAATTCCGATGGCATCTGCTTCAAGTGCAGGCGGAGCAGCATCTCAAGCAGCGGCGCAGAGCGCACAAGCGGCAGCCCAGGCGCAGCAAAGCGCAAGCTTAGACGTGCCGACGGTCAAGCTTTCTGATATTGCCACAATAAAAGATGTGAAAAAAGCTGAATCTGTTTCACGCACAAATGGCAAAGACAGCATCGGCATCAATGTCGTCAAAGCCAACGATGCGAATACAGTAGAGGTTGCTGACAATGTCAAAGATGAGCTCAAGCAGTTCAAAGAAGACCATAAAGGCTTCGACTACAGCGCAACACTTGACATGGCCGAGCCAATCACACAGTCAGTTGAAACCATGTTAAGCAAAGCCATTTTCGGTGCGATTTTCGCGATTGTGATTATTCTCTTATTCTTAAGAGATATCAAATCAACATTAATTTCGATTATTTCTATTCCGTTATCATTGCTGATCGCGCTTCTTGTACTGAACCAGCTTGATATCACACTGAATATCATGACGCTCGGTGCGATGACCGTGGCCATCGGACGTGTGGTCGATGATTCCATTGTTGTTATTGAGAATATTTACCGCCGCATGAGACTCAAAGATGAGCCGCTCCGCGGAAAAGCCTTGGTTCGTGAAGCGACGAAGGAAATGTTTAAACCGATCATGTCATCGACGATTGTGACAATCGCGGTATTTCTGCCGCTTGCACTTGTAGGCGGACAAATCGGTGAATTGTTTATTCCGTTTGCCTTAACGATCGTATTTGCGCTTGCCGCATCCCTATTGATTTCAATCACGCTTGTGCCAATGCTCGCGCACAGCCTGTTCAAAAAATCCTTAATGGGCGCACCGATCAAAGCGAAAGAACATAAACCTAGCAGACTGGCAGGCTTCTATAAAAAAGTTCTGAACTGGGCGCTGAGCCACAAGTGGATCACGTCTATCATCGCCGTTTTGATGCTGCTTGGAAGCTTGTTCCTTGTACCGTTAATCGGTGCCAGCTACCTGCCGTCCGAAGAAGAAAAAACAATGCAGCTCACATACAGCCCTGAACCGGGTGAAACGAAAAAAGAAGCCAAAGCTGAAGCTGAAAGAGCGGAAAAAATTCTGCTTGACCGCAAGCATGTCGATACGGTTCAGTATTCATTAGGCTCTGGCAGCCCGCTTGCCGGGGGAGATTCAAACGGTGCGTTATTCTATATCAAATATGAAAGCGACACGCCTGATTTTGATAAAGAAAAAGAAAACGTGCTGAAGAAAATTAAAGATCAGTCAGATCGCGGAGAATGGAAGTCACAGGACTTCAGTTCTTCAGGCAACAACAATGAATTAACATACTATGTGTATGGCAATTCAGAAAGCGACATTAAAGACACGGTCAAAGATATTGAAAAAATCATGAAAGATGAAAAGGATCTGAAAAATGTAAGCACAGGCCTTTCCAGCACATATGATGAATACACATTTATCGCTGACCAAGAAAAATTAAGCAAACTCGGTTTAACCGCGTCTCACATTTCTCAAGCCTTAATGACACAAACATCACAAGAACCGCTCACAACCGTGAAAAAAGACGGCAAAGAGCTTGATGTGAACATTAAGACAGAAAAAGACGAGTATAAGAGTGTGAAAGATTTAGAAAACAAAAAGATCACTTCTCCGACTGGCCAGCAAGTCAAAATCGGCGATGTCGCAAAAGTGAAAGAAGGATCAACATCTGATACTGTTTCAAAACGTGATGGAAAAGTGTATGCGGATGTCACAGGTGAAGTGACAACAGACAACGTCACAGCTGTATCAGTTGATGTCCAGAAGAAAATTGATAAGCTTGACCTTCCTGATAACGTTTCGATCGATACAGGCGGCGTATCAGCAGATATCGCTGACTCCTTCACGAAGCTAGGTTTGGCGATGCTGGCAGCAATCGCAATCGTCTACCTCGTGCTCGTAATTACTTTCGGCGGAGCACTAGCGCCATTTGCGATTCTGTTCTCATTGCCGTTCACAGTCATCGGCGCCCTGGTCGGACTTTATGTATCAGGTGAAACGATCAGTCTGAACGCGATGATTGGTATGCTCATGCTGATCGGTATCGTTGTCACGAATGCGATTGTCTTAATTGACCGCGTCATTCATAAGGAAGCGGAAGGACTGTCTACGAGAGAAGCGCTCCTAGAAGCCGGCTCTACACGACTCCGTCCGATCCTGATGACAGCCATCGCGACAATCGGCGCCTTGATTCCGTTAGCGCTCGGCTTCGAAGGCGGAAGCCAAGTCATTTCTAAAGGACTCGGCGTCACGGTTATCGGCGGTTTAATCAGTTCAACGCTTCTGACGCTCTTGATTGTGCCAATCGTATACGAAGTATTGGCGAAGTTCCGCAAGAAAAAACCGGGAACGGAAGAAGAGTAAAAGTGATAAAGCCTCAGCTTTGCTGAGGCTTTATATTATGTTGACAAAATCCTAAAACGGTTTTCGTTTTAGGATTTTTTTCAGCATGGTTGAAAACCTTTGAAATCTAGGAAAGCCGAGCAGCAGCACACTTTCATAAGATGTGATGACAACGGCGCTCCTTTGAGAATGTGAACACCAACGCTCAGGATTGACAACGAATGCGATGGTTAGCCCGACATGCTGGAGCCTCAGCTTTGCTGAGGCTTTTGTGCGTTTTCACCTGTAAGATTATGTACATTTTGTTGCGATTTTTTTAACTCATAGTATAATTAAAGGTTGTTAGTGTAAAAATGGATCGGATACTCTTAAGTAGGATGATGAGATAATGAAACGTGCACGCATAATATACAATCCGACTTCAGGACGGGAGATCTTTAAAAAGCAACTTGCCCAGGTCCTGCAAAAATTTGAACAAGCCGGATATGAAACCTCTACCCATGCTACAACATGCGCAGGAGACGCAACGCACGCCGCCAAGGAAGCGGCATTGCGTGAGTTTGACTTAATCGTTGCAGCAGGCGGAGACGGAACGATTAATGAGGTCGTCAACGGGCTTGCGCCTTTAGACAACCGTCCGACGCTCGGTGTCATTCCAGTCGGCACAACGAACGACTTCGCCAGAGCGCTCAATATTCCGCGCGAAGATATTTTAAAAGCGGCGGATACGGTGATTAACGGCGTTGCCCGCCCGATTGATATCGGACAGGTGAACGGGCAATATTTTATCAATATCGCCGGCGGAGGCCGCCTGACGGAGCTGACGTACGATGTGCCAAGCAAACTGAAAACGATGCTCGGCCAGCTTGCTTATTATTTAAAGGGAATGGAAATGCTGCCTTCACTTCGTCCGACAGAAGTCGAGATTGAATATGACGGCAAGCTGTTTCAAGGTGAAATCATGCTGTTTTTGGTCACGCTGACAAATTCCGTCGGCGGGTTCGAAAAGCTCGCGCCGGATTCCAGCCTGAATGACGGCATGTTTGATTTGATGATACTCAAGAAAGCAAACCTTGCTGAATTTATCAGGGTCGCAACGATGGCGCTCCGCGGCGAACACATCAACGACCAGCACATTATTTATACAAAAGCGAACCGCGTGAAAGTCAATGTATCAGAAAAGATGCAGCTGAACCTGGATGGCGAGTATGGCGGCATGCTGCCAGGCGAATTCGTGAATCTGTACCGGCACATTCACGTCGTCATGCCGAAGGAGAAAGCGGAACAGCTGGATGACTAAAAACTTGGCTTGAATAGGCCAAGTTTTTCTTTCGCTTAAAACTAGAGGTGATTATAGATGAAAATGAAACCCCCAGTAGAAAAAAATGAATACTACGACGTGACATTTGAAGATTTGACGCACGAAGGAGCGGGTGTTGCCAAGGTTGAAGGTTTCCCAATCTTTGTCCCAAACGCCCTGCCGGAGGAAAAAGCCCAAATCAAAGTCACGCGTGTCAAAAAAGGCTTCGCTTTCGGCCGCTTGATCGGGATGAAAAAAGAAAGCCCGCACAGAACAGTTGCTCCTTGCCCGATCTACAAGCAATGCGGAGGCTGCCAGCTTCAGCACATGACCTACGAAGGCCAGCTCTTGTTTAAACAGAAACAAGTCAAAGACGTATTAGAACGGATCGGCAAGCTGGACCTGTCCAACGTCACCGTCCACCCGACACTTGGCATGGAAGACCCTTGGAACTACAGAAACAAAGCACAGGTGCCGGTAGGAGAACGAGAAGGCGGACTCGTCGCCGGATTCTATCAGCAAAGAAGCCATGACATCATCGATATGAGCGCCTGCCTGATCCAGCAATCCAAAAATGACGAAGCCGTCCAAGCCGTCAAAGACATTTGCGCCAAATACGGTGTCAAAGCCTATAACGAAGAACGCCATAAAGGCTGGCTCCGCCACATTATGGTCAGATACGGCGTCGTTACGGGCGAAATGATGATCGTCTTCATCACAAGAACAAACGACTTCCCGCACAAAGCGAAGATCATTGAAGACATCACAGAAGCGTTCCCGCACGTGAAATCCATCGTGCAAAACATCAACCCGAACAAAACAAACGTCATCTTCGGAAACGAAACAAACGTCATCTGGGGCGAAGAATACATCTACGACCTCATCGGAGATGTCAAATTCGCCATCTCCGCCAGATCGTTCTACCAGGTCAATCCAGAGCAGACAAAAGTGCTCTATGACAAAGCGCTTGAGTATGCGGAGCTGAAAGGCGAAGAAACCGTCATTGATGCCTACTGCGGCATCGGAACGATTTCTCTCTTCCTGGCAAAGCAGGCGAAAAAAGTGTACGGTGTAGAGATTGTGCCGGAAGCGATTGAAGACGCCAAACGAAATGCCGAGCTCAACGGCATCACAAACGCTGAGTTCGCGGTCGGAGAAGCGGAAACCGTAATTCCGAAGTGGTACGAAGAAGGCATCACAGCAGATACGCTAGTCGTCGACCCGCCAAGAAAAGGCTGCGACGAAGCCCTCCTGCGGACGATTGTGGAGATGAAACCGAAGCGGGTGGTGTACGTGTCCTGTAATCCTGGCACGCTTGCGAGAGACCTGCGGGTGCTTGAGGATGGCGGGTATGCGACGCGCGAAGTGCAGCCTGTGGATATGTTTCCGCATACGAATCATGTGGAGTGTGTGGCTGTGCTGAAGAGAAATGTAAATATTAATTAATGGTTAAAGAGCCTTTCACAAATTCCTGAAGGGCTCTTTTAAAATTTCATATGTATTAGTGAGGAGTATAAGAGCCCATCCCTTTTTGGCAATACATTCTGTAAACATATTTAAGTAGTGTTCTCCTTCTTGTCAAAAGCTAGCTTTACAACAAAAAACTAGCCATCTTATTTTGCTAGGGATGGCTAGTTAATTAAGGAAAGCAATTCAATTTAACTTGTTTTGATACTTAAAAAAGTCCTAATTGAAAGCTTGCGTTCTCGTTCTTTATTTTATTATTTGGAGAGCTTTCGAGATAATTTATGGCCCAATTTGCAATAGGAGAAGCAACTGCCTTAGCCAGCAAAACTGGCACAGCATTCCCTATTTGCTTGTATTGTTTGTCTAGTCTATTGTTAATTGAAGTCTGGCTGTTTGTTCCTTGACTAAATTGAAACCAATCTGGGAAAGTTTGCACCCTGGCAATTTCCTTTACAGACAACCTTCTATGGTTTTCTTCCCCATCAGGGAAAACCCACTTATCTTTCCCTATCTTTTCCATAGGTGAGCCGCCTGGATGGAGGGGGGCCTGTCTCCCTGAAGCTTGGATGGTAAAGCTTTGCTCGTCCCAGCTTTTCTTTCTGTTACGAGACATATAAATAGAAGAATATGACCCGGTATAGTACGGTCCTGGATCAGTCACTAAATCTCCTATAGAATCTCTCAGCGTTTTGAATGGCTTTAGGCCCATTTCTTCACCATGGGTTGGAGATGGATATTTGTAATTGAAGCTAATGTCTTTTCTGACGCCAACAATTATAACACGCTCTCTGAGTTGCGGAACTCCATAGTCCCTTGCATTTAATAGCTTAAACTGAACCCTATAGCCAGCTGAAGCAAAATCTTCGATAATCTGATTTAAAACCTCGCCTTTTCCAAGAGTCATCATGCCTTTAACATTCTCTGCTACAAATATTTCCGGCTGTGCCTGTATCAGGCTTCTAATAAAATGTAAATATAAAAAGTTACGATCGTCATCTATCAAACGTGGACCAGCTTCACTAAATCCAGGGCAAGGGAATCCTCCAAGGATAAGATTGCATTTTGGGAAATATTTAACTTGTCTTATATCCTTTTCGTGCTGGATAACATGACCAGGAAAATTTGTTTTGTATGTTTGATTGGCTTCTTTAAACAAGTCATTTGTATAAATAGTATGAAAGATGCTTTTATTCCTTAGTTCATTAAATCTGTCTTTATCTTTAAATGCTTCCATAGCTGCTTCTTCACCGACTACTGCTGCCAATCCTGCTAACTCAAATCCAAGGTCGAGACCGCCGCAACCCGAAAACAGGCTAAGCACATTTATTTTATCAGTGCGAAAATCAACCTTTTCAATGATTTCTAGATCATCATCAGAATTAATAATTCTTGAAGATTCCTCAAAGATCTTCTCCATTAGTACATTCTTTACATCATCTATAGAATAATCAGACGCCGGCTTATATTTGCCTCTTCCTTTGATATCTATTTTTAAAGTCATATCTTAAACAACCTCCTGTTGCACCTCTTATGATATCTTATCAAATTTCAATTCAAAAGGCCAGCGCCAGTGTCTTTAATATAATGATTTTCTTATATGTTTACATTATTATTTAATGGTTATTTTGTGTTATTCTGTTAATTGGGAAATTGAATTAAATTAGAAGCATGCTAGCCATTGATTTAATGGAGGAAAGCGAAGTCATAATATAAGATGGATTTGTTGTAAACATTTCACAAGAAATTTCTTTTAATCTAATTTTTCTCTTTATTTTCTCTTAGATTGTTCAATAAAATTAGCTATCGTGTCAATGGTAAAATCAAAATCTTCCTTGAATTCATGTTCCCATACACGAAGTATATTCCAATTATTCTCCTTATAAAATGTGTTGACTTCTTCATCTCGGGTTTTATTTTTTATATATTTAGCATTCCAATAATCTGTATTGCTTTTAGGGATCCTGCCGTGAACAGGGCAGAAATGCCAGAAACAAGAATCGATAAAAATAACAACCTTATACTTTTTTATAGACAAATCTGGTTTCCCAAAAAGGCTTTTGGTGTTTCTTCGGAACCGATAGCGCCGATTCCACAATGCACTTGCAACCAGATTTTCTAATTGGGAAACTGATTTAATGGATTTCATAACATTGCTTCTAGACTCTTTTGACATCTTGTCCATTTGCCCCAACCTTTCTTTTGGAATCATTTATAATATTCCCTCATAAAAGATAGAAAAAACAAAAGTGGTTATTGGTCATAGGACATTGTTTATTATCTGCTTTCCAACTGGCATTCTGATGTTAATTTAATAGAAGACCAGCCGCGCTTTTGACCTCCGCTAAATTTGGCGCGTAAACTAATTGACTCTAACTCATTATTCCATGTTAAGGTATTTTGTATAGCAGAAGGCACATTTACATGCACTTTTACTTCACCGTCAATTTCAAAAGGCTCTTTGCAAAAGCTGATTCCCTCACCATAAATAGTGATAGCTATCATTGCTTTTCCTAATAAATTGTGAATTCCTCTTCTTAATTGTTCCTGAGTTGCACTGTTAAGTTTTATTCCTAACTCATAAGAGAGTATTTCTAAACTTTTTCTATGATTTAATTCCCCTACGGTAAACTTTGTTTTCACCTCATTAATAACTGATTCCATGCTTCCCATATTAAAATATGTTGGTCCAAGAATGCTTCCCATCCCCGGATTTTTTGTAGTGATTTTGCTATTCCTTTTTGCTAAAGCTTTTAGAGAAATATTCTCAACAATAATATTGTTATTTACTTTTAAGACTAACTGAAGGTCCCCTGTATCAAGCCTATCTTTAATATATGCATCTGGAATTAATTCGATACTTTCTATAATATAGTCATTATATTTTTGTCTAAGTTTATTTGTTATAGCATCTACTATTGTAGAAGTTGAGCTATATAGTTTTTTTAGTGTAATTGGATTTACGCTAGAAAAGTACGTATCAATTAATTCAATACATTGCTTTGGATCTACTTGTATAACGTCGGGAAACGCTTTTAAGAAATAATAATATGTCCATGCTTCATGGCATTTGCCTATTGCATTACTGTTATTCGACGTTTTAACGTACTCATGTTTATTCAATAGTTTTACCATTTTCCTCATGGTTTTTAAGTTGACATTTACTCTCTCTTGTTCTTTAGGAAATTCATGGTAACTTGTAGCAAGTTTAATCGATTTTCCAGGAGCACTTTCAAATTTAAATCTTAGGGTGAGTCCCACTTCTCCAAATTTAATCCCAACTGTACTCTTTCCTGTTTTGTAAAGTTCAATATCCCTCAAAGATGGGGGGGCAGGTGCAAACTTTTCAACCTTGACATCATTTTCATCTTTGCCGTAACTTGTGATGATATTTGTATCATTGACCATGAAAAAGACATTAAAGGCATGGGTAAATCCTATATTCTTCTCATTATAAAATTCCTGCAACAACGTAAAACAAGTTTCACGCAAGTTGAAAAGAAACTTGTCTCTATATAAATTAATTTCTTCTGTGAATTTTGGAAAATGGTTTGACACAAGCCTTTTTAACTCTCTTTTATCTGTTATGTAGTGTGTTCCTTCTTTATGCCCTACTACTTCTTTTAAGTAGTCTAAATAGTACCTTTCAAATTCTTTGTTAAAAATCTTTTGCATTCCTGTAGATAAAAAATACTTTTCCAAAAAACTCTTTGCACCAGGATTTTTCGGCTGAATGCGTCGGCCTTTTTTAATTAGAAATAAATTTAACGAGATAGTTTTGCCACTTTTCAAATATAAAGTAAGATCTTTTGATTTATCAGGACATAAATTATCGAACTTTGAAGTAACAGAATCAATTTCTGGATATAAATTTCTAATAAATGATATAGTCTCAATTGTTATCTTAGAAAAACTGCTTATGGATTTTGATTTTAAAGATTGCAATAATGCTTGGTATACTGATTTGACATGATTATCACCGATAGCCTTTGAATTTTTCCCCATTGTATACACCCTCTGTTTTCTATTTCTCTATTGTTTTCTTTAGAAAGTGAAAATGATTACTAAGTAAATAGTACCACAATTAATCTAAAAAAGTTATGGTTTCCTAAAAAACTAAAGCTTTCAAGTGGTTCTGGTAAAAGCTTATAATATAAATTGTAAATGTTAACATGCGAAAATGCGAACTGAAGGAAGTTGAAGGGAAAAATGCACTTAATTCAATTTATCTATTTGAAAGTTTAGTCAATGCTCCCCTCAGTATATATGCAATTTATGAAGGAGGGAATGAAGGAATTTTGGTGATGATCCTTTGAATAAGCTACTAGGCTTAGCGGGGGCTTTTGCCTAAAAAGAGGGATAAAACCAAACTCGTAGCATTTTGGTTTTATATATCAGGAAGTGAATTGGAATGTCCTGATGAGATAAACTTTGAAACTGGACATATACGTTATTATCGGGATACCAAAGATGCTGGTAGAGAATTGAGCGAAAAGAAGGGAACCAACTATTAAGAGGCTTTTCATAACAATAAGTGAACAAAATTATGAAAGTGTCCCTCCTCTCCTATTTCGAAAGAGCCCAACATCAAAGAGTTCAAGGAGCTAACATTTTTAGGTCTTGCGGTGCCGGGAAGACAACAATTTTCGATTGATGAGAGTTTAGCAGCCATTTGGAGAATACACAAGGGTTCCTGATTTCAAAATTACGAAGCCTATTTTACTTTACTAGATACAGGAAATTAAAGGGGCTTATCATGAGAACAATTGACTTAGAGGTCCCTGCCCAATTAGAGCCTGAACAATGGAAAGGATTTGTTTCTAAGTAGATTGATCAGGATAACTCATTTGATAGCAGAACCAATATAACAAAGTTTAGAACTAAAAAAGAGCAATTGCCGAACACTAGTGAAGGAAATAAGGATTTAAAAATATTTTTAAATATTTAAATAATAAACCTATTCAGCTTGCACTTTTTTTTTGCTGATCTATTCTAAGGGTAATGGACAAGAATTTCGTAAAGTTTAATTTAACCCGTGCTAGCCATGAGAGATGCTATTGGATTATACAAAATAGGAATGCAAACCAGCATTTTAACAATTAATTGCGCGAGGGTAGCAATATGCTATTCTCCTTTAAATGGCTGTCATGTAAAGCAAACAAATCGATTAATATACGTATTCGCCACTGCCAGTTGGAATCTTTGTAACGACCAGCTATATTAGTAGTCAAGCTTATAAGGAAATTTTAGAAGATGAATATCTGATCCTTGTTATTTCAGGTCGGGAAATTTTTGTATTTTGAAAAAATCCATATTGATGAAAAACACATAGAAGCATATATAGAAAGAGTTCATTTTTTCTTGAACTTATTTTACAGCCTAAACTCTATCTAAAACTTTTGCGAGAAGTAATTAATGGGAGATATAAGATTGATTTTATATATGGAGATGAAATAGTTAATGATTTTTAATAATTGGAAATATAGAGACTTTAAAAATGATTTTGTATACTTAGAGGACTGGATGAGATTTAGTATAGAATTAGCTAATTATGTAAAACAACCAAACCAATATATAAAGTTATATATATCCGTACCAGCTAATCTAATGTTCTCTTATTTTTTTGTTCTTGGAGCTATTAATTATGATTTCAGGAATCCATCTAAAGAAACACTATTAGGGAAGTATCTTAGTTTAAAAAAAGGTCAAAGGATTATTTACAAAACAGGAGAAGACTGGGTAGCTCATTCTGTTATAAAAGTAAGCAAAGTCCCTAATACAGAGACAAGAGCCATAGTAGTGAAAGGTCGTTCAAATTCTACTACATATATACCGGAAGCAAGATGGTTTAACCATGTGAGAATACATGAAGATGAAGTAACTAGAGTTAGAAACACCAGACGAATGAGAAACGTAGAGAACATAGTCGATAATGCCAAATTAAAAAATTTGTATTCAGAGTACAATCTCAATTTGTTAATGATGCAAAACACTCCGAAAACCTATTTATGCGCTAATCAAAAAGAATGGAAAGACAGTATATCAGTTATCCAACTTGAAATAGATGAAGAGTTCTTGCAATTGGACGAATTATTGTTTGATGGTACAGGCGGTACATTTAAGAACTTTTCATTTATCCAGCAAAACCATTCATCAATTCTTCCAGATGACTCAATGATAATATTTGCTGGAAGCAGCAGGGCACTTAGAAATATGGATCAATTTAAGCAACAAAAGTGTATTTTTATTATAGATCAACATGAGGCAAATGAAAAAGTAGAGGAGCTTCAATTGAAAATCGAGCGGGAGTTTTTAATAGACAGGTGCCAATCTTTCAACGAAGATATCTTAAAATACATGGATAATAACCAAATCGAAATCCCAAAAGGAGTGGAGATTTTTGCTTGGTCACAGAAGAGCTGATTTAGCTTTAGCAAACAAGTTCTATTCCTCGCCAGTAAAAGTGGAGTTTATACAAGTGGAAGAGGACCAAATAGGACAATTAATACAGGCATTAAAAGATCTGAAATATGAAGTCAAGACTTATTATGAGCATGATCAACTGTTACTAGAAGAGACCGAGGCATTCATCCAAGCATGCCGAAGCGTAGTTGGCACTATAAACAAATATAGCACTTACTTTAGAGAGAATAATGAACTGTTTGTGAAGTACTTTACTTTAACGAAAAGACGCATTTATGCTGACTTGTTCAAGAACAATATAGAGCCTATTATAGATTTAATAAAAACATTACGGAAAAAGCAGAATAATGCCTATGTTGAAACCCTATTAAAACTATTTACCGAAAAACACCTTTCTTCAGAAAACACCTATATTTTAACTAAGAAAAAGCCTTCAGATGAACTCATTGAAGTTAACGGACTGAAATATAAACTGATGGAGGACAAAGAATTTATAGACCTAGGAGTTTTTGCGGACGCGGTTATATTTCTAGGGACTCCTGGATATTTTGACAGCAAATTTTCTACAGTATTTTACGGAAAACAAACTATATTTGTGGGGTATTCTTGTTTCGCAAATCGATTGGTAAAAAAGAAATCCTTTTCGGATTTAATTAATAGCAACCATATAATAAATACAATATATAAAAACGTTAACATCGATAAAGGCTTTGCAGGCTTAGATTTCAATGAAACATTTGTGAAAGGAAGAATAAAAAAATCAGAAGAATCTTTAATCAATCAGTTTGAGAGTATTACAAACGTTTCCCTAGGAGAAAATGTGGAAGTGAAGCTAGCGACTATTTCCAACGATAATTATATTTTCTTACCCATTAGGCAAAAGGTAAACGTCATCGATCGAGATTCTCTAAAAATCTCTCAAGAAGCGGTCAAGGACTTATCCGCAGGGGATTTATTAATATTTCGAGATCATAATGCGTCTAGCTTAATTCGCGAAGAAGCAGACAACATTATGGGCGTTAATGCCGAAAGATACCGAGAAAGCTTAGAAAAATGGAAGAGAAGGCTGCGCTATAATGTGAAAGGAAAGGGAATCGATAGAGTTTCTAAGATTTTAAGAAGAAGTTATAAAGTTTCAGTTGCCACAGAGAACAATATTAAAAATTGGATGAGTAACAATTCTATTAGGCCATCGTGCTTAGATGAATTGTTACAGGCTTTCAAATTTAATCCGGAAGAGATCAACGAAATATTAAGTGCAGCTAGTGAAATACGTAGTGCGCATATTTCAGCTGGTCATCACATTTCTCGATCCTTAATGAATGAATTAGATAAGGACCTGGAAAATGTGGTCAATGAGAACGGGTTTTATACGTTTGAATCAAAAGAGTTCAAAGAAGCTTGTTTTAATATTGAAGAAATAAAAAGCATTTCTAATGTAATATATTTTATTCCTGAAAACAAAATATTAAAGATTATTAAAGGGTGAGGTGTCCAGTATTGAATAAAAAGTTAGAAAAGGCTTTGCATAACCGAGAGCTTATTATTGATGCCATTGAGCAAGAAATCGTAGGTCCTAGTGATATTACTAATGCTGAAAAGCCCTTAAATGTTATCGGCAATACAAAATTTAATAGTTTCGATGACTTAAACACTAATTATTATTGGAACAAAGCAACTCTAAAGGAAGAGGTAATCCAAAGAGACACTCCTTCGCGCAGGTATGCTGCAGGAATGCTGTATCCCGTGAAACTTGAAATTGAAGAAGCAGAAGAAGAGCTAATAGTAGAGGTAGTTAACAACGAACAACAAGACAAGTTTTATGATCAATTCGATGATTTGAAAACAGAAGAAATAGATGAAGAATCAGGGTTAAATGACACCATTCCCAAAATTCAACAAAAAGATGCAATGCCTTCAAGCATGGGGATGACATTTTGCTTAGCTAAGGGCACAAGAGCCTTTACAGTTAATTTTTCGGGTGGAATATACGACAAGCATAAGATATATACGGACATTAATCACGAAGACGAAGAGAATGGCAAACAAAAACATTATAAGTTTGATGAATACTGGTGGTTGCGTACCTCTATTTTCGCTCAGGAAAAAGTTGAGCTATCAGAATTTGATTCTAAAAAAAGCGTTAGTGTAAAGCAATTACCTTTACATATTTATGACAACTCAAAGAACAAAAATGATAAACTCAGCTTGCAATTGCATATTCAATGTCGCTCAAAAAAAGAGTATACGTTAGTGACAGTAACAGTTTTAAATGTGACTGAACCTCCAGCAAGGCATAATGTCAATGAGTTTACAGTATTCCAATCCCGCTTAAATATTTCGACTGAGCCAGGTAGCTTTTTAAATTATCCCAAGGTTTTCCAACGTAATTTAGATTTAACTGAGGATGAATGGAATAACGAATTGCTATTCAGAAACAAATTCAATTATGCATTCGGTCACGGCTGTTCCGTCACCTGGGATCAGCATGCTAAAAACATATCAGAAATCAGTTCTACATTTATCCCAAGATATGAAACAGAAAGCATGACACCGGACGTTACTCTCAATGTTAATGGTAAAGAAGTAAGTTTAAAAATTGAAATGCAAGCTTTAATGAATGTTAAGAACTATGATGAACTGGTTCAAATCTTACAACCTTTAGTAATGGGATATAAAGACTGGATTGATAAGCGCGAGGAAGAATTAAAAAGCTTGGAGAAAGAGTTGAGAAAAGCTGCTGAAACTAATTTGGGACGGTGTAGGGATAGCTTAGATAGGATGGAAAAAGGGTTAAAACTATTAAAAAAACCTAAGGTATTGCAAGCATTCAAGATGGCAAACAAAGCTATCTTGTTACAACAAATTAACGGTAAAACACCACGTACAGCTCACTTTGAAAAGCTAGATACAGGCTTGGAGCTAGTCATTGATAAGAAATCTGCTGAATCAATAAAGAAAATGAATAATTTAAGTTCTTGTGACAATAGCTGGCGCGCTTTTCAGATCGCGTTTTTCTTACTATCAATTCAATCTTTAGTGGAAAAGGATTCTATAGACCGCGAAATAGTTGATTTAATTTGGTTCCCTACAGGTGGCGGAAAAACCGAAGCATACCTAGGGGTGGCAGCATTTCAGATGTTTTATAGACGCTTGTTAAATCCGTCTGATGCAGGTGTAGATATTATAATGCGCTATACTTTGCGGTTGCTAACAGCTGACCAGTTCCAGCGGGCTTCTAGATTAATTTGCGCAATGGAGTATGTGCGGCGTGAAAATGAGAGTGATCTTGGCAACACTCCTTACTCGATTGGAATTTGGGTAGGATCAAAAACCTCTCCTAATACAAATAAAGAAGCGTTAAGCCAAGTAAATGCAATGAGCAGATCGAGAGGATCTGAAAACCTAATAGTGACAAGGTGCCCTTGGTGTGGATGCCAAATCGGCAAGGTTAATGTTAAGGGAAAAGGGGCTCGGCATAACGAAAACAAGGTAATTGGATTTAAGAAAGAAGATAACTGCTTACTAGCGGCGTGCCCAGACAATCATTGTGATTTTCACGATGAAATTCCTGTCTACTTCGTAGATGAAACAATTTATGAGAAACAACCAACCTTCTTAATTGGAACCATCGACAAGTTTGTCCAATTAACATGGAAGCCTGTTGCTAGAAGACTCTTTGGATTAAATGAAATGGGAGAGCGGGTTGTGTCACCACCACAAATTATTGTTCAGGACGAGCTACATTTAATCTCAGGACCATTAGGAACACTTGCGGGATTATATGAAGCGTTAATTGAAGAATTATGCATTGATGATCGTGGGGAAACACCAATTAAGCCTAAAATTATTTCGGCAACAGCAACGATTAAAGAATTTGAAGAACAAGCGAGATGCCTATTCGGAAGAACAAACGCAAGATTATTCCCAAGCCCAGGTATCGACATTGATGATTCGTTCTTCTCTAAAGTGGCCGTTGATAAAAATGGAAAGCCCCTTCCAGGACGAAAGTATATCGGCGTTTTCACATCAAGAGTCCGCCTCCTAATGGCACAGGTAATGACGTATTCATCTATTTTGCAAGAAGTCGAGAGCTTTCCTGAGGAAGAACGGGATCCGTTTTGGACATTGCTTTCTTTCTATAACAGCTTAAGAGATCTAGGAGCTGGATTGAATTTATTCAACAGTGATATTCCTACATATATTGATGCATTAATTAAGAGAGAGGGATTCAATAAGAGGAGATTTTTAGGGGCGCCACTAGAATTAACATCCCGTAAACAAAGTAATGAAATTTCCAAAACTATAGATGATTTGAATGTTTCTTATGAGACAAAGGATGGCAAGGGGCGAACTAAATCCCTTACAGCGTGTCTAGCTTCCAACATTATTGAAGTAGGCGTCGATATTGATCGTTTATCGCTAATGGGTATCATTGGGCAGCCTAAAATGACAGCTCAATATATCCAGGTAAGCGGGCGAGTAGGAAGACGCCCTAATGAAAGACCAGGCTTAATTGTAACCGTGTATTCCAATCAAAATTCCCGCGATAAATCGCACTTTGAGCACTTTAACGAATACCATCAAAGACTCTATGCACAAGTAGAAACCACAAGCTTAACACCTTTCTCTACAGCTTCTTTGGAACGGGGGTTATCGGCCGTACTAATAGGTTTCTTGCGCCAGAGATTAGATATGCAAATAGCAAGATATCCTACGAGCCAAGAGTTAGAGCGCGCTATAAAAGATAAGCGTTTTAATTCTTTCCGGTATCGCTTTAAAGAGCGAGTAGAACTAATTGATCCAGATCAATTAGGAGTATGGAAGGATATCTTTACAACCTTCATCAAGGGAGTACTGCAAGGACGTTATGAAACTTGGCGAGTTTCTGATACAGAACGTGGCTTAATGTATCAAGCTGGAAATTCAAATGATGGAGAGAAATATCCTGGCAGCCTTCCTGTAATTAATAGTTTAAGAAGCGTGGATGCTGAAAGTAGAGGATCTATTGTTTTACTAGATAAAGAGGAAGAAGAATTTGAATTTACTTGGGGAGATGATGATTAAATGCGATATCTACCAATGAGACGCTCGAAGCTAGTTGGAACAGAAGGACCTGGTTCTCTAGTTATTAGCCCTGAAGGTGAAACAGCCGTTGTAGGTGCTTTAGACCTTTGGTTTAAAGATTTTAAAGGTAACAGAGCAAAAAATATTGAAGAATTTGCGGTCAACGAACCACGCTTAAAATCAATCTTAAAAGTGGACAAATTCTACAAGCCGCCTGAATTCAGAAAGAGTTCTACAAATGACATGGACGTTGTTCCAAACAGCGGACTTGTCATGCCTCTAATGCGTTTTCCTAGATGGCACTATTGTAGCTCATGCAAATCATTAAGGGAGCTAGAACTAGATCAGACTTCAGTATATTTAGATTGCCCAAAATGCCAGACGAAAAGATATTACAAACAAGTCCCTTTTGTAGTGATTTGCGAACACGGGCATTTATCTGATTTTCCTTGGCGAAAGTGGATTCATGCTAACGAAAACACTACTTGTGAAGGCAATTTAAGAATCCGCATGAGCGGGGGTACAACACTTGACTCTTGGAGAATTGAATGTGAAGGGTGTAAGAAAAGCCGTGGTTTACAAGGGATCACAACTTCAAGTGATGGTGAGAAGAAAACAAGCTTTTTGGGAGACAATCTGAACGAAACAGGGTCCCAAAAATATACTTGTGAAGGCGAACGTCCATGGTGTGGAGAAGAAAAAGAAGAATGCTCTGCAGCCCCCGTTGCAATTTTGAGAAATTCTATTGGTGTCTACATGGCAAAAAAAATTAGCGCTTTGGCTATACCAGGTGATTACAGCGAGAATGTGGATCGAATTGTGTCAAAGGTTCAATCCCCATCTAAGTATTTACTACAAACCAACCTTGCTCTTTTAGATGATATACAGAAGAAGATAGAATTTATAAGAAAAAATCTTAGGTTTGAATTGAAAGGGGACGTAACTGATGAGGATATTCAGGAAGCCCTAATGTATATAGAAGCTGGAGAAAAATACGAATACACGGACGAGGAGCTAGAAAAACCAGGAAGGTTAATTAAGCAAAAAGAATTTGAGAAGCTTATCTCCAAAGTAAATTCGGAAGAACTAAGAGTCGAACCTGAATGGATTTACGAAAATGATACGAAAATCCACGACAATTATTACAAACCATATTTAGAACGTTTATCTAGGATATTAAAGCTGAAAGAAACAACGGCTTTATATGGTTTCGATCGCAAAGATTACAAAAACACTACTGATTACAGCAGTTACTACCCTTCTCTCTATAAAGATTATGATAATGCCCATGAGAAATGGCTGCCTGTAAATGAAGTGTACGGCGAGGGCATCTTTTTACAATTAAATCTAGAAAAGATTGAGCAATGGGAGTCCTCAAAGGAGGTACAGGACTATTTCCAATGCTATCTTCAACGGGTAAAGCATGTTGAACATCGTGACGATATAATTCTCAAACCAAGAAATATTATGTTGCACACCCTCGCCCATTTTCTAATTGATGAGCTTGCAAATGTCTGCGGCTATAATCGCGCAGCAATTAGAGAAAGGCTTTACTTAGATGAAGGACAAGCAGGTGTTTTAATCTATATTTCTGCGGGCGATTCGGAAGGCACTTTAGGCGGGCTGGTACGATTGGGATTACAAGAGAAATTCTTCCATGTTTTAGACAAGGCTAAAAATAACGTAGAATGGTGCAGTTCTGACCCGGTTTGTACAGAGCTCGGAAAAACACAAGGACAAGGTATAAATAGTTTAAATGGTGCAGCTTGTTATAACTGTTCACATATTCCGGAAACGTCTTGTGAATTTTGGAATTTATATTTAGATAGAAGCTTACTTATTGATAAGAAGATAGGCTACTTTAGAGACTAAATAAATAACCCTTATAAGAAACTCTGTTGGCTCTTATAAAGGTCTCTCAGTCCCCAATGCTATTCAAAGGGATAAACGTAATATTGCCTTCCTTAAAAATTCGACTTTTATGGTTGTGTATTTTTATTCTATCAATAAAGTTTTCAAAATATATTGTGGAAATTAAGGTTAAACGTTATCAATTGGTAGGGTTAGGTTTTATCTTGTTTAACAAAAAAGATAAATTTGTTGATTTTGTTTGTGAGTTTTAAAAAAAATTTCCACATCTTGTTGTATTTCCTCCGAAAAAGAGACGCAGTCTAAGCTGCGTCTCATTCTTAACCAAGCGTTCCGTTTTCTGCAATCGTCATTTCCTTGTCAAAGATGGCTTTGTCTTCCAGGGAGTTCGTTGAATCGTTTGCAGCTTTGCTTGTCATGTTTCTGGATGCCACATTTACTTCATTGCCTAAGGAAGAACTGATAAAGCTTACACCGATCAAAGCAATTACAGCGCACAAAGTCAGTTTACATTTCATACAAACAATCCCCTCTCTGAATTTGTTTGCGGGCATGAACCATCTTTTTGAGTCAGATAACAGAATCATCCATCTGCCCAATTTCAGTATAAAACTTTGCGGCTAATAATGCCAACTCTTCCATATAAGGATATCCTTGGGATGCCTCTAATTTGTTGAAAACATTAAAAAAGACTCATCTTCCAGCATTGCTACTCTGGACAAAGCTCTAGCAAATCATGAAATAATGCCAGTTCTACCGTGACTTGGGGACCGAATAAAGGCTCTGTTTTTATATCAAGATCACAAATGACTTCGTTCATTTCTTGATAATCAAGAGCGTTGTATCCCATTTGTTTTAAAGTTTTGTTCACTTTTGTATCAAATTCCTGTTGAGGCATTGAATACGTTTGTGTACTGAAACCATCTAGGGTAGGGGTTGATCTCTTTGGATCAATATTTTCTAACTCAAATTCATGTTGTATGTAAAAGACAGGAGCCAACTTAGAAATCATTAATTTACTGCTATAGCTTATATGAAAATCATTTTTTTCAAATGGTTCAAATTCGAATATGAATGTAGCAGAAGGCCAAATTTCATCTTCGTTTGTATTTTCATAACTTATTTTTTCTGTTTTTAAATAAGACTTTAATGAGTCAGAGAGGATAATTTCTTGTTTACATAAAGATAGATACTCTTCTTGTGCAAACTCTTTATTGTAGAATTTATTAATGGTATCAGCAATCAATTTATCCATAAGGGTCCCTCCAAAAATAGCTATTTCATTCTTAAATCATGTCCGCCTGATTTGTCCGCTTCTTTAGTGGGATTAAGGTTAAAATCGATTTCCCCTTGATGTTTCCCTCTTTTATTTAGGACTTCAAAGCGCCCATGTTGTGTATCTAAAGCATAATATGTTTTACTTTTTGAATCGTAGTATACGTCTCGTTTATTAATTGTGGATAGTTTAGAATCTTTTTTCCAGCCATTCTGTTTAGCAATCGGGGCTGCGGTTTCCCTTATAAAAGCAATTTTTTCATTGACGTTCATGCTATACATTTTCTTTTCAAAAGATGTAACATCTAAAGTACTACTGCTCGTAGCTGTTCTCCCGCTATTTGATTGAAATAATACACTTTCTTTTTTTGATACATCTCTAAGAAGTTCAGTATTTAGTACATTATGGACATCTTGTATTTTTGAGTCGCCCGCAAAAGCAAATTGATTTGTTCTATTAGTAAGCAAGTTACTAAACATTCCAGATGTAGTAACAAGTGCTTCATGACTTTTTGTAATGGATTTTTTTGCTGTGAGTGTTCCTAGCTTTCCAACTTTATCTATACCTTTAGTTCCAATAAGTGCTGTTACGACAGTAGCAAGAGAATAGGTGATCCAACGTGATCTTGACTCTGCATCTCCGTTTACCATATCACGATTCCATGAATCGGATAACGCTGCCCAAATATTAATTCCCGTAAACGTAACTGTTGCGAGTTGCTGAGTGGGGGGATGAGTTTAAAAATTTGTATACACTGTTTATTGTTTCTGGTGCATTTAAAATCATATCCTTCACACCAAGCGCAGTGTCTTTTCCAAAATCGTATAATCCCTCACCAATTCCTTTTAAAATTTTAGCATCCTGCCTAGCCGTTTCTAATTGTAGCACATACTGTTGTTGATAAGGCTCAAGGTTCTCATACCCAACCTTCTTCGCAATTTCTAAATATTCATCAGGGTCAGATACACCATCCGCAAGCTTTTTCTTTAATTCTTTGATCTCGCGTTCCTTCGCTTCATCTTTTTTAACCTTCAAGTAAGCCTCAGTCCGCTTTTCAATGTCGCCTTTTTTCTTATGTATGTCACTCTCACGGTACGCTTTGGCGTTGTAGTGGATGGGTGTGGCGTTTTTGCCTTTGCCTGTTGCTTCTTGGAGCTTTTGGAAGTCGGACTTGATGAATTGTTCGTTTGGTTCTGACAGGGCGTATTCTGTTTTCAGGTCTTCGTCCAAGGCGTCCAATTTTTCAAGTGTTTTTTTGCGTTTGTCGTTGGCATCGGCCAGCTCGTCTTTGAAGGTTTCTGTTGAAAACAGGTCGAGCGGGAGGATGTCGTTGATATCGTTCAGGATGTCTTTCATCGCTTTTTTCTGTTCGGACATGATGGATTTTGATTTTTTATGGGCATTTGCCAGTTCGTGCTCCAGGAAGGATTCTTCTATGTATGCGTCAGAGAGGCCTTTGTCCTCGGCGGCTCCGGCGATGCTTTTGAAAAATGCGATTTTCATGTCGATATAGTCGATCCATTGGTCGGTGACGCCGACGTGGTCGTGATAGAAGGCTTTGATGTTGCTGGCGCCTTTTCCTGAGAATTCGCTGTCACTGAGATCAGCGGCGCTTTTTAATGCTTTTCTCAAGTTGACCATTTGCGTTCTTAGTTCTTTGTACTCTTTTGCACGGTCTGTCGCTTCCGAAAGCAGTGTTTTCACTTCAAATACTTTCATGACCATTTCCCTTCTTTTGTTCGCTCGATATCAAAATTTTACCACGGGGTGGGATGAGGGCGGGGGTGAGAACGTGTATGTTTAGAAAAATGAGACATTTGATCCGTGTCTTTGTGCGTGTATTCTGTTTTATGTGGTAAACTTTTTGTAGCGAAGAAGCGTTAGCATAGTTAGATTGAGTAAAGGAGCAGCTCTATGAATTTCTATAAAGTAAACAGCCAAAACCAAATCGAAGATATTCGCGAGAAACCGTTTAAAAAAGAAAAGGAGATTCAGGATTTATGTGAAGCCAATCTTCAGCGGATGTTGGGGCTCAGGTTTGTGAAATCTGAATTCAGGATCAGCAATTTCCGCATTGATACGTTGGCGTTTGATGATGAGACGAAATCTTTTGTAATTATCGAGTATAAAAATACGAAGAACTTTAGTGTTGTTGACCAGGGGTATGCTTATTTAGCGGCGATGCTTAATCATAAAGCTGATTTTATTCTTGAATACAATGAGAATCATGATCGTCCGTTAAAGCGGGATAATGTGGACTGGTCGCAGTCGAAGGTCATTTTTATTTCCCCTGTTTTTACGGTGTATCAAAAGCAATCGATCCATTTTAAAGATCTGCCAATTGAATTGTGGGAGATGAAAAGATACGAAAATGATCTGGTTCATATGAATCAAATGAAAGCGGAAGGCGTCTCCGAGTCGATTAAGACCATTTCACGGCAAAGTGAGACCATTCAAGAGGTCAGTAAAGAAATTAAAGTGTTTTCCGAAGAGGATCATCTTGCAGATAAGCCGTTTGACGTCATAGAGCTTTATGAGCAGCTAAAGGAATTCATTTTTAATTTGGACGATCATATTTCAATCAAACCGACAAAGCTTTATATTGCGTTTACGTCAAATAAACGAAATTTCACTGATATTCTTCTTTTAAAAAGCGGACTTAAGCTGTGGGTGAATATGAAAAAGGGAGAATTGGATGATCCCGAAGATAAAATGCGAGATGTCTCTGAGACCGGCCATTGGGGAAATGGCGACTATGAGATTTTCATAAAAGATGATGAACACATTGAATATATCATGGGATTGATCAAACAATCCTATGAGAAAAATAAGTGAGAACTTCCGTTGAGAAGTTCTTTTTTTATTGGGTTACAAGGGAAATGCATAGAACATGTTGAAAACGATATAAAGTTTAAAACTATATTGGGGTTGATTGTATGAAGAAGCGTTTTATGCTATTAGGATTGTTCGCAAGTGTTTTTATGTTGGCTATATATATTTCTTTTCAAAATAAAAATACGCATCCTGTCAAATCTTCTGCCATCCACCCCAAAGAAGACCGCATCTTTTTTATCTACTCCAATCCTTTCATCAAAGAAAGCACGCTGCTTTCGACCTCAACAGGCGAACGATTTAACAGGCGCACGTTTAAGGTGGCGGATGTGCCTTACATTCAAACAAAATCTGATGCATCAACGGACATTGTGTTATTAGCGGAGCACGAGCCGTTTTATTACACGCTGGAGAAGGATGTGATCAGAGAGCATCCGTTGTCAAATCCCTTTGCGTTTTGGTATGAGGGGAAGGATGTCTCTGTAAAGGCTTATAACGTTGATACGACGGGGAATGAGATTCATATAAACGATAGAAAAACGAAGAAGAAATATCGGCTCACCTTGCCTTCGCTTGTCACGATGGGGGCCAGTGATGAAAACTATATTTATATCATTCAAAGCATGTCTATTTACGTGATCGACAGAAAAACAGAGGAAATCATAGAGACTCTGAGCTTAGCCTCATATGCAGATCAATTCGCAGACTCCGAGGATTTTATTGTCGCGAGCTCAGGGCATAAATTGACTGTGATTGAAAAAGGGACATGGAAGACGAAATATATTCGGTATCCTGATGATCTTGAATACGCTGATACCGTGTACTATGACAAAGAAAGCGGCCATTTTTACGTGACGTATGAAGACAAAGAGGGTGAGGCTAACTTGCTGGAGTATGAGAAGGATTTTTCTTTTCGGACATACGGCTTGACTTTCCCTTATATGGAGGGGAAGTTTAAGGGGGATCGACTTTATATAGTTGCCCAGGAAGAGCATAAGAAGGGCATTGGAGGATATGTGGGTGTGTTTGATATCCATTCCAAGGAGACGCTATATCAGTTTGATTTGCCTGAGGAACAGGTGAAGGTTCAGGATTTTGTTGTGATTGATTAGCGTACAAAGTTATAGTCTTGAATCAATCTCCTTTGGCTGAATAATAGAATTTGTTAACTTCAGCTTGATAGCGGTTATTGATAATGAAAAGATTAAGTCATCTGATGACACTAGTTTCTGCGGATGTAATGGCATTTTAGGGGCAGGTCAATCAGCTAAGGCGAAAAATCTAATAATGGGGATCACTGAGCTTATATGCAAACCCGTATATTCAATCTCTCCTTTTCTGAAAAGCAACGGCTGCCGAGAAAATGTCGACAGCCGTAGTTTTTTTCTTAACCTATCGTTGATGATCCACACAAGAAATCTTCTCAAAACGCGGCGAATTAGCTACACAGAAAATCACTTGCTCCGACAGCATCTATCAATACACAGGCTTCTTTTTTATCGCAGAAAAGCATGGTTTTCACTATAATAGTAGTGCTACATTGCATGTTTAACACCTTTTTTTACAAGAAACCAGTTTGCGGGATAGCTGGTTGCTGTTCCTAAGATCATGGCAATTTGCATCATGAACCAAAATACGGGATCGTTAGGTTTAGGGACATTGGACGCAAAAATGCCGTAATGAACAATTGCCATCCAACCGAACATGCCGATTTCAAAGGCTATTAAGGATAACGTGTCTGCTTTAATGGCAGCCACAAAACCTTTTCCCCAGCTCATTCCTTTATTCATCGGAACAATAGAAAAGACTTGGAAAAATACCCCGAATAGGTATGCGAGAATGAATTCAACGACATAATCTGCAAATAAAGTTGATCCCGCAATCGTCAGGCCTGTTAGAAAAACCAAAGGTGCGCCAATAAGATCCCCGATCGTACATCCGCTGGAACAGTGGCTTGTAGAAACAAAAACGCTTTGATAGAAGGGCTTCTTACTGTGCCCGTGACTTTGATGGTTCATTTCCTTATAAGTGTGATGATGAGCATGCTCACCGTAATTTGTATTCATTTGTGAATGTTGTTTGTTTTTCGTTTGACGTCCCATCGCCCAATAAAACCAAATCGCAAATGGCCCTAAATAGAGTCCTTGTATTGGCCAAACCACACTCATTATTTTCATCTTTTGCGGGTGTCTAACCACATCTGCGAGTATAATGAAAAAAGATAAAACTCCTAAAAGTATCGCGGTATAAGCGATTACATCGAGTGTACCCATAACCAACCTCCGTTTTGATATATATTCCGACCATACCCCGTACCCCTATTATTAAAACTTCTTACAATAAGACAAATAAAAACACGCTTTCCAGTTTGAAAAAGGTCAACGAAGGGCCTATGCCGGATCTTACCTGTGTTGCGGACATAGGCTTTTTGTTGATAAGAGAGTCATGTTTTACAAGCGGGGGAAGTGGATATGGTATAAATGAAATCATTCTTGAGGAGGTTTACGAATGGCATATGAACAATATCAATCGCTAGTTGAGACGCTTCACGACTGCATGGTGGCTTGCAACCATTGCTATGACGCCTGTTTAGAAGAAGAAAATGAAAATATGATGGCGGATTGCATTCGGCTGGACCGGGAATGTGCTGATATTTGTGCGTATGTAGCGCAATCGATCGTGAGAGGCACGCCGTTTGTTTCTGAGCTGACACAGGCTTGTGCGGCGATTTGCGAGGCTTGTGGAAATGAATGCAAAAAGCATGACAAAGAGCATTGTCAGGATTGCGCGGAAGCTTGTTTTTCCTGCGCCGAGGCTTGTAAACAGGCGGTTTAACATTGAGTCAAACAAGGGCTTGAAACAGTGGAGATGAGACTGTTTCAAGCCCTTTTTTATTCAGATGGAGAATTCTCTTTTTTATCAATATACAGAGTGCCGTCTGTTTGAACTTCTGCGTAAAATACTTCTTTAGGATGTTGGATGCCGGATTCTTTTAGCCGGTCCATCAGCCATTGTTTGTTCAGATTCAATTTTTTCAGGTTATCTTCTCTCACTTTCCCATCGGCTATGACTGAAGCGGGATGGGAAACGTTTGGATTTGTATTTTCTCCTTGAACGTTCATATCCTTTTTCGTCACGTTTTGTTTTGCTTGCTTTTTCAGGACGGATAAACTGCCGTCCGTTTCAAAAATGGCATAATCGACATCGGCTAAGGAAAATATATTTTTTTTGCGCAGTAAGGTTTGTAAAGCATCGAGATCAAGACGGACGCTTCTTAACTGCTTATCCATTATTTTACCTTTTCTTATTAAGATGACCGGCTGCCCTTCAACCGCATACCGAATAGCAGGGAACTTAATATCCAGAAATCCGACGATGATTGTAAAAGCGCTCCAGGCAAACAGGGCGATGAATCCATTTCTGATGCTGAGGGTGGAGTCAATGGCAAGCGAGGCTCCGATGGTTCCAATGGAAATGGCTGACACAAAGTTAAAAAAGGTCAGCTGGGCGATTTCTTTTCTGCCCATCAGTCTCGTTAACACCAACAAGGTGATAAAGGCGATGATCAGCCTAATGATCAATTGAGGAATAGGCATTGGCGAAAGCTCCTTTTATATAGATTCGATTCATATGTCTTTTATTTTCATCTTTCTTGGGGAAAACAATGCACCATTTTTTCGATCGTTCATAGCCTATACAGACCATAAAGGAGGGATGTTGATGAAACTTCCTGCCGTAGATCTGGGGATAATGGCAGAGCATTTGAGCACCCATGAAGGTGTGATTTCTAAGCTTGAAGCATACGAGTCTGCTGTTGGGCATCGCGATTTGAGGGATTTGCTCCAATTGCATGCGAATCTTTTGAGAACTCATGTCACGGCGATGCTGGCACTGATCAACCCGGATCAAACGGGTGAGGTGCATTTGCCTGAGATGCCGCACGTGCATTTTCACCAGCATTCAGGGGCTCTTTCGGCTGCTGAAAAAGATATCGCTCTTGAGGCTAGGTCGACCGCAAAACTCATGGGAAGCGATAATTTTAATTCGGCATTAATGATGAAACATCCTAACGTGAGGAATATTCATCTTCAAATGTCTTTCCAAAATGCCGCGCTGCAAATGCTGTATACCCGACTGATCAGAAGAGGAAATGGTGAATTTGTTCCGATGGCCAGTGAACAAATGCAGCGGTTGACGCTGCAGCACTATCAGCATGTCGGGAATGAGTGAACCATAGGTGAAAGCTTTTCCAATGATCAAATGGAAAGGCTTTTTTGAGTAATATTACATAAAAAGGGAACAACAAATAATGAGTTTTATTCAGGAGGTGCTTTTGCTTGGACATGCTTCAGAAAGAAATACAGATTGGCGAGCACAAATTGTTTTACCGGACTGCAGGTGTCGGCAGCAAAACGATTTTGCTGTTACATGGAATTCCGACAAACTCTTTTTTGTGGATGAATGTGATCCCGCAGCTGGCCAAGCAGTACACTGTTATTGCCCCTGATATGCTTGGATACGGACTTTCAGGCAGGGCGGCAAAAGAAGAGCTGACCCTTCCGATGCAGGCGCAGTACATCATATCGCTGCTAGATATGCTTGGCATTCAGAAAGTAAACGTTGTCGGGCATGATCTGGGCGGAGGAGTCGCACAAATATTAGCTGTCCAGTATCCGGACCGGGTAGAGAGTTTTGTGGTAATTGATGGCGTGGCCTTCAGCAACTGGCCGCTCCCTAAAGTAGTATCGCTGCGGTATCCGACAGCGCCTGAGTTTGAGCCGTCTCCATATTTCATTGAGCGGATGATCAGAGAAGGGATCTTTCATCAGCAGATGGTTACACCCGAGATTCTTCAAGCTTTTATCGCGCCGTTTGATCATGAAAACGGGCCAAGGGAGTTACAGGAAGCTTCGCTCGCGCTTGAACATCATCAAACAGAAGATGTGGTTCCCGGGCTTCAGGGAGTGCGCGTACCGGCCACGTTTTTGTATGGGCAATATGATCGGTACCTTCCGCCATACTGGGGATTCAAGCTGCAGGAAACGGTCCCGAATTCCATGTTTAAAGTGCTTCCGGAATGCAGCCATTATTCCATGCTGGACAATCCTTTATTGGTGTCTCAAGAGATTATGGCCCATATGAATCAAATGAATGGATAACACGTAATGCCTGACAGATTCTGATGTGATTTCACTGTCAGGCATTATTTATTTTGAGAAAAACGAGTTGACAGGATAAGAAAACAATTTCTTCCTATTGTCTTGTTTTCCCTTATATAGAGGGAGGGAAGTCATACCTCTTGCGTGTAACGGTACAACTGGCCACTAAGATTCTCATAGTTTCGTTTGGGGGTTGATAATATACAGACAGGTTGGAGAGATTCATCAGATAATAGGGGCCGTTTATATGAAGAAATGTCTTGTAGATTGGGCTTGTTCGTATGTGTGATAGATGTTCATGATGTGATCACGGGTACAATAAGCTTAAGGACTGAATGATTACATTGCACTGTTTTTACCAACTCTTAACAATCTTTATGCCAAATTAATCTTAGATTGATATTCGTTTGCTAGTATCAAAGTATGAAATAAATAAAGAGTGAGGAGTTTGATGATGAAAAGGACGTATTTTGCTTTGCTTACTTTAGTTATTCTTGCCGTATTTTCAGGTTGTTCATCTTCTGCAGGAGGAGCAGCGGCTGAAAAGGATACACTTACGATCGCTTGGCTTCCAAATGAATCTGGGGCAGATTTTACAGAAGCACGGGATGAAATAGGAAAGATTATTGAAGAGAAAACAGGCAAAAAGGTCAAACATCAAACGACAACAGACTATATTGTCGCAATTGAAGCAATCGCCAATGGAAATGCGGACATATCTTTTTTAGGAGCGCAGGGTTACATAGAAGCACATAATAAAAATGAAAAGGTTCTTCCTCTCGTCGTTCGATCTGGTGAGTCCGGGACTTTAGAGGATGCGGTTTATTACAGTTGGCTGGCTGTCAATAAAGACAATGTTGATGAATATCAAAAAGGTGATGAATTTTCGATTGATCACATTAAGGGCAAGAAGTTTTCTTTCGTATCTAACAGTTCCACTTCCGGGTTCAAGGTTCCATCGCAAGGCATCGTGGATTATTTCAGCAAAAAGGATGAGTTTAAGAACTTGAAGGCAGAGGATTTGCTGCAGGGCGGGAAAAACCAGTTTTTTAGCGAGGTATTATATGGAGGTTCTCACCAAGGATCTGCAGTCAACCTGTTATCAAACAAAGCGGATGTCGCTGCGTTCTGTGATTCATGTGTAAACACTTATGTAGAGTTGGCGGATGGGGAAGAGAATCGTGCCGGAGCGGTTTATAAAGTGAAAGAGGGGGCGGCAGAACCATTTAATACAGTTGTCGGGAAAGAATTTTCCCTCATTTCCGCTACTCCTGTGCTTAATGCGCCATTTGCCATCAACTCTGAGAATGTGGATAAAGATCTCCAAGCCAAGCTTGTAGACATATTGACATCTGATGCGGTGACGAATAACGAAAAAGTTTTCGTGCCAGAGGATTCCAAGTTTACAGGGTTATTCACGAAAAAAGGGGATGAGCGTTTAGTAGAAGTCGATGACTCTTGGTTTAACCCGATACGCGAACTTTCCAAATAACGAATAACGAACAAGGAGAGGTAGACTATGTCAGCCCTATTAGAAGTGAATCAAGTATCCAAACGATTTGGCGGTGATCAAGTGGCGTTGTCAGATGTTTCCTTCTCTGTCAATCAAGGAGAGTTTGTTTCAATTATCGGTCCATCAGGAGCAGGGAAATCGACTCTCCTTCGCTGCATTAATCGCATGATTGATGCAAGCAGCGGAGACATCACCTTTGATAACATCAATGTGACGAATTTAAGGAAAAGGGATTTAAAAAAAATCCGAACAAAAATGGGGATGATTTTTCAACACTATAATTTAGTGAACCGCTTGAGTGTAATTGAAAACACCCTTCACGGCAACTTGGGGAAAAAGTCCACCTTGGCAGGGGTTTTCGGCCTATACAGTCAAGATGAAAAGGAAGAAGCCGTTAAGATTTTGCAAGTTCTTGGTTTGGAAGAACACATTTACAACCGGACGGACCAGTTGAGCGGTGGACAAAAGCAGAGAGTGGGAATCGCCCGTGCTTTGATTCAAAATCCCCGCATGCTTCTATGCGATGAGCCCATCGCTTCACTAGATCCTAATTCTGCAAAGATCATCATGGATCATTTGAGAAACATTTCAACTGACATGGGCATAACCGTTCTCGTTAATCTTCACCAAGTAGATGTAGCTATGAAATACTCAGATCAAATTATCGGAATCAACCGGGGCCGGGTTGTGTATCATGGTTCGCCTAAAAACATTACGAAAGAGGATATTCAGAGTATTTACGGTTCAGAAGCTGAGGATCTTATTTTTGATATAGGAGGCATCCATGCAAGCTAACATCTTCGCAAAAAAGAGACGCAGTTCATTAGGCACTGTTTTTATCGTAGGCGCCGTAACATTGTTAGCGATTATCACGACCGAGTTCGATGTTATCAAAGGTTTTGCCTCTCTTCCTAAAGCCGTCGAGTGGGGGTTGGGAAACTTCTATCCGACGAAAGAGTCGTTAGCGAAACTGCCGGATATCATGGAGATGCTCATCGAGACATTGCTTGTCTCGATTGCAGCAACCACAACAGGTGCCATATTTGCTTTGTTATTTGCCATTTTAGGCTCCAACACAATGAGGGTGAATATGTTTTTTGGCCGTATCAGCAGAGGCATCGCCACTATTTTTCGAAACATTGATGTGGCGGCGTGGGCCATGATCCTGTTATTCTCGTTTGGCCAGAGTGCATTGACCGGTTATTTTGCTTTGTTTTTTGGCTCGTTCGGCTTTTTGACAAGAGCTTTTGTGGAAACGATTGATGAGGTGAGCGGAGGATCTGTTGAGGCGCTGCAATCGACTGGAGCGGGTTATTTTCCAATCATCATCCAATCGGTCCTTCCATCGAGCCTGCCGCAGATGATCAGCTGGATTTTGTTTATGATCGAGACAAATATAAGAAGTGCGACCTTGATTGGACTGCTGACGGGCTCAGGCATAGGATTTACCTTTAACCTGTATTACAAGAGCCTCAACTACGATATCGCTTCATTAGTGGTGGTCGTCATTATCGTAACGATTTTATTGATTGAAACGTTATCGAATTATGTAAGAAGGGTGATTTTGTAATGGAAGCAAACGAACAAATGGACGAATCAAACGAGGTGCTTACATCCCCGCTGCAAAAAAAATAAAAATCAAAACAATGACAAAATCAACGGTGGTTATAAGAGGCACCCTTCTTATTCTAGCATTGCTCACGGTATATGCGTTCAGCAGTTTTGACTACAAAGAACTGAATGTTGGGGAAGCGGTCCTTGCCACTTTTGCTAACTTGAAAGCTATGTTTTTTGAGCCTCATCTTGAACATTTAACGTTTACTGATGCCCTTTACGGTGTTTTTGTCACACTATGTCTCGCTTTTTTGACGACGGTATTCGGAGCAGTCATCGCCTTGTTTTTAGGATTGTTTGCTGCTGAAAACTTGACCAATAAACGGATTTCCACGGTTATGAAAGGATTGGTTGCTTTTATAAGGGCTGTTCCGACAGTATTGTGGGTCCTGATCTTTGCTGTAGCGGCAGGACTAGGAAGTGTTGCTGCTGTCATCGGCATGACGTTTCATTCAATCAGCTATTTGGTGAAGGCCTATTCAGAGTCTTTTGAAGAACTGGATAACGGTGTGATAGAAGCACTTCAAGCGAGCGGAGCGAACTGGTGGCAGATCATCTTTCAAGCCGTAATCCCTTCCTCTCTCACTTATATGATTTCGTGGACATTTCTGCGGTTTGAAATCAATTTTGCGGTCGCTGTCGCAATGGGTGCAGCTGCGGGTGCAGGCGGTATCGGATTTGATATGTTTATGGCGAGCAATTTTTATCAGGATATTAGAGAAATTGGCTCTATCACGTATTTTATTTTAGCCATTGCTGTCCTTTTAGAGATGGTAGCAATTAGGTTGAAGAAAACGCTTAAGGTAAATGGATGAGACTAAGGTCAACCCCTTTTTTAGCAAGAAGCTGGAATAGCTTCTTTTTTTGTTTTTGATTCGTCGTTTCGATTGTACAATTGTTTTCTTCATGCTGTTTAGCGGTCTATCGGCAGGATGGCTGGAAATGAAATGAGGATGGCGTATATCAAGTAAAATGACGTGGAACCATGCGTAAAGCGTCTTTTTTTTACGAGAAAAACGAATTGACAGGATGAAAAAACAATTTCTTCCTTTTGTCTTGTTTTCAAATTTTTGGATTGATAGAATATGACATATCTTACATAGAGGGAGGGAAGCCGTTGGGTCAAGCCATACCGTCTTCGCGTGTTGGTGTTAAGATTAATGACTGGTATAAGATGATACGTCAATTTAGTGTTCCGGATGCTGAGATTCTCAAAGCGGAGGTGGAGCAGGACATTCAGCAGATGGAAGAGGATCAGGACTTGCTGATCTATTATTCTCTCATGTGTTTTCGGCACCAGTTGATGCTGGATTATTTGGAGCCGGGACAATCATACGGGAATCGCCCTACAGTGACAGAGCTTCGGGAAACGATTGAAACTCCTCAGAAAAAACTCACAGGTCTTTTGAAATACTACTCTTTGTTTTTCCGCGGCATGTATGAATTTGATCAGAAAGAATATGTGGAAGCGATCGGATATTATCGCGAGGCGGAGAACGAGCTGCCGTTTGTGTCAGATGAAATCGAGAAAGCGGAATTCCATTTTAAAGTGGCAGAAGCATATTACCATATGAAGCAAACCCATGTGTCGATGCACCATATCCTTCAGGCCTTAGACGTTTATCAAAAACATCCTCTATACAGTATTAGAACCATACAAAGCTTGTTTGTGATCGCCGGCAACTATGATGATTTCAAGCATTATGACAGAGCGCTCCCGCATTTAGATACGGCGCTGCAATTGGCAATGGATATTCAAAACGACCGGTTTATCGCCATTTCTTTGTTGAACATCGCGAACAGCTATGACAGATCAGGAAACGATCATATGGCGATAGAACACTTTCAAAAAGCGGCGAAAATAAGCAGAGAAACGGTACCTGATCTGCTTCCAAAAGTCTTGTTAGGTTTAAGCTGGACACGATGTAAAGCTGGCCGGATACAAGAGGCGTTTCGGTCAATAGAAGAAGGATTGGCGCATATCACAAACAATCCGCAACTGACTTCTTATCAATTCTATAAAGAATTGTATACGTTCTTGCAGACCGTGTACAAAGAAGCTGTTGACGAAAGCAAAATTCATGATCTTTTAAGCTATTTTGAGAAAAAGAACCTGCACGCTTACATGGAAGCCTGTGCCCGAAGTGCTGCGGCTGTCTTTGAGAGCCGCTGCCATTTTGAACACGCTGCCGCGTTTTATCGAAAAGTGCTGAAAGCGCAAGAAGAGATTCAAAAAGGAGAGTGTTTATATGCTTATTAAGAAAAAAGTAATGATGTGCCTTGCTGTTACCCTGATTTGCGGAAGCAGTTCGTTTCCTTTCTTGACAAATTCCGGGGACTTTAAGGAATCAACGGATCGAAACACGACGTCTATCGATCATGCCCCTCATCTTATAAGTGACCAGATGGAGAAAGCCCTTAGCTAGGGCTTTTTCTTGTTTTTGGAAGATGTTCGCTTTTTCACACGCGGCATTCCTTCTATTTCCGACGCAAGACACTCGAAACAACCAAACCATTTGAGGTATAATGGATAAAGTGAATCACAATATGTAGATTGATATATATGAAAGAGAGTGGAGCAACATGGGCCGTAAGTGGAACAATATTAAAGAGAAGAAGGCGTCTAAGGACGCGAATACGAGTCGGATTTATGCCAAGTTTGGGCGTGAGATTTATGTGGCGGCAAAGCAGGGCGAGCCTGATCCGGAATCCAATCAGGCGCTGAAGGTTGTGCTTGAGCGCGCGAAGACGTACAGCGTGCCGAAAAATATCATTGAGCGTGCGATTGAGAAGGCGAAGGGCGGAGCGGAAGAAAGTTTCGATGAGCTTCGTTATGAGGGCTTCGGGCCGAATGGATCAATGATCATCGTTGATGCGCTGACGAATAATGTAAACCGTACAGCGCCGGAAGTGCGTGCAGCATTTGGGAAAAACGGCGGAAACATGGGTGTGAGCGGATCTGTTGCTTATATGTTTGACGCGACGGCAGTTATCGGTGTAGATGGCAAATCAGCTGACGAAGCGCTTGAAATCTTGATGGAAGCAGATGTTGATGTCCGTGACATTTTGGAAGAGGATGACAGCGCCATCGTGTATGCTGAGCCTGATCAATTCCATGCGGTGCAGGAGGCGTTTAAAAACGCCGGCGTTGAAGAATTTACTGTTGCCGAGCTGACGATGCTTGCGCAAAGTGAAGTGGAGCTTTCAGATGATGCGAAGGAACAGTTTGAAAAATTGATTGATGCATTAGAGGATTTGGAAGATGTTCAGCAGGTGTACCACAACGTAGATTTAGGTGAATAAAAAATGAGCAGGCTGCCACAGCCTGTTTTTTTCTTGTCCCTTGAATTTGTATGAGCTGTATATGGGCGGCCGCCTATACGATCTGTCAGGTATTCTCATACTCTGGACTGTAACCTATGTGAAGGAGAGAGTGAATATGACTGATATGGATACAAGACATATCTATGGCGGACCTGGTTTTGGCGTTTCTCCAGGCTATGGCATGCAAGGAGGCTACCCGGGCTATGGCATGCAAGGCGGAGGCTACCCGGGCTATGGAATGCAAGCTGGAGGCTACCCGGGTTATGGCATGCAAGCTGGAGGCTACCCGGGCTATGGCATGCAAGGCGGAGGCTACCCGGGCTACGGTATGCAGGGCGGGGTCTACCCGGGCTATGGCATGCAAGGCGGAGGCTATCCGGGCTACGGTATGCAAGGCGGAGGCTATCCGGGCTACGGTATGCAAGGCGGAGGCTATCCGGGCTATGGCATGCAAGGCGGAGGCTATGGAGGCTATCTTGGAACTGTAAGTTCGCCAAGCTATGGCATGCATCATGAGAATGATGGGAATCCCCATCATCATAAGGGTAACCCCCATCATGATGGAAAAGATAATCACCACCATATGGGCCACTGGGGACAAGGCGGCTATAAATAAAGATGATGTAAAAAGGGACACTCTTGCAAACCAAGGGTGTTTTTTGTTTTGACTGTTCAGTCTGAAATCGAATCGCTAACCGTTTGATTGCGTTCGGGCACAGGGGGCGTATTTCAGCCGGACGGTGAAAGGGTGCGCTTTGCTGATGCTGAAATGTGTATTGTCAATAAAGTCATTGGCCTTTTAACGGCTATCGTCTGAAACAGATTTCTCCGGCTTATTGTTCCCGTTTCTAAATGAGGCAAAGCGGCAGGGATCAACGGAGCTGTGTGGGGACGCCGGGTTTTCCGTTCCGATCTGTAGCAGAGAATAGAGGCGGCAGGTTTGCGGCTGCTTATGCTGCAAAGACTGATTAATCTAGAAAGACCTTCGGCTCTGCCGAAGGTCTTCTTTTTATTGATTCAATTGAAAAAGCTTAGCCGCGTTTTCAGTGCCGATTTTGTATCGGTCCGTTTCACTGATTGGGCATTGGTCAAACCATGAAGAAATTTCTTCCATCGTTTCATACGGATAGTCGACGGAGAAGAGGATGCGGTCTGAGCCAACCTCTAACAATGTATCAATTAGGGCCTGTGTTCTGAACACGCCGCTTGTTGTGAGATAAAAGTTTTTGCTGAGGTATTCAGTCGGCGCTTTCTGATGGTTGCCATGGGTTTCAGGACGCTGATGGCGAAGTCTGTGTTCAACCCGCGGCAATGTAAACGGCAGGCCCTCGCCTAAGTGGCCAAGGATGACAGTCAAATCAGGGTATTCGTCAAAAAGGCCGCTGAGCATCAGGCGGATGGCATGTGTTGCTGTTTCAAAACCGAAGCCCCACGCTGAACCGAGAAGCCCTTCGTAGCCTTTATAAATGCGCTGCTGATTCGGCAGCGGGATACGCGGATGCAGGTAGACGGGAACCTTTAGCTGTGCGGCTTTTTCCCAGAAAGGGCGCACCTGAGGCTCGTCTAAATATTGGGCATTGTTTTCGTCCCCGATGTTGCTGTAGCCGTTGACCAAGGCACCCACAAAGCCGAGCTTGTTTACGGCTCGTTCGAGTTCCTTCGCGGCTTCTTCAGGATCTTGCAGCGGCACCGCGGCAAATGCTTTAAAGCGGTCAGGGTGCTTAGAAACGAAGAATTCCGCAGCGTGATCGTTCATCTGCTTTGCGAGTTTCACCGCTCGCTCAGGATCAGTGATGCCTTCAATTCCAGGCTGTGTCAAGGAGAGAATTGACGTTTGGATGCCGTTTCGATCCATGTCTTCAATTCGGTTTTCGAATTCCTGCAAACGTTTTTGGACAGCGCTGAAATACTCATCGTCAGTAAAATTGTGGCTTCCTGTAGCCGGAAAATCAGGAGATTCCCAATGCTCTTCTAATGCGATTTTTCCATTCATGGCAAAGACTCCTCTCTTTATCAGCGGGTGAGATCAGATGGAGTGCACTCATCTTACGTAACGAAGCTTCGTTTAGAAAGATAATGAACACTATGTTCATTACTTTACACCGTGTACAAGATGTACGTTCATGGTACAGTAGATTTTAGAGAAAGGTCAATAAACAGAGAACGCTCAAATGTTTAGAAGTAGACATCCGCAGAAGATTTGTTCAGAAGAAAATGAAAGTTAGACAAGGAGGAAAAAAATGTCTAAAAAACGCAAAGTCGATCCGAGAATCAGACGAACAAACCAATATTTAAGAGATGCTTTAATTGCTCTACTGAAAGAAAAAGATGCGAACTCGATTACGATTCAGGAAATTACGGAAAAAGCGGACCTCACCCGCGGCACCTTTTATTTGCATTATCAGGATAAACAGGATTTTCTGTTTCAAAGCATGACCGAGGTTCTAGATGATTTGATCCGTCAGGTAAAGCCGGAAACGCCGGTCGAACCGGTCAGCATTGATGAGGATCATCCGCCTTTATCTTTTGTTAAGCTATTTGAGTATATCCATGAACATGCCGAATACTTTCAAGTGATGCTGAGCGACAGGGGTCTGCCGCAATTCAGAAGTCTTATGGCGGAGTTCGTACAGAAGCGAATTTACGAGGAATTGCTTTCTTCCATTAAGGAATCAGACAAGGCGGTGCAGGTGCCGAAAGAGATTCTCATCAGCTATATCACATCCGCTCATATCGGGGTCATTTGTTCCTGGCTGGAGAGCGGCATGAAGTACAGTCCGTTATTTATGGCGAATCAGTTAACGCGTTTAACGCTGCTGGGCCCGCTCCGTATCGCGGGGATTGAGGAGCAGATCAAGCTTCCTTATTAGCAGTTTCAGTCATAATCATCCCTCCCGCCTCATACCTATTAAGGTCATTGTTTTTGAGAAAGGAGGAGCCGGAATGAAGGATATGCAGCCGTTTACGCCTGTCAAATCATATACGCCCTTTCATAGCCGTTTTGATCCCTGTCCGCCCATAGGGAAGAAGTACTACAGAACGCCGCCCAATCTCTATATGGCCTTTCAGCCTGAGCATATGGAACAGTTTTCGCCGATGGAGGCTTTAAGGAAAGGCACCCTTTGGAAGGATCTCTATGATTTTTATGAAAACCCTTATCGAGGGGGAGACGAATATGGCAAAAAAGGTTGATGCCGAATATTACCGTCAGCTAGAGCAAATACAGGCAGCGGATTTTGTGCTTGTTGAGTTGAGCCTTTATTTAGATACACATCCTCATGATGAAGACGCGCTGAAGCAGTTCAATCAATACTCCGGTTATTCAAGGCACTTAAAAAGAAAGTTCGAATCCTCTTACGGGCCGCTTTTGCAGTACGGCAACAGCCCCGCGGGCGAGGATTGGGATTGGAATCAAGGGCCTTGGCCGTGGCAAGTATAAGGAGGAATGCCTGAATGTGGGTGTATGAAAAGAAGCTGCAATACCCTGTTAAGGTCAGCACGTGCAATCCGACGCTGGCGAAATACTTGATTGAGCAGTATGGCGGAGCGGACGGCGAGCTGGCCGCGGCACTCCGGTATTTGAACCAGCGGTATACGATTCCTGATAAAGTCATCGGCCTTTTAACAGATATCGGCACGGAGGAATTCGCCCATCTGGAAATGATTGCGACTATGGTGTATAAATTAACGAAAGACGCCACGCCGGAGCAGCTGCGTGAAGCCGGGCTTGGCGAACATTACGTGAATCATGACAGCGCGCTGTTTTATCATAATGCGGCGGGCGTGCCGTTTACAGCGAGCTATATCCAAGCGAAGGGCGATCCGATTGCCGATTTATACGAAGACATTGCGGCAGAGGAAAAAGCGCGGGCGACGTATCAATGGCTGATTGATATTTCGGATGATCCTGATTTGAACGATTCCCTTCGTTTTTTGCGGGAACGTGAAATTGTGCATTCCATGCGCTTCAGAGAAGCGGTTGAGATTTTAAAAGAAGAGCGGGATAAGAAGAAGTTTTTCTAACAGGCAGCCGGGTCTCTCTTTCATGCACCCTTTTACATACAGAGAAAATGTCTGTTTTTGCTGGCAGGTCTGCATTATAATCAAGGTGGGTGAAAGTTTACTTTTTGATTGGGAGGCCTTTATGTCATCTTTTAAGATTACGAATGAAACACTAGCTGATGGAATTTGCGCGTGTCCGGCCGTGTATGAGGATGCAGAATCGATTACCGGGCTGCTCGTCCGAACAGCTGAATGGCTCCGGGACCGGGGCTCTAACCAATGGAGCGGACTGCTGGAAGGACAAGATACTCATGATATCGCGGGTTCAATTGAAAATGGGCATGTGTTTGTGTTTAAAAAAGACGAAGAGCTTGCGGCTGTCGTGATGCTGCTGCCGGAACCGAGCGAGTGGGACCGGACGCTTTGGGGAGACGATGGGCATGAGGCGTCCATTTATTTGCACCGTTTGGCGGTCAGTCGCCGGTTTGCGGGACAAGGGCTTGGTGCGCGTATCCTTCATTGGGCAGAGACGGGTGTTGACTATCCGGGGAAAACACGGATTCGGCTTGACTGTGTCGCTGATAATGACGCCTTGCACTCGTTTTACCGGCGAATGGGATATGATTTCAGGGGTGCTGATGCATCCGGGTATCATTTGTTTGAAAAAGAAATATCGGCAGAATAAGCGTCCTTTGCTGGAGGCTTTTTTGTCTTTTTCTAAAAGGAGGGACAGGGAATGTGGTCATTTGTTTTGCTGGCAGGGATCTTGACGGCTTGTCTTTTCGCAGGCGCATCCGTTTTTGTAAGGGTGAAACTTCCTGATAAAAGATGGCCGGAATGGATATTGGCAGGGCTGGTTGTCCTTGGTGTGCTTGCGATCTGGTATAGCCTCGTTTATGTGCGCGGCTGGGAAGGTGCTATGCTCGGTGTGCTTGGATTTCAAGTCATTGGCGGAGCCATTGCGGGATATTTGATCCAAAACGTTATCATGCGATACAGGAATAGATAAGGCTGTTTGCTGCTTCTCATGATATCGAATTTTTATAGGGAGGCAGGAATTTTCTTTTGAAAGGAGAAATACATATTACTTTGGAATGAAAGCGTTTTCTACAACAGGAAGGTGATATTGATGATACACAGTGTGGCGAATGGGCTGAATCGTTTTTGCACGTGGGTGATGAGACTGGCCTATTTGAATGTCCTTTGGCTGTTATTTTCTCTTGCGGGTCTCGTTGTGTTTGGATTGATGCCCGCTACTGCCGCGATGTTTTCAGTGGCAAGAGAATGGGCGAAGGGGGACACGGATGCCCCGGTGTTTTCTGTCTTTTTTCAGGCATTCAAAAAGGAGTGGCGGGCCGCACAGATTCTCGGGCTCATTCTTGTGACGGCCGGCTTGTTTCTGTTTGCGGATATGCGGATTGCGGCGCAGATGAATCAGCCTGTGCTCGTCAATGTGTTTTTGAGCATCAGCTTGATTTTCGCGTTTGTTGTCCTGTATGTGTTTCCGGTGTTTTCCCATTTTGATGTGAAAATCAGAGAAGTGCTGAGCATCAGCTTTTTGATTGCTTTCAGCCGTCCTGCGGTGACGCTCATGATGGCGGCGGGCGCAGTCGGTGTGTTGTTTCTCGTGCTGTTTCACGTTACGTTTCTGCTGTTTTTCAGCGGGAGTTTGCTTAGCCTGATCTTAACGAAGCTTTCCTTTAAAGCGTTTCAGTCAATGGATCAGCGTCAGGAGAAAGAAAAGGCAGCATGAAAAAAAGAGCTGCGGGCTGGTACAGGCGGATGAAGATTAGGGATAAGCTGTTTGTGTTTCTATCTTTCATTATGGCCGTGTCCTTTCTGTTTGTATACAGCGGGGTGCAGTACGCCTTTCATGTGTATGATGAGCAGATTTACCGCAAGTCTTCGGAGGTGCTGCGGATGTCTTCTGAAAGGATCGAAGACGAGCTGAAGAAGATTGAGGATGTGTCATATGAAATCATTACGAACGAACAGATTCAGCGCATCCTGAGCATGCAACATCGTGATGATACATATGATCAGTATCAAATGAAGCAGGAGCTGTGGGATCAGCTTGCGGAATATGCCGGAGATGAAAAGTACATCGATTCCATTCATTTGATTGATGCCCGCGGCTCAGCGTATTCAGCCGGAAGCAGTTCTTCAGACAAGTTGAAGCAGCAGCAGGAAGAGGTGTTTACACAAGCCAAAGCGAAAAATGGAAGAAATCTTTGGATGACGCTCGGCGGTTCAGATCCTGTCCTGATTTCAGCGCGGCAGATCAGATCGTATCGCCAGCTGAGTTTGAACGACTTGGGCATGGTGCTGATCCAAGTCAATGTGAAACAGATGATTCGTGATTTGCCGAAGGATTGGGGCGATGCGGTCGGAGACATCATGATCGCCGACCAAGGCGGGAATTTGGTGTATTCTGCACATGCCTCGGTGCTTGTGCCCGAGGCGGCAAAGGAGACGCTGAAGCAACCTGGTTATGACCTGATAAAAAAGAATGGCAAACGGTACTTTATTTCTTTCCTTCAATCATCCTATCAAAATTGGAGCTACTATAACGTCATCCCCTTTGATCAGATGTTCGAAAAAATTTCCTTTATGAAAACGGTGATCGGCACGTGTTTTCTCCTGTTTTTCTGTGTGGTTTTGCTTGCCGGAAGGAAAATCGCCAATAGTATCACGGAGCCGATCGAGCAGCTTGTGTCCGCGATGAAATCGGTGCAGGACGGCGGCATTGAAGCGGGGGTATCGCTTTCTCTGCCGGAACATACACAAGATGAGGCTGGCATGCTGAACCGCCATTTTACTGTGATGATGAAACGGATTAACGAGCTTATGGAAGAAAATGTGGAAAAGCAGCTCATCATTAAAGAAACCGAATTGAAGGCACTGCAAGCCCAGATCAACCCGCACTTTTTATATAACACGCTTGAGTCCATCAATTGGCTGGCCAAAGCGAATCAGCAAAAGCAAATCTCGAAAATGGTGGAATCGCTCGGTTTTTTGCTGCGAAACAGCATTCATATGAAGAAAGATACAGTGACCATTCAGGAGGAGGCGGATATCGTTCTTCACTATATGACCATTCAGCGATTTCGATTTGAAGAGCGCTTAAATTTCACTTTGGATATCGACGCAGAAGTGAAGCATTGTCTCATTCCGAAACTGACGCTTCAGCCGCTGGTCGAAAATGCGATTCAATACGCGCTTGAGCCCTTCACAAGGCCGTGCGCCATCCGCCTTCAGGCGAAAAAAATGAAGGACTGTGTTTGTATTACGGTCGAAGATAACGGTCCCGGCATGGATGAACAAATTCTCGAAACTTCGGGCGGGAGAGGAATCGGACTTTGGAATATTCGAGAACGCATCAAACTGACATTCGGTGAACCGTACGGCCTGCGCATTCAAAGTGAACAAGACAAGGGAACAAGGATTGTGATCACAATACCGTGCCGAAATGAGGTGGCGTGATGTATAAAGTATTGCTGGCTGATGACGAGAGGATTATTCTTGACGGAATGGCAGAAATCATTGAGTGGGAGGCGCTTGGCGTTTCTTTAATCGGCAAAGCGCAGAACGGGAATGAAGCGTATGACAAGATTTTAAATAACCAGCCGCATATTGTCATCACAGACGTGAAAATGCCCGGCATGGACGGGCTTGAGCTGATTAAAAAGGTGTCAGCCGCCAATCCGTCGGTTCAATTTATCGTCTTGTCGGGTTTTGGAGAGTTTGAATACGCGAAGGAAGCAATGAAATACGGAGTGAAACATTATTTGCTGAAGCCCTGCAATGAACAGCAGATTATCAGCTCGTTGGAAGAAATCATTGCCGAGCTGAAGCAGTGCGATATGCGGCAAAAGAGAACCGCTCATCTGAAGCATGAGCTCGATCATATCCGTTCCTTTGCCGCCGATCAATACTTGGAGGGCTTGATCGCCGGAGTGGCCCAGCTGTCACCGCCGCCTTCACTTGCCGGAAACAAGGTCCGCCTTTTGATTGTAAAAGGGGAACAATCTATTGATGCCGCGGTTAGAGAAGCGCTTGGCTCGGCGCTGACAGCGGTTTGCAGCAGCGGAGATTGGACGGTGCTCGCTGTGGAAGAGAACGCCGCTGAAAAGGCGGCGGACGTCTTCTCAGACTATCAGATGGCAATCAGCCAGACGGGAGAACTCCGGCACGCGGGGCAGCTGTTTCGGGATACCGTTGAAGCGTCTGGTGACCTGTACGGGAGCGCGGTGATTTCGAAAATGATCAGGCTTGTTGCCGATGAGCTCGCAAATCCGAATCTATCCTTAAAATGGGCGGCGAAGGATATGCTGTTTATGAATCCCGATTATCTTGGGAAATTATTTAAACAGGAAACAGGAGAGAAATTTTCCCAATACGTGACGCGAGTGCGTCTTGAGCATGCGATGAAGCAGTTGAAAATCAGGCGGGACGCAAGTGTCTCAGACATCGCGGAAGAAATCGGGTTTGGCGATAATCCGAAGTATTTCAGTCTCGTCTTTAAAAAATATACCGGGCTGACACCGTCAGAATTCAGAAGAAAACAGGGAGGCGCTTCCGCAGGATAGCCATCTCTGTTTTTTTTACTTTCGCCACTGTTTTTTGAGTGTTTCGCCTTCACTGAACGTTTTACAATAAAATGTAAGCACTTACATTAAAGGGGGGATTGGTTTGAAGAAGATTTGTTACGTGCTGCTGTCGTTTGTCTGCGTCTTTTTTTTTAGCGGATGTTCCGCGGGTGAAGAGGCATCGGGGAAAAAAGAAGACATTACGCTCAGAATTGCATGGTGGGGCGGGCAGCCAAGGCATGATTATACAACGAAGGTAATTGAACTTTACGAAAAAAAGAATCCGCATGTCCATATTGATGCTGAATTTGCGAACTGGGATGACTACTGGAAAAAGCTCGCGCCGATGTCTGCCGCCGGCCAGCTTCCCGATGTCATTCAAATGGATACCGCTTACTTGGCACAGTACGGAAAGAAGAACCAGCTCGAAGATTTAACGCCGTATACAAAGGATGGAACGATTGATGTCAGTTCAATCGACGAGAATATGCTGTCGGGCGGAAAAATCGACAATAAGCTCTATGGGTTTACGTTGGGCGTCAACGTGCTGTCTGTGATTGCGAATGATGATTTGCTGAAGAAAGCGGGTGTGTCCATCAATCAGGAAAACTGGGCGTGGGAGGATTACGAAAAGCTGGCGTATGACCTTCAGGAAAATGCCGGCGTTTACGGCTCTAACGGCATGCACCCGCCTGATATTTTCTTCCCTTATTATTTGCGCACGAAGGGTGAGCGTTTTTACAAAGAAGACGGCACAGGCCTCGCGTATCAAGATGATCAGCTGTTTGTCGATTATTTTGAACGGCAGTTGAGGCTGGTGAAAGCGAAAACATCCCCAACACCTGATGAAAGCGCACAGATTAAAGGGATGGAGGACGACTTTATCGTGAAAGGCAAGTCGGCGATTACGTGGAACTACTCCAATCAGTATTTGGGATTTGCACAGCTGACAGACTCGCCGCTGTCTCTGTATTTGCCGCCGGAGCAAATGCAGGAAAAGGCGCTGACGCTGAAGCCGAGTATGCTGTTTTCGATTCCGAAAAGCTCTGAGCATAAAAAAGAGGCCGCGAAATTTATTGATTTCTTCGTCAATAATGAAGAAGCGAACCAGCTGATCAAAGGCGAGCGGGGCGTACCGGTATCCGACAAGGTGGCGGCCGCGATTAAACCGAAGCTGAATGAGGAAGAGGCCAATATTGTGGAATACGTAGAAAACGCTTCAAAACACATCAGCAAAGCCGATCCGCCGGAACCGGTGGGAAGCGCGGAGGTCATCAAGCTGCTGAAGGATACGTCTGATCAGGTTCTGTTCCAGAAGGTAACACCGGAAAAAGCCGCCAAAACGTTCCGGAAGCAGGCCAATGAAATTTTAGAGAGGAATAATTGACGGGAAATGGGGCTGACGCAATGAAAAAAAGCCGGAGTATGAGAAAAGACAATCTGGCGGGATACGCTTTTATTTCTCCGTTTATTATCGGGTTCCTTTGCTTTACGGTGATTCCGATGGGAGCGTCCCTGTTTCTGTCCTTCACAAGCTATGACTTGTTTACGGCGCCTAAATGGATCGGGCTCGACAACTACAAGGAAATGTTTACGGGTGACGAAAAGTATTGGCAGTCGCTCAAGGTGACGTTTACGTATGTGCTTGCCGGGGTTCCGCTCCGCCTCGGCTTCGCGCTTTTTATCGCAGTCATTTTAAACAATGCATCAAAAGGAACGGCTGTTTACAGAACGCTCTTTTATCTGCCTTCAATTATTGGCGGGAGCGTGGCCGTGGCGATCATGTGGCGCAATATTTTTGGCAATGACGGAGTTATCAACGCGCTGCTGTTTTTTGTCGGGATTGATCAAAAAATTCTTTGGTATCAGGACCCGACTAGCGCGCTGTGGACGTTGATTTTGCTGTCCGTCTGGCAGTTCGGATCGTCGATGCTGATTTTTCTGGCCGGCCTGAAAAACATTCCGTCTTCGTATTTAGAAGCGGCCAGTGTGGACGGGGCGAATCGGGTGCAGCGCTTCTTTCAAATCACGCTTCCGATTCTCACGCCGATTATTTTCTTTAATCTAGTGATGCAGACGATTTCTGCTTTTATGACGTTTACACCTGCCTATATCATTTCAAAGGGTGAGGGCGGGCCGCTTGACGGGACGCTTTTGTATTCTCTCTATTTGTTCCAGCGGGCGTTCAACTATTTTCAAATGGGTTACGCATCGGCGATGGCGTGGGTCATGCTGATCATTGTCGGGCTGATTACGCTGATTTTGTTTAAAACATCGGCCTATTGGGTTCATTACGAGTCAAAGGAGGAATGACGGATGGAGCCGGTCAACCAGCCTGTCAGAGAAGCCCCGGTTTTTGAGAGAAAAAAAGCCGGGCGCGTCAGGCTCAAGCGCATACTGTTCCATGTGTTTACGGCATCGCTGGCGGTGTTATTGCTGTACCCGGTTATTTGGCTGTTTGTCAGCTCGTTTAAGGAAAGCTCCAGTATTTTCACAACCTCCCATTCTCTCATTCCCGATCCTTTTATTCTCAGCAACTATGCTGAAGGATGGAAGGGCATTGCGGGGCAGCCGTTTCTGACCTTTATTAAAAACTCTGCGATCATTGTCGGGTTGTCCACAATCGGCGCCGTCCTGTCATCGGCTGTCATTGCGTACGGATTTGCGCGCATCCCGTTTAAGGGAAAAGCGTTTTGGTTCGTCTGCATGATGGGGACGTTAATGCTGCCGCATGAAGTGTTGATGATTCCGCAGTATATTTTGTTTGCGAAATTGGGCTGGCTGAATTCATTTAAACCGATTGTCGTTCCGCCATTTTTCGGGCATGCGTTTTTTATTTTTCTGATGATCCAATTCATCCGGACGATTCCCGTGGAATTGGATGAAGCGGCGAGAATCGACGGATGCGGGCGATTTGCCTGCTTTTGGCGGATCATTCTGCCGCTGATTGCCCCGGCGCTTGCGACATCTGCGATTTTCTCTTTCTATTGGAAGTGGGAGGAGCTGATTCAGCCGCTTTTGTACTTGAATAAACCTGAGCTTTACCCTGTTTCACTTGCGCTGAAGCTTTTCCTCGATACGGAATCGGCTTCGAACTGGGGTGCGATGTTTGCCATGTCGGCCGTTTCGTTATTGCCTGTGATTCTTGTCTTCTTTTTGTTTCAGAAATATATCGTTCAGGGCATTAGTACGACCGGATTAAAATAAAAGGAGTGTTGCAGATGGCACAGCTTATCTTTGATGAAGAAAAGGTTACATCCGTGATTGACCGCATTGTGAAACGGACATTTCAAATGGATTTTGCCTGGGATTGGCCGGGCGGCGTAGCATTTTACGGTGTGGCTGAGGCGTATGAAGCGACGGAAAACGAAGAATATATCAATCTGCTAAAAACGTGGGTGGATGAACAGCTGGAGGATGGGCTGCCGCCGCTTTCGATCAACGGGGTTTCCATCGGCCATACGCTTTTGTTTCTCCACAAGGTGACGGGTGATCATGTGTATTTGGAAACGGCGGGTGAGATGGCTGAATATGTGCTGCATAAAGCGCCGCGCTTTGGCGAGGGGATTCTTCAGCATACGGTTAATTCCGCGGATTATGTGTTTCCTGAGCAGGCATGGGCGGATACGCTGATGATGGCGGGGCTGTTTATGCTGAGAATCGGGCGGGTGATGGAGCGTGAGGATTATTTTGAAGACGGCCTGCGCCAGTTTCACGGACATGAAGACGTGCTTCAGGACCCTGTCACGAATTTGTACTACCATGCCTGGGACAACAAAGCGCAAAATCATCTGTCGGGGATTTATTGGGGCAGGGCGAACGGCTGGGCGGCACTCACGATGGCGAAGGCGCTTCCCCTCATTGAGGTGACGCACCCTTCTTTTATGATCATTGACGGCTCTCTCAGAGACCAGCTGAGCGCGCTCGTCCGGCTGCAGGATGAATCAGGTCTCTGGCATACGATTTTGGATGATCCGGATTCGTATCTCGAGGTTTCGGCATCGGCGGGCATTGCATCTGCTCTTTTGTCGAACGGAAAACTGTATACAAAATATGTGCAGAAATCGCTATCCGCCATTTTGGATGCGGTGGAAGAGGACGGACGGGTCAGCAAGGTATCGGCCGGAACAGCCGTCATGAAAAATGCCGAAGGATACAAACAGGTGCCTTACAAACGAATACAAGGTTGGGGACAGGGACTTGCGCTGACGTTTCTTGCTGATGTGTTGAGAACGAAAAAACGCGTGTACCAGTAGAGATGGCGGCGGGGGGAAAGGGATGAAAAAACAGCCTCAACAGAAGGAACGGGTTTCACGCTGGAAGGGAACGTATTTCAAAAGAAACTTTGTCTTCATTTTGCTGATTGCCTGTATTCCCGGATTGCTGACTGGCGGCGCTATCTATTTTCTTTCGATTGATAAGGTGGAGAAGGAGCTGCAGAGGTCGCATGAAACACAGGTGGCGCGGGAAGTCAGCCGGATGGATGAAAAGCTTGGCGTGCTGGAGCTGACTCTCACCCAGATGGCATACGATTCTTCGCTGATGAATGGATTGGCAGAAAAGGATTTGGAGAAAGATTATACATTCTCCTATCAATTAACGAAAAAGCTGTTTCTTTTACGGGACCAGCAGCCGCTGATCGAGCAGGCTTCCATCTTTCTGAACAGCCCCCGGCCTCTTGTGCTGAGTCCCGAATACAGCCCTTTGACAGAACAGGAGACGCTTCGCCACTATCGCTCGCTGCTTGCCTCGGACAACAGCATTTATTGGGAGCGATCCGGAAATCAGGCGATGCTGATCCAGCTCATTCCGGGTTCGGCGGAGAAACCGTTCGGCGCGATCATGCTGGCGGTTGATCAGAAAGAAATGGAGTCGATCCTGCAAAGCTTGTCCCCTTATCCTGATGGCAGTGCGCTGCTTCTGGATCAAAATCGGGAAGTGCTTTTTCATGAAGGAGAAAAGAATATAGAAAAGACTTTAATTGAAGAGGTGAAAAAACAGCCGGACCGGAAAGGCCATTTTCAGATGGAATGGGAGGGCAAGGTGTATTCCGTCTCATTTGGAAAACTGAACCGCATGCATCAGCAGTGGACCTTTGTGTCAGCGGCGCCTCTTTCAGCCATTACAGCACCGATGGTGTTTTTATCAAAAGTGATCATCACCATGCTTGTCATTTGCATCGGCTTAGCGGTTTGCATGACGTGGTACGCTTCAAAAAAAATCTATCGTCCTATTCAGCATTTGCTTGGCCTATTTACCGGCGGAGAGAAGAAAACGTGGCAGGTGTCCGGGGAGGATGAATTCAAGTGGATTGAAAAGAGATGGCATGACCTATCCCTTGAAAGCCGGAAGCTTCAAGAGCAGCTCCTGCGGCAGACGCCCCATATGAAAAAAAGTTTTTTGCAGCATCTCTTGCAGGGCGATTTTTATTATGAAAACGAGGCAAGTCTCAGATCACGAATGGGGGAGGCTGGATGGAACATTGGAGAAAAAAAGTTTCAGGTGCTTGATCTTCAGGTGACAGGCCTCCGCTGTGAAACAAGCATCTTTCGGCCTGATGATGAACAGCTCGCTGTATTTACTCTGACCAATCTGGCCGAGGAGCTTGCGGCAAAACACTGTTTTCAGCCCTCCATTCTTGATGTCGGCCGGCTTTCCGTCACCGTGCTTGTAATGAAAACAAACAGAGCTGATCTGAAGGCGTATGTAACGGACTTAGCAAACCAATTTTGTGATGTCACCGGTTTACACCTGACCGGGACGATGAGCAGAAAGACGGAGCTCATCTTGGAAATCCCTTCATTATATCAGGATGTGAAAAGCGGCAAATCCCACAGGCAGTTTGCTAACCGGCATCAGGTGATTGATTTGCAGACAAACTTCCCTCAGGATGAGCAGTCGGCCCCTTATTACCCTTTTGAGCTGGAAAAACAAATTGTTCAGGCCATCCGGCTGGAAAGAAAACAGGAAGCCGGGGAACTGATTCGTGTCTGCATGGAAGAACTGGCGGAGAAGACGGCCATAGACAGACATGTGCACTCCGCCCTGATACAGCTGCTTTCCCGCATTCAGGAGGATATTTTGCACTCCGGGCTCAATCCGAGCGAACTGTTTCAATGCCGAGAGCTGCTTCTTGAAATTTCAGAATTGCGCGAACCGGATGAGGCGGCGGTCTGGCTGATGGATGCTGTCGTTACGCCTTACCTATCCAAGCTTGAGGGCAGAAAAAACAGACACCAGAAGCAGCTGGCGGATCGTGTGATCGCCATGATTCACGAACAGTATATGGCGGATATTTCGCTGGAAAGCTGTGCCGATGAGCTTGGCATGAATTCATATACGTTAAGCAAGGCGTTTAAGCAAGTAACCGGCATTAATTTTATTGATTATGTAACCCAAATCAGAATTGAAAAGGCGAAAGAGCTGCTGGTGAATACGGATAAAAAAATACTTGATGTATCAGAAGAAGTCGGCTATCGCCACAATTACTTTAATCGGATTTTTAAAAAACAAGTCGGCGTGCCGCCGGGTGTTTTCAGGCAAATGTATCAGGAAACGCCGTGAAAGGAGAGAACATGTGATGGAAAAAGCGATTCAAGTGTTTTTAGCGGGGGATTCCACCGTGAGTGACTGCCCGCCTCATGAAGCGCCGATGGCGGGGTGGGGCCAGGTATTCGGGCAATTGTTTTCTGAAGATGTGAAGGTGCACAATCACGCCAAAGGAGGGGCGAGCACCAATTCTTTTGTGGAGGAAGGAAGGCTTCAGGCGATTGCCGAGCGCATCACACAAGGCGATTATTTGTTTATTCAATTCGGCCACAATGACCAAAAACCCCGGGGGACGAAGCCGTACTCCACATTTCAGCAATTTCTCACCCTGTTTGTCGATACGGCCCGCGAAAAGGGAGCGCATCCTGTGTTCGTCACATCTGTGCAGCGCCGCCGTTTTGATGAAAACGGGCGGATTGAGCATACGCTCGGCGAGTATCCTGATGCGATGAAAGCACTGGCGAAGGAGCTTGATGTGCCTGTGATCGACCTGCTGGCGAAAACAAAGGTGCTGTATGAAACATACGGGCCGGAGGAGTTGAAGCGATTGTTCGTTTGGCTTCAGCCGAATGAACATCCGAATTATCCGGACGGCATTGAAGACAATACGCATTTTTCAGAAGAAGGGGCGATGGAGGTTGCGAAGCTTGTGGCAGAAGGCATTGAAGAACTCAGCCTTCCGCTGAAGGATCATCTTGTGAGCCGGGAGGGAAAAGAATATGTATAAGGAAGGCGCGTGCCTGTACCGCAATCCGCTCCGGTCAGCAAGCGATGTGAAGGATTGGCGGATGGAGGGAGGCGGACAGATCTCTTTTGGCGATCATCGCTTACAGCTGTCGCATGTTCAGGACGAAGCGCACTTTGTCTATTGGTGCCCGGAAACGTTTCCGGACGGCATCATTGTGACATGGGACTTCTCCCCGATTGAGCAGCCTGGACTGTGTATGCTGTTTTTTTCCGCTGCGGGGATTGGCGGCGAGGATTTGTTTGATCCAAGTCTCAAGAACAGGACGGGAAAGTACCCCGAATATCATTCAGGGGACATCAACGCGCTTCACCTATCGTATTTCCGCAGAAAATACGCGGAGGAAAGAGCGTTCCGCACCTGCAATTTAAGAAAAAGCTACGGTTTCCATCTCACCGCGATGGGAGCCGATCCGCTTCCTTCTCCAGACGACGCTGATTCTCCGTACCATATGAAGCTCATCAAAGACAAAGGCTATGTGCACTTTTCAATTAATGATCTGCCCATTCTTGAGTGGACGGACGACGGCAGCACATATGGGCCTCTGTTAACAAAAGGGAAAATCGGGTTCCGGCAGATGGCGCCCATGAAAGCGGCTTATCGAGATTTTGCCGTGCATCAAGCGGTGAGAAGATGAAAACAACGGTAACGGATGCGCTCTATGCGGGCTGCGAAGCGGTGGTGAAAATCGCGTGGCTCAACGGGCTGTGGCTGTTGTTTACGCTCTTGGGCGGCGTTCTTTTCGGGTGGGCGCCGAGTACAGCCGCGATGTGTGCCGTCATACGGAAATGGCTGATGGGGCAAAAGGATATCCCGGTGTTTTCGTTATTTCTTGATACCTACAAAAAAGAGTTTCTCAAGATCAATGCGATTGGATTGGCGTTTGCGGCTCTTTTGCTCATATTGTCCGCGAATTATCATTATTTTTCTGCCAGTACGGATTGGCTGTCCTTTGCCGTAACAAGCTGCACGTTGCTTGCTGGTTTTTTGTATATCATTGCCCTAATGTATGTGTTTCCCCTTTACGTGCACTACCAGCTCCCGCTCCGTAAATATATTCCGCAAGCACTGCTGTATGGCGCCATGCAGCCGCTGACGACCGGCTGTATGCTGGTCGGATGCGGATTTGTCCTTTATTTGCTGTATACGCTCCCGGGTTTGATCCCCTTTTACGGCCCTTGTTTATTTGGGCTTGTGTCGATGTTTTTTGCTTTCAGAGTGTTTCAAAAGACGGAGGCCCAGCACCGCCAAGCCGGGTAACAAAAAAGTGCCAGTTTCGCAAAAAAGTGCAGTGTCTGAATAAGGCGGATGCAAAAAAGTGAAATTGAAGGCAGCTCATACAGCGCATAAAATCCAATTTAAGTAAGCGCTTACAAATAAATGAGAAGGAGCTGTCTGATGAATACACGAAGGAAACGCATGTTTACCGCTGTTACACTGCTTGTCTTGTTGGTGATGGGAGCCTCTGTATGTCCTGTGAAAGCTGAAGGGGCAGCCCGGCAGATGGAAGCGTTGAACCGGGGGCTTGTGGCGGTCAAGACGGATGGCGGGATTTTTGTCAGCTGGCGGTTTCTTGGCACTGAAAACGCATCTGTTTCGTTCAATGTGTACAGAGACGGACAAAAGCTGAATGCTTCACCTGTCAAAACCACGAATTATGTGGATAAAAACGGATCGGCTGGCTCAACGTATACGGTTCGGGCTGTCGTAAAAGGAACCGAACAGGCGGCTTCTGAAAAAGCCTCCGTATGGGCGCAGCCGTATCATTCGGTCCCGCTGGATAAACCGGCTGGCGGCACGACGCCAAAGGGCGAAGCTTACACGTACAGCGCCAATGACGCCAGTGTAGGCGATGTGGATGGAGATGGGCAATACGAGCTGATCCTGAAATGGGACCCGTCAAATTCAAAGGACAACTCACAGGATGGCTATACGGGTGACGTGCTGATTGACGCGTATAAACTGGACGGAACGAAGCTATGGCGGATCAATCTCGGCAAAAACATCAGAGCGGGAGCGCACTACACCCAGTTTATGGTGTATGACCTTGATGGTGACGGAAAAGCGGAAGTGGCGATGAAAACGGCGGACGGGACAAAAGACGGCACGGGCAAAGTGATTGGTAATGACAACGCTGATTACAGAAATGAACAGGGGCGTGTGCTTGCAGGGCCGGAATACTTGACGGTGTTTCAAGGTGCAACCGGGAAAGAGCTTGTTACAACAAACTTTGAACCGGCCCGCGGCAAAGTGTCGGATTGGGGGGACAGCTACGGCAACCGGGTGGACCGGTTTCTAGCTGGGATTGCCTACCTCGACGGACAGCGGCCGAGCCTGATTATGACGAGAGGGTATTATGCCAAGTCCATGATTGTTGCCTATAACTTCAGAGGCGGTAAGCTTTCAAAGCTATGGACATTTGATTCCTCACAGCCGGGAAATGAAGCGTTTGCCGGACAGGGGAATCACAGCCTGAGCATCGCGGATGTTGACGGAGACGGTAAAGATGAGATCATCTTCGGCTCAATGGCTGTAGACCATGACGGCAAAGGCATGTATTCGACTGGCTTGGGCCACGGGGATGCCCTCCATACCGGGAATCTTGATCCGAGCCGGCCGGGTCTGGAGGTATTCCAGGTACATGAGGATAAAAATGCGAAATACGGCTTATCCTTCCGTGATGCGGCAACCGGTAAAATCCTTTGGGGCGTTCATGCGGGCAAGGATGTAGGCCGGGGCATGGCTGCTGATATCGACCCGCGTTATCCGGGACAGGAAGTGTGGGCAAACGGTTCTCTTTACACAGCGAAAGGGGTCAAAATCGGAAGCAGTGCCCCGTCCTCGACGAACTTCGGCATCTGGTGGGACGGCGATCTGCTGCGGGAACAGCTGGACAGTAACCGAATCGATAAGTGGGATTATCAAAACGGCGTATCGAAAAATATGCTGACTGCATCAGGCGCGGCCGCCAACAACGGCACAAAAGCAACGCCGACGCTTCAGGCTGATCTGCTTGGGGACTGGCGCGAGGAAGTCGTGTGGAGAACGGAGGACAGCAGTGCGCTCCGCATTTACACGACAACCATTCCGACTGAGCATAGGCTGTACACGCTGATGCACGATCCTGTGTACCGGCTTGGCATCGCTTGGCAAAATGTCGCGTACAACCAGCCGCCGCATACAAGCTTCTTTTTAGGTGACGGCATGGCGGAACAGCCAAAACCGAATATGTATATACCTTAACAGAAAGGGGGAAGGAACGGGCTGCGCGCAGCCCGTTCCCACTAAAATGAAACCAAAAAAGAGGCAGATGGAATACTTGACCAGAGGTTTAATTGCGGTCAAGACAGAGCAGGGCGTGTTTGTCAGCTGGCGTTTTCTCGGTACGGATCATGAGACGACGGCTTTTCACCTTTATCGGGATGGAACGCGGATCACCCGCAAGCTGATCGCGGACAGCACCAATTTTCTTGATCAAAACGGAACGGCGGACGCTGTTTACCAGGTGGCGGCTGTCAATAAAGGGCGTGAAGAAAAGCTTTCCAAAGAAGCTCCCGTCTGGCGGGAAAATGTCCTGAAGGTCCCGCTTAACAAACCGGAAGGCGGGGTGACGCCGGACGGAAAGCCGTACACCTACAGCGCCAATGATGCCAGTGTCGGGGATGTGGACGGGGATGGAGAATATGAAATCATCCTGAAGTGGGACCCGTCCAATTCAAAAGACAACGCCCATGACGGATATACCGGGGACGTGCTGATAGATGCCTATAAACTGGACGGCACCTTTTTGTGGCGCATCAATCTCGGCAGAAACATTAGAGCGGGCGCGCATTATACCCAGTTTATGGTCTATGACTTGGACGGTGACGGAAAAGCAGAAATCGCCATGAAAACAGCCGACGGCACAATAGACGGGAAAGGACACATCATTGGCGATGAGCATGCCGATTTTAGGAACGAACAGGGCAGAATCCTATCCGGTCCGGAATATTTAACGGTGTTTAAAGGAGAAACCGGTGAAGCGCTCACGACCGTGGAATATGAACCGCCCCGCGGAAAGCTGGAGGATTGGGGAGATGGCTACGGCAACCGGATGGACCGTTTTCTCGCCGGGATCGCTTATTTGGACGGGGAGCGCCCGAGCCTTGTGATGGCGCGCGGCTACTATACGAGAGCGGTGCTCGTGGCATACGATTTCAGAAACGGAAGGCTCAAAAAACGCTGGATATTTGATTCCAATCAGCCGGGCCATGAAGCGTACGCAGGACAGGGCAACCACAGCTTGAGTGTGGCGGACGTTGACGGAGATGGGAAGGATGAAATCATTTACGGCGCCATGGCGGTTGATCATGACGGCACAGGCTTGTATACAACGGGGCTCGGACACGGAGACGCGATGCATGTAGGGGATTTGGATCCTTCCCGAAAAGGGCTTGAAGTATTTCAGGTTCATGAGGATGCCACCAAGCCGTACGGTCTGTCGCTGCGTGATGCCGGAACCGGCGAGATTTTGTGGGGCGTTCATGCCGGAACTGACGTCGGCAGGGGCATGGCGGCTCATATCGACCCAAACTACAAAGGCTCGCTCGTCTGGGGAATCGACCCGCCGGGCAATGACGGAATGTCATACGGCCTTTTTACCAGTAAAGGAGAGAAAATCAGCGACAAAGCCCCGGCCTCAGCCAATTTCGCCATCTGGTGGGACGGCGACTTGGTCAGGGAATTGCTCGATCATGACTGGGATGGAACGGTCGGCAGGCCAAAGATTGAGAAATGGGATGCTGAAAACCGCTGCCTGAAGCCGATTTTTCAGCCGGAAGGCGTGCTGTCCAACAACGGGACAAAAGGAAACCCTGTTCTTCAGGCCAACCTGTTCGGCGATTGGCGGGAAGAAGTGATATGGAGAAACGAAGACAGCAGCGCGCTTTGCATCTATACAACGACACAACTCACTGGCCACCGCTTGTACACGCTCATGCACGATCCTGTGTACCGGCTCGGCATCGCCTGGCAGAACACCGCCTACAACCAGCCGCCGCACACGGGCTTTTATCTTGGAACGGGAATGAAAAAACCGCCGAAGCCCGCCCTGTACATAGCGGGCAGCAAAGCGGAGGCGCCGCTATAGAGGATACAAATCAAAGGCTGAACAATACGGCAAGATGACGTAGCTAAGAGCAGGAAGACCAAAGATCGGTTTTTTCAAGGAAAAAGCCGTCCAGATTGATGCCAGATGAAATGAAAAAAACGAGGGGGAATGAGAAATGGCAAATCACATTTATCTTGCTGGAGATTCGACGGTTCAAACGTATGGAGACAGCACAAATCAAGGGGGCTGGGGGCAGTTTCTCGGCTCGCATCTGCCGGAGCATATTCAGGTGATCAACAGAGCGATCGGGGGAAGAAGCTCGAAAACGTTTGTGGAAGAAGGCAGGCTTCAGGCGATTCTGGATGTGATTGAGCCGGATGACTGGCTGTTTGTGCAGATGGGCCACAATGACGCGTCGAAAAATAAGCCGGAGCGCTACACCGAGCCCTATACCACCTACAAACAATATTTAAAACAGTATATCGCAGGCGCGCGGGAAAAAGGCGCCCATCCGCTGCTCATCACCCCTGTAGCCCGCTTTCATTACGAGAACGGCGTGTTTTTGAACGACTTTCCTGATTATTGCATTGCCATGAAGCAGACGGCTGCTGAGGAGAATGTCCGGCTCATTGATCTCATGGAGAAAAGTCTCGCTTTCTTTACCGAGAAGGGTGAGGAAAAGGTGTACACCTATTTTATGGTATCGGAAGGAATAAACGATTACACGCATTTTACAAAGAAAGGCGCAAATGAAATGGCGAAACTTGTGGCAAAAGGCATCAAGGAGCTCGGTGTGCCATTGACAGAATCGATCATCAAAGAAGGGTGAAGAATGTGAGGAGAAAACTGTATCACGGCGCTTGCTATTACCCGGAATTATGGGATGAGGAAACGATTCAGCAGGACATTGACAAGATGTCTGAAGTTGGTGTGAATGTAGTGCGGATCGGCGAGTTTGCCTGGTCTGTCATGGAGCCGGAAGAAGGGAAAATTGACGTCGGTTTTTTTAAAGAGATCATCACCCGGCTGTATGACAACGGCATCGACACGATCATGTGCACGCCGACGCCTACACCGCCGATTTGGCTGTCTCACGGCAGGCCGGAGCGCATGCATGTAAATGAAAAAAGAGTGGTCATGGGGCATGGCTCCCGTCAGCATGCTTGTACAAACAACCCGTATTTCCGAAAAAAAGCCGCCATTATTACCACAAGCATCGCCAAGGAGCTTGGCGAGCTCCCGGGACTGATCGGCTGGCAGCTAGACAATGAGTTTAAATGCCATGTCGCAGCATGCATGTGTGAGACGTGCCTGCACTTATGGCATGACTGGCTCAGAAACCGCTATGGCGTGATTGAGCGGTTAAACGAGGCATGGGGAACCGATGTGTGGAGCGAAACGTATCAGGCGTTTGAGCAGGTGCCGCAGCCCGGGCCGGCCCCATTTCTGCATCACGCCTCTCTAAGCACAATGTATCAGCTGTTTTCGATGGAGATGATCGCTTCATTTGCGGATGAACAGGCCAAAATGATCCGCTGCTATTCGGATGCGCCGATCACGCATAACAGCTCTGTCATGTTTAGCGTGGACAACGAGCGGATCTTTCAGAATCTCGATTTTGCCTCCTATGATACGTACGCTTCGCAGGAAAATGCCTCCGCCTTTTTACTGAACTGTGATTTGTGGAGGAATTTGAAACAAGGGCGCCCGTTCTGGATTTTAGAAACGAGTCCGTCGTATGCCGCCTCGCTCGAAAGCTTTGCTTTTCCGCATGCCGATGGGTATTTACAGGCCGAAGCCGTATCTTCCTATGCCTTAGGAAGCGAGGGTTTTTTCTATTGGCTGTGGCGCCAGCAGCGTTCAGGAAGCGAGATTTCACACGGTTCGATTCTCAGTGCCTGGGGTGAGCCGGCCGTGGGCTACCAGAATGTGCTGGCGGTCGAGCGGGCAAGAAAGGAGATCGAATCAATCATTCTATCGACAGAACCTGTTCAAGCCGAGGCGGCGATGACATACTCCGACAGAGCAAAAGCCTTTATTAAAACAGAGCCTCATCGGGGACTCCAGCACCGTTCGCTTGTGACGCATTTTTATGAACGTATTCTCCATACTGGAATTCACCGTGACCTTATTCCGGAAGGCGTTCCGCTGGACGGCTACCGCTTGCTGTTTACGCCATTTGTGCCGTTTCTGTCTTCCGAATTTATCAACAAAGCTTCGGCATTCGCTGAAACGGGAGGCATTTGGATCGCTGGGCCGCTGACAGGAGGGCGCACAAGCGAGCATACGATTCATACCGCTTGCGGCCTTGGTGAGCTTGAGAAAACAGCCGGGATCAAAACGCTGTATACCTTTCCAATGAACGAAGATGTGAATACCGGAAAAGCGTTTGGCATCACGGCGCCGCTCGGGCTGTGGAGCGCGGTGTTTGATACAGAGAGCGGAAATGCTCTTGGCAGGGTTGAGTCAGGGCCGGGATCAGGCCATGCTTTTTTGACAGAACGAAAGCATGGCAAGGGGAAAATCGTTATGCTTGGCTCGCTTCCATCAGCGAAAGAAGGGGATGCGATGCTGGAAGCGCTCGTCAGGCATTACGCGGCTGAAGCGGCCATTTCCGTCCGGTCGGATGTGACACCCGGCACAATCGTTGCCCCGCGCAAAGGCGATCATGGCCTTGTGTGGATCATCGTCAATATGGATGGAAAAGGCGGAAGCGTAACATTGCCGGAAGCGGGAACGGATTTGTTGGCGAACCGTTCGGAAAAAGCGGGGAGGCTGGCGGTCGGGCCGCATGAATACCGTGTGATTCAGTTTGACAATCACAGCTGATTCTTTGCATCGAATCAGCTTTTTTCTATGGAAGGAGAGAACTGATGAAAAAAATCAAATGGTTATCAGAACAGCCAAAGGTGACAAGCGGTGTGACGTGGGGCGTGCCATGGAAAAAAGGAGAATTGAAACAAGCAGACTGTCTGGTGCTTGTGAATGAAAATGCGGAAAATCAATATGTCCAAAGCGAACCGTCCGCCTATTGGCCGGACGGGAGCATCAAGTGGACGAAGCACGCGGCAGTGTTTGGAGAACAGGAGCATCAAAGCTATACAGTGCAAAAAGGCGAAGTCCCGGGGGCAGACAAAACGCTCAGCATCAACGAGTCAAAGCATGACATCCAAGTGGATACAGGAACGCTCGTCTGTACCATTCATAAAACAGGCTCGGATCTCATTCAATCCTTGCAGATCAACGGAAAGCCGATCGCCGCAGGCGGGAGGCTCGTTGCTATAAGAGAAACGAGACGGGAGTCGGCGGCGGAAACGGTTCTTTTTCATGAAGCGTCTGTCAGCCTCATCAAACGTGCGGCGATAGAGAAGCAAGGCCCTGTCAAAGCGGTGGTCAAAATAGAGGGTGTGCATCTCCTTCAAAAAACAAATGAGGAATGGCTGCCGTTTGTGGTCAGATTGACGTTTTACGCCGGGCTTTCTGAGATCGGCATCGTGCATACACAGCTGATCGACAGGAATGGCAAACAAGAATTCGTGAAAGGGCTCGGCATCGCATTTGATCTTTTTTTGGAAGGGGAGCCGTACAACCGCCATTTCCGTTTTGCGGGAGAGAAAGGGATATACAAAGAACCCGCCCAGCTGTTTGGCACACGGAAATTCAATGAATGGTATCCGCTTTATGAAAACCAAATCAATGGCGAAACGCTGTCTCCAAGTGAAGAGCATAAGGAATGGTTCGCTCACGGCACACAGAACGCGGTGTGGAACGATGTCAAGCTCGTTCAGGATTCCAGCGATCATTACAGCCTGTCAAAACGGACCGGAAAAGATTATGCGTGGGTCGGCATGCTGCATGGCAGCCGGGCGAAGGGGCTCTTTTATGCAGGCGGCGAAAACGGCGGCATTGCCCTCGGCCTGCGGTCTTTTTTTGAGAAATATCCGTCATCATTGGAAATCACAGGCCTTGCCGGCGGCCACCCAAAAATGACTGTCTGGCTTTGGCCTCCGAACGGAGAAGCGATGGATTTGCGGCATTATACAGGAAACACCCATGCGGCCAGCGCATATGAAGGCTTTGATGAAATGCGTTCTGATCCGACCGGCATTGCCAACACAAATGAAATCAGCCTATCGTGCTTTTCGCATATGCCATCTGATGATGTCCTTTATACGCTCGCTGACAAATGGCAGGCGCCGCCGCTCATTGTATGCGAGCCGGACGTCTATTACGAATCAAAGGCACTCGGGGTTTGGAGTGTCATTGATACATCCCATCCGCTCAAAAAAGAGCTGGAAGAACAGCTCGACGCCGCCTTTCGATTTTACAAAAAGGAAGTAGAGCAGCGCAGGTGGTACGGGTTTTGGCATTATGGCGATGTCATGCATACGTATGATCCGATTCGGCATATGTGGCGGTATGATCTCGGCGGATACGCATGGCAAAACAATGAGCTCGTTCCGACTTTATGGCTGTGGCAGGCGTTTTTCCGCTCAGGCCGAGAGGACATCTTCCGCATGGCAGAAGCGATGACCCGCCATACGAGCGAAACGGACAGCTTTCACCTTGGGGAATACGCAGGTCTTGGCTCACGGCATAACGTGGTGCACTGGGGATGCGGCTGCAAGGAAGCAAGGGTCAGCATGGCCGGCCTTTATAAATTCTATTATTATCTGACGGGAGATGAGCGGACGGGAGATTTGTTGACAGAAGTGAAGGACGCCGATTACGCCCTCGTCAAAACCGATCCGATGCGCGCTTTTTACGAGAAAGGCAAGCATCCGACCCATGCCAGAACGGGACCTGACTGGGCGGCATTTTGCTCGAATTGGCTGACAGAATGGGAGCGAACCGGGAATCCAGATTATCTACACAAAATCCAAACGGGCATCAGCTGCCTGAAGCGGCTGCCGCTTCGCCTATTATCCGGCCCGACATTTGAATATGATCCGGCGAGCTCGATGCTTCATCACATGGGCGACGGCATAGCAGGCGGATACCATATGATGATCGCCTTTGGCGCGCCGCAAGTATGGATGGAGCTGGCTGAGCTTCTTGATGACCTGGAATGGGAGGAAATGCTGAGTGAATTCGGCGAATTTTACACACTCAGTGATGAAGAAAAACGGAAACGAAGCGGAGGCGCGCTGCATGACGGGCATTTTCATTGGCCGATGTTCGCGGCTGCCATGACAGCCTATGCCGCGAGAAACAAACAGGATCAGAAGCTCGCCGCCAAAGCGTGGAATCTTTTGCTCGATGACAAGCTGAGCCATACACCGCTTCCGATCAAACCAGAGTGCATTGAGACGTGGACGCAGCTGGAGGAGCTCCCGTGGGTGACGACGAACACCGTCTCGCAATGGTGTTTAAACGTCATAGCGGCGCTGGAATTAATCGGAGATGCCCTGCCGGCAAAAAAAGAGACATCCGGCAAAAAAGGATAACAGCTGGAATTTCATAGGAGAATTGGTGCAAAAAATGAAGATTGCAAGAATTTATGTAAGCGCTTTATATTAGGAGGGGCAAAGGGGAATTGCAAAATGAGAAAAAGGGGGACTTACGCATCATGAAAAATAGAATACGAACAAAATGGCTGGCCTTGCCGCTCGCTGCCATGATGATCGCCGGATGCAGCAATTCGGAAACATCCAATTCAGCAAGCGGCTCGAAAGACACGATCAAAATCATGGCGCCGCTCTTATCACCGGAAAGCCCGAGTGAAAAGAGCCCATCACTAAAAGCACTGGAGAAATACACAGGCAAAGAGATTCAGGTCACATGGGTGCCTGATTCATCTTACAACGACAAATTCAATATCGTCATGGCTTCTGGAGAGATGCCTCATGCGATTGTGATAAAAGATAAATCAGCAGGCTTTATCAAGTCTGTCAAAGCAGGGGCGTTTTGGGAGCTGTCTCCTTATTTAAAAGACTATAAGAATGTAAGCCAGGCAGATGAACAGATTTTAAAGAACAGCTCGGTGAATGGAGAGGTATACGGGATCTACAGAACGAGGGACCTGATCAGAGCGTGTATGATCATCAGAACCGACTGGCTTGAAAACGTCGGTTTGGATATGCCGGAAACGCTTGATGATTTCTATGAAGTGCTGAAAGCCTTTAAGGAAAAAGATCCTGACGGAAACGGCAAGGATGATACGTACGGCATGGTCGTGCCGAAATGGATGGGGCTTGGCAACGGAAGCCCGTGGGATGTTCTGCAAATCTGGTTTGGCGCCCCGAACCGCTACGGCGTTGAAAACGGAAAGCTGATTCCTGATTTTACAACGAAGGAATACATGGAGGCGCTCACGTTTTTTAAAAAGCTATATGACGAGGGTTTGATCAATAAGGACTTTGCGGTCATGGATTCAGCGAAATGGAATGATCCGGTTGTGAAAGGAAAAGCGGGTGTCATCGTTGATACCGGCTCCAGAGCGTCTCAAATCCAAAGCGCGATGGAGGAAGCGGATGAGTCGAACAAGGGTGTGATTGATATCGTCGGATCGCTTGAGGGGCCGAATGGCAAGCGCACCTTCCCGACATCCGGTTACTCAGGGATGATCGCGATACCAAAAACAAGCGTCAAAACCGAAAAAGAGCTGAAAGAGGTACTGTCCTTCCTCGATAAGATGAACGATAAAGAAGCGCAGATTCTCACAAACAACGGAGTGGAGGGACGCAATTACGAGCTCAAGGACGGCGTATTCACCTCACTTGAAAAAAACAACAAATCTCTCCTGTATGAGCATGAAGGCTTGGCACAGTTCAGCATGTCGATTCCGAAAAGCGAGTATTACATCGAAGACCAGAAAACAAAGCTCTTCCAGCATCGCAAGGACATCATCACCGAAGGAGAAAAAATAGCCGTCTTTAACCCGGCTGAGTCGCTTGTATCTGATGTCTATACCCAAAAAGGAGCCCAGCTTGACAACATCATTCTCGATGCGAGAACACAATTTATTATCGGAGAAATTGATGAAAAAGGATTCGAGGATGCGGTGGAGCTTTGGAAAAACAGCGGCGGCAATGACCTGATGAAGGACTTAAACAAATTGTATCAATCATCAAAATAAACCGATGCGCCTGCAGTACAGCGGGCGCATCGGTATCACGAAAGGAGAACAGATATGGAAACTGTGCCGAAGAAGGGAGATGCACCTGTTCTCACTGCTGGAAAAGGCATCAGCTGGATGGCTGCGTTCAAACGTGACAAATGGCTTTATCTTCTGCTTATTCCCGGACTGCTTTATTTTTTGATTTTCAAATATTTGCCGATGTGGGGCGTGCTGATCGCATTTAAAGACTATTCGCCATATCTCGGCTTCTGGAAAAGCGAATGGGTCGGCTTTGATTATTTCAAAGACTTTTTTATGAATCCGGATTTTTTCCGGCTGCTGCGCAACACCCTCATGCTGGCGAGTTTGGATCTTTTGTTTGCCTTTCCAGCGCCTCTCATTTTGGCCTTGCTTTTGAATGAGGTAAGGAAAGCTGTGTATAAAAGATGCATCCAAACCTTTATTTACGTGCCTCATTTTGTTTCATGGACAATCGTGGTCAGCATCACCTTTGTTTTCTTTACTGTCGATACAGGTGTGATCAACAAATTGATCATGAGCTTGACAGGTGAGCAGATTTCCTTCTTATCGGACGCGGACTGGTTCCGGCCGATGATTGTGATGCAAAGCATCTGGAAGGAGACGGGCTGGGGAACGATTTTATTTCTGGCCGCGCTCGCGACGGTTGATCAGGAGCAGTATGAAGCGGCCATTATGGACGGAGCGGGCCGATTCAAGAGAATGTGGCATATTACGCTGCCGGCGATCAGAAGCACCATTATCGTTCTGTTAATTTTAAGAATCGGCAGCTTTTTGAATCTTGGCTTTGAACAGGTGTATTTGATGACGAACTCGCTCAACCGCAGCGTGGCTGACATTTTTGACACGTATGTATACATGATGGGGATTACCCAAGGCGCGTACAGCTACAGCACGGCGGTCGGACTGTTTAAATCGGTTGTCGGGATTATCTTGATTTTCGGCGCCAATTATATTGCGAAAAAGTTTGATCAGGAAGGATTGTTTTAGAGGAGGGAGAGGTATGGCTGACATTCACACGATGCACAACACAAAAGCAGGACGGGTGTTTGACGTCTGTAACATTCTGTTTCTCGGCGGTGTCGGTGCGATTACCATTTTGCCGTTTTTGTACATTATCGCCGGTTCCTTTGCGACAGAAGCGGAACTTGCCCGGCGCAGCTTCTTTATTTTTCCAAAAACCTTTACGCTTGACGCTTACAAGTATGTGTTTTCGACACCGACATTCATCCGAAGCATGGGTGTATCTATCTTCATCACAGTGGTCGGAACAGCTGTGCAGCTGTTTTTCACCTTTACGATGGCGTATCCGTTGGCGAAGCGGCATGTGAAGGGGCGGAATCTGCTGTTGAACCTGGTCATTTTCTCTATGCTATTTTCCGGCGGCATGATCCCGACATACCTTGTCGTAAAATCACTTGGCCTTTTGGATACGTATTGGGCATTGATTCTGCCGATGGCGATTAATCCGTTCAACCTGATTATTATCAAAAACTTCTTTCAGCAGCTGCCGCGCGAACTGGAGGAATCGGCAAAAATTGACGGCTGTTCAGAAATCGGCGTTTTCTGGCGGATCGCCCTGCCGCTGTCAAAGCCGGTTATTGCGACCTTTGCGCTATTTTATGCGGTCGGGATTTGGAATGATTTCTTCCACGCTCTCTTATATATCAACGACAGTGCAAAATGGCCGCTGCAAATGGTGCTTCGCCAAGTCACAATTTTATCGGATTTAACAGCGACCAATGGCGATACGATGCAAAATACCGTTCCGCCGGAGCAGGGGATTAAACTCGCGGTCATTGTCATTGCGACGCTGCCGATTTTGGCGGTCTATCCATTCCTGCAAAAACACTTTGCGAAGGGAATGCTGATCGGATCAGTGAAAGGCTGAGAAAGGGAGTGTTTCATATCAGTACGTTAGATCAGATGAAAATCGCCTATATCGGCGGGGGGTCTCAGGGCTGGGCCAGAAGCCTGATGAATGATTTGTCGATTGATGAGCGGTTGTCAGGCACGGTGGCGCTCTATGATCTTGATTTCGAAGCTGCTCAGAAAAATGAAGTGATTGGCAATCACAGCGGAGACGGCAGATGGAGGTATGAAGCGGTTTCTACTATGAAAAAAGCGTTATCGGGCGCGGATATCGTTATCATTTCCATTTTGCCGGGTTCATTGGATGATATGGAAGTTGATGTCCACTTGCCTGAGCGCTGCGGCATTTATCAATCCGTAGGTGATACTGTCGGGCCGGGCGGAATCATCAGGGGCTTGCGGGCTGTTCCGATGTTTGCCGAAATTGCCCGGGCAATAAGAGACTACGCACCTGAATCATGGGTCATCAATTATACAAACCCGATGTCTGTCTGTACAAGAGTGCTGTATAAAGTGTTTCCCGGCATTAAAGCGATTGGCTGCTGCCACGAGGTATTCGGCACGCAAAAGCTGCTGGCGGAAATGGTCAAAGAACGGCTCGGAGCAGAGGTGTTGCGGCGTGAAGATATCCGCGTCAATGTACTTGGCATTAACCATTTCACATGGATTACGGAAGCCTCTTACCGCCATATTGATCTGTTGCCTATATTCCATGAATTCAGCGCGCATTATGGAGAATCAGGATATGAGCTTGAGGGGGAGAGCTGGAGGGACAGCGTCTTTCGTTCGGCGCACCGTGTGGCGTTTGATTTATTTGAAACGTATGGTGCCATCCCCGCTGCGGGTGACAGGCATCTGGCGGAATTTCTTCCCGGCCCTTACCTCAAACAGCCTGAATCATGGAAATTTCATCTCACACCTGTATCATTCAGAAAACAAGACAGAGAGGAAAAACGAAAAGAATCAGAACAATTGATTGTGCAAAAACGGGGCGTTGCCGGGAAGGCATCGGGAGAGGAAGGGGTGAACATCATAGCGGCTCTTCTCGGAGTGGGTGAACTTGTCACGAATGTAAATGTGCCAAATCAAGGCCAAGTTTCCAATCTTCCTTTACATGCGATTGTCGAAACGAACGCCTTGATTACCCGCAATAGTGTCCAGCCGATTTTCTCTGGAGCGCTGCCAAAGAGTGTGGAAATGATTGCGGCGAGGCACGTGTCCAATCAGGAGGCAGTGGCGGAAGCCGGTTTAACAAAGAATCGCACGCTTGCTTTTCAAGCCTTTCTCAATGATCCGCTTGTCACGATTGATCGCAGTGATGCAGAACCGCTTTTTGATGACATGCTGGCGAAGCACCAAACAATGTGAAAAATGTCAGCCGGCGAACGGGCTGATTTTTTGGTCGAAATCAGCAGTTTCGGTTTAGAAAGATGGCACTTGACTATAATGGTAGTAGTTTTTAAGAAGTAGGTGCTATCAACAGTGGGAGATTATGTAAATGTAGCAATAGAACTAGTTTGCGGTCTCGGTATTTTATTTGTCATCTTGAAGTTTCTTGGGAAAACCCAATTCTCTCAACTCACCCCGTTTGACTTTATTTCTGCTTTAATTTTAGGGGAGCTAGTCGGAAATGCCGTCTATGATCATGAAATCAAGATTAAAGAAATTATTTTTGCTTCACTCCTATGGGGCTTTCTTATCTATTTGATTGAATTGATTACACAAAAGCTAAAAGGGTCCAGAAAGTTACTGGAAGGCGAACCGAATATTGTAATTCATAAAGGGAAAGTGAAATACAAGGCGCTGAAGAAAAACAAACTCGATATTAACCAACTGCAAAGCCTTCTGAGGCAGGAAGGCTGTTTTTCGATTCAGGAAGTGGAATATGCGATTCTAGAAACAAACGGAATGATCAGTGTACTCCCGAAAGCCGCTTTTGGTAAACCGACCAGAAAAGATATGAACCTCCCAATAAAGGAAGTGTCATTGCCGATTACGTTAATTCTTGATGGGGAGATTGTGTATGATAATCTGGCGGAAGCGGATGTGGATGAACAATGGCTGAAGCAATCGCTGCAAAAGCAAGGCGTTGAAAAGGTTGAGGATGTCCTATACGCGGAATGGCATGCCGACCAGCCGCTTTATGTCACCACGTATGAAGAAAGCGGTTCGTCATGACCGTAAAAAAGAGCTTGCAGCGCGTGCAAGCTCTTTTCATTATTCATGAGTCCCTTGTTTCACAGCTTTTACATGATACATGCTCACTTCAGTGTTGATCAGATAGTCAGGCTTTGGTTTGCCTTTGTTCGCTTTATGACTCGCGATATGCGCATCGCTTTTTTCCCATTGTTTCCAGTGATCCTCAGATTCCCAGCGAATCATGACAACAACTTCCTCATCACCGCGGCGGACGTTTTTCTCAAGCACTGTTACATCAATCAAACCTTCTTGTTTTTCAATGATTCCTTCAGCACTGAAACGTTCGATTACTTTGTCTGCATGGCCTTCTTTTACCGTCATTTTTCTCAACTGAATAAACATTTGTCCCTCTCCAATCATTCTCATATAAACACAATTGTAAATGAAATTCATTCTCATTGTCAAAGGAAGAGCATGGCGGAATAGAACTGTCGCCGCACAGTTATTCTTTCAATAAAATACATGGCCACCTTCGTCCTTAAATTGAACGAAGGTACCCCACTCCATGTGATTGGGCTCACCAAGAAATTCTACACCGTTTGATTTCTTTTTCTCGTATGTAGCAAAGATGTCTTCACACTCAAACACGTTCGAAGCCTTCATTTGTTCAGAGCCTTTCATCATGGCTTTCGGGAAATCACTAAACGGGTCTGGGCTCCTTGTGGCGCAACCTCCAGCCAGCTTGCCTCAGATCCCATTGGGTGGTCCGCCGCAATATCAAAGCCAACCTTCTCCGCCCAAAATGGCTTCGCTTTTTCTGGTCTTCAACATACACAGCAACAGAGCCTATTTGTTTGATCATAGAGAAACCTCCAAGTGGAAAGATATTTATACTATAATCTGTTTACGGGCGAAGGAATATAAAAAACAGCCGGCAAAACCGGCTGTTTTTTGATTAATACGAGCAGCTTACAACATCTATCAAATTTGTGTCTAAGGCGAAATAAATCCAACGCCGCCGGTAAGAATCCCAATAAAAGCCGCCTACTGATCTTCTGCCAAGGATGATTGGATAGAACCAAAATGAGCTGCCGTTGGTTAGCCAAACATAAGTAAAGCGGAAGAGGCATGGCTGAATGGCAACGGGTTCAACTAAATAAGTGCCTGCTTGAGCGCCCTGCGGCTTTTTCGGTTTCTCGGGTTTTTTGGAAGGAGGGGGTCCCTGCGGCGCACCGCCACCGAAGCCGGGCGCACCGCCGCCAATGCCGGGCACAGCACCACCGCCAATGCCGGGCGCGCCGCCGCCGAAGCCGGGCACACCGCCGCCGAAGCCGGGCACACCGCCGCCGAAGCCGGGCACACCGCCGCCGAAGCCGGGCACACCGCCGCCGAAGCCGGGCACACCGCCGCCAATGCCAGGAACAGTGCCGCCGCCAATTCCGGACCATGGGTAACCATCCGGATTACGGTATTCATATTCAAAAGCAGGCCAAGGCTCATAAAAATGCCCGGCAAACATATAAGGATCGACATAATACATGCAATAACGTCCTTTCTCATTGTAAACTTTACATATGCAGTTTATGCGAGCGGGCATTTATTGGTGCATTTGCCTATGGATGAAACTGGAATGCGCTCGTGAAGCACAATCATTCTATTTTTCTCTAGTCCCATTCACAATTCCGGTGTATCATTTTATAATAAAAGAGCTTCTATTATGAAAAAGGAGACAGACCGTGAATATCGATCAATTATTATATCAATATATTATAGACAACACTGCGGATATTACCGAGAAATGGTTCAGTTTGCGATGTCAGCTGAAAGGCGAGCTATATTCCGCCGACGATTTAAGTGCAGAAACGAAAAAGCTCCTAACTGAGCAGCATACGTTTACCAATATCACAATCGCAAGCGCGTTTCTGGACGATCAAAACGAGTTTCACGAAAATATGGCAAAATGGGCGCAAACCGTTGCGAAAAACAGAGTAGAGCAAGATGTTCAGGTGCATGAGGTCGTAGAAGCTATTTCAAACTCAAGAATCGCATTCTGGGGCGCAGTCGCTGCGTTTATCAAAGAGAATCGAGATATCGTCACAGATGAGGATGCCGACCGATGGAACCGCATTGTGAATCAGTCGTTTGACAAGCTGATTATTGAATTTTCTGAGCAGTACCAAAAATTTATGCTGATGAGGCTCACGTCTCAGCAGGAACTGATTTCTGAGCTGGGCTGCCCGGTGATTTCCGTGGCGGATGGAATCGGGATATTGCCGATAATCGGCTCCATTGATACAAAGCGGGCACAGGTCATTTTAGAAACAGTGCCGGTCCGCTGTATCGAGAGAAAAATCACAAGCCTTGTCGTTGATCTTTCAGGTGTTCCGATCGTGGATACCATGGTGGCGCAGCAGCTGTACAATCTGTCAAAAACACTTTTCTTACTAGGGGTTAAAGCTGTATTTTCAGGGATTCGACCGGATGTGGCCCAGACATCCATTCAATTGGGGCTTGATTTCAGTGAATATGAAACGTACGGAACGCTGAAGCAGGCGTTAGAAAACATGGGCGTCCGCTGTATTGTGGATGAATTGGAAGAAAACAAATAGGAAGTATGTCAGGCATATGATTGTCCGTTAACGGATGATTATATGCCTTTTGGCTTTCCCGGCTTTTACAAAAAGGGGATAAATAGAAAATCATCATTTGCGCTGAAAAGGAAAGAAGGAAGTCTTGGCGTAATGGTGTTTGGTTTCTTTAAATTTTCCTTAAAACACATACATATTTCATCCATTTTTTATATAATAGACCTTTAAGATCATTTTTTAGGAGGATTTTTGACATGCAAGCTACGGTTCACGAGAGTAAGCAATCGATCATGCAGCGCATTTTGACAGTCTTTGTTTTCACACTGCTGATCGCGACTGTCGGTCTTTTTATCGGCCAATTTGTTCCTGCCGCTTTGATGCTGCCGCTTTCTATTCTTGAAGTGGGAATGATTATTCTGGCTTTCTGGATGCGCAGGAGAAAAGCGGTGGGGTATGCGTTTGTATATACATTCGCGTTTATTTCCGGCATTACCTTATTTCCGATTGTCAGCCACTACGCTTCCATCGCTGGCGCCTATGTTGTGCTTGAAGCCTTTGGTTCTACATTTGTCATTTTTGCTGTTCTAGGCACAATTGGCGCGAAAATGAAAAAGGATTTATCCTTCCTGTCGTCATTTCTGCTGGTTGCAGTGCTCGCACTTGTTGCGGTTGGCATCTTCAACATTTTCAGTCCGTTAAACTCAGCGGCGATGATGGCGTATTCCGTGATCGGAACCATCGTCTTTTCCCTTTACATTTTGTATGATCTAAACCAAATCAAACATCGCCATATTACCGAAGACTTAATTCCTGTTATGGCATTATCGCTGTACCTCGACTTTATCAATCTATTCATCAACCTGCTTCGTTTCTTCGGGATTTTGAGCAGTGATGATTAATCAGAGAGCGCCTTTCATTGGATAGGCGCTTTTTGTCATACATAAAAAGGCAGGTGATGTTGTGATGAAAAAACAAATGGGCGCTTATGTCTCCTTGGCAGCAGCCATGGCAATCGTCGGCAGCTCTGTCGTCATCGGCAAGCTCATGGTCGAGCGCATTCCGGTCTTTCTATCCTCGGGACTGCGTTTTTTGCTGGCTGCTATTGTATTGCTGACGCTGCTGTTTTGCATTGAAAAAGGGTTCCCGGCTTTGACGAAAAAAGATGTGCTTGTCTTGCTGGTGCAGTCTTTCACAGGCGTGTTTTTGTTCAGTATTTGCCTGCTGTATGGGGTTCAATATACGACTGGAACGGAAAGCGGCATTTTGACAAGCACAACACCGATGGTAATCGGGATATTATCCTTTTTCCTGCTGAGAGAAAAAATAGAGAAAAAGACGTTGATCGGCATATTGCTTGCTGTTTGCGGCGTGATGGCGATTAATCTGTTTGGAACAGGGAGCCAAGACGGGACGCCGCACGCCTTATTCGGGAACATGCTGATCATTGCTGCAGTCATTGGCGAAGCGTTGTTTACATTGCTGGCCAAGCTGCTGTCTCCGCATATTTCGGCATTGGCGATTTCAACCTTCGTATCGCTCTTCGGTTTTCTGTTTTTTCTCCCGTTTGCTTTGGTTGAGGCCTCTTCATTTGATTTCAGCGTGCCGACAGTTTTGGATTGGTCGTATGTGCTGTATTACGCGCTTTTTGTCACCGTTTTGGCGTTTTACTTATGGTATAGCGGGGTGACGAAGGTGCCGGCGGGGGTGTCTGGCATTTTCACATCCGTTCTTCCGGTCTCCGCTGTTATGTTGTCAGGTGTGATATTAAAGGAGCCGTTTGAACTTGTGCATTTGATCGGTATTACATGTGTCATCAGCGGCATATTTGTTACAGTTATAAAGAAAAAACAGCCGGATACGTATCCGGCTGCAGAAGAAAAGACGCTGTAGCCTGTTCTGGCCGGGCGGGTTTTTTAGCTTTAAACACGCTTAGCTTTTCAAAAAGATCACCAAGCATCTTCACGAACTTCTCAGAGTCCGGAACCTCTCCTCAGAAATCGTCCGCCGCGGGCTGAAAGGAGAGCCGGGAGCGGAAGAGCTGATCGGGGAGCGCTATGCGGTGTTGAGGGAAGGATATTAAATAGGAAAAGTCCAGATTTAAATTCTGGACTTTTTTAATCTTGCTCTGTTTTGTGGCGTATCCGCTCAATCACCTCATGCAGCCCCTCAGGCTTATAAAACTCCACCGGAGAACTGCCCTTCTCAAACGAAATCGTCTCGGCTTCAATCAGCGCGACATAGCGCCCGTTCACTTTGGCGAGGTGAATCGAGTCGCCAAAATCCGCTAGCAATCCTTTAATCTCGGTTTCTCCGACTTTCATTTTCAGCTGGGCCTCTGGCGTGTGCTCGATGATTTGGGCGGAGGCTTCGATCACTTGATGGGTGTCGAGGCGTTCTTGGATTTCCCGTTTTTCGCTCGCTTCCCAAATCTCAATGTCCTGCTCGAATTGCTTCAGCTCTTCGCTATTGTCTTCAAATGTCTCGTAGACATGCTCCTGCACCATGTTCATGACCTGGTTTTTCATGATTTCCGGCATTGATTCGCCGTACTCGACGAATTTCAGAAAGTCCTCGAAATAGCGGGCGTGCGAGGACTGATGGATTTTCAGCTCGCCTTCCTCGACCATTCCCTCCTCTGGCATGTACGGATACTGGATGCTTTTCATGTTTTTTGTCGTGATCGCCATTTCGACTTTTTTAATGAGAGATGACGCGTCTGAGATGCGGGCAACCTTCGGCTCAAAGTCACATTTCATAATGAAGACAAATGACTCGTCGAAGTATTTCCTCGGCACCGCCGAAGCCACAAGGAATACGCCGCCGCGGACCGCGCTCGTGTCGAGATACGTGCGGACGAACTGCTCGCTCAGCTCGTTAAAATCCTCTTTTGTTTCCGCCAAACGTGCGCGGTTGAACATATTGTAATTCGGATTGGAATCGAGCTCGTGGCCGGGCTCGACGATAAAATGGCCGATTTTCGTTGGCACTTGCTCGGACTGCGGATGGCGGTCGGCTTTCCGTTTGACGATTTTTTTCAGCTCCCCGTCGAGAAAGTCCTTCAGCTCGCTTTCTTCAAATTCACCCGTATCAAGGGTTTGGAAATGCTTGAACTGCTTGTTCGCCTGCTCATCCTTGCCTTCCACTTGTATAACATAAAAGGATAAAAATCGAATTTCAAAATCCATATGTGAACTCACCTTATTCGCGTATTGTACAGCTTCTCAAGTATAGAAAAAACGGTGTCCATACGTCAATCGGAGGAACGGAATAATCATCACCATGAAAGGGAAATGTAGTCAGATAGAAGGCATTTCATACGGAAAGGAATGGTTCGATGAAGGAAACAAGCCCGATTCCTCAGCCGAAGACATTTGGTCCGCTCGGCAATCTGCCTCTTATTGATAAAGACAAACCGACACTTTCGCTGATCAAACTGGCGGAAGAGCAGGGCCCGATTTTTCAAATGCACACACCTGCAGGCACCACGATCTTTGTGTCCGACCATGAGCTGGTGAAAGAGGTTTGTGATGAAGAGCGATTCGATAAAAGCATTGAAGGCGCCTTGGAAAAGGTTCGCGCGTTTTCCGGGGACGGATTGTTTACAAGCTGGACACATGAGCCTAATTGGAGAAAAGCCCACAACATTCTGATGCCGACGTTCAGCCAGCGGGCCATGAAGGATTATCATGACAAAATGGTCGATATCGCGGTTCAGCTCATTCAAAAATGGGCCAGGCTCAATCCGAATGAAGCCGTTGATGTCCCAGGGGATATGACCCGTTTGACGCTGGACACGATTGGTCTGTGCGGGTTTAACTATCGCTTTAACAGCTACTATAGAGAAACGCCCCACCCGTTTATCAACAGCATGGTGCGCGCGCTTGATGAAGCGATGCACCAGATGCAGCGGCTTGATTTTCAAGATAAGCTGATGGTGAGGACAAAGCGACAATTTCATCATGATATTCAAACGATGTTTTCGTTAGTCGACAGCATTATTGCGGAGCGCAAGGCGGATGGGGATTGGGAGGAAAAAGATTTGCTTGCCCGCATGCTGAAGGTGGAGGATCCTGAGACCGGAGACAAACTTGATGATGAAAATATCCGTTTTCAGATCATTACGTTTTTAATTGCCGGACATGAAACAACGAGCGGCCTGCTTTCCTTTGCGATCTATTTCTTATTGAATCATGCCGACAAACTAAAAAAAGCGTATGAAGAGGTCGACCGGGTGCTGACGGATGCAGCGCCGACCTACAAGCAAGTGCTTGAGCTAAAATATATCCGGATGATTTTAAATGAGTCCTTGCGTTTATGGCCGACAGCCCCGGCTTTCAGCCTTTATCCAAAGGAAGACACAGTCATTGGCGGAAAATACCTGATTACGACGAAAGACAGAATTTCTGTGCTGATTCCGCAGCTTCACCGTGATCGGAACGCTTGGGGAGAGGATGCCGAGGAATTCCGTCCAGAACGGTTTGAATATCAGGACCAAGTGCCCCATCATGCGTACAAACCGTTCGGAAATGGGCAGCGGGCCTGTATTGGCATGCAGTTTGCCCTTCATGAAGCCACACTTGTGCTGGGCATGATATTAAAATATTTCACGTTGATTGACCATGAGAATTATGAGCTTGATATTAAGCAAACTTTGACACTCAAACCGGGCGATTTCCGGATCAGGGTTCAAACACGGCATCAGGAGGCCATTCATGCCGACGTCCCGGCAGCTGAAAAAGCGGCGCCTGATGGGCAAAAAGAGAAAGCGGAAACGAAGGGTGCATCGGTCATCGGCCTCAATAACCGCCCGCTTCTCGTGCTGTACGGATCTGATACCGGCACCGCGGAAGGCGTAGCCCGCGAGCTTGCCGATACAGCCAGTCTTCACGGCGTAAGAACTGAAGCGGCACCGCTGAACGACAGGATTGGAAAACTGCCGAAAGAGGGAGCGGTTGTCATTGTGACCTCGTCTTATAACGGAAAACCGCCAAGCAATGCGGGGCAGTTCGTGCAGTGGCTTCAAGAAATCAAACCGGGTGAGCTTGAAGGCGTTCATTATACGGTATTTGGCTGCGGCGATCACAACTGGGCGAGCACGTACCAGAACGTGCCGAGATTCATTGATGAGCAGTTTGCGGAGAAAGGCGCGACTCGGTTTTCTGCGCGCGGAGAGGGGGATGTAAGCGGTGATTTTGAAGGGCAGCTTGACGAGTGGAAAAACAGCATGTGGACAGACGCCATCAAAGCATTCGGACTTGAGCTTAATGAAAACGCCGATAAGGAGCGAAGCACGCTGAGCCTTCAGTTTGTCAGAGGGCTTGGAGAGTCTCCGCTGGCCCGATCGTACGAAGCGGTTCACGCATCCATCGCTGAAAATCGAGAACTCCAGTCCGCAGACAGCGATCGCAGCACCCGACACATTGAAATCATTTTACCGCCGGATATTGGGTATCGGGAGGGCGATCACCTTGGTGTTTTGCCGAGGAACAGCCAAACCAATGTCAGCCGGATTCTTCATCGCTTCGGCCTAAAGAGAACCGACCAAGTAACATTGTCGGCAAGCGGACGCAGTGCGGGGCATCTGCCATTAGGGCGGCCTGTCAGCCTGCAAGACCTTCTCAGCTACAGCGTTGAGGTGCAGGAAGCCGCCACTAGGGCGCAAATCCGGGAGCTGGCGGCATTTACAGTCTGTCCGCCTCATAAACGTGAATTGGAAGAACTGACGGCAGAGGGTGTCTACCAGAAACAAATTTTGCAAAAACGGAAGTCCATGCTGGATCTGCTTGAACAATATGAAGCGTGCGATATGCCGTTTGAACGATTTTTAGAGCTTTTACGGCCGTTAAAACCAAGATATTACTCGATTTCTAGCTCGCCAAGGGTGAATCCGGAGCAAGCATCCATTACAGTCGGTATTGTGCGCGGTCAAGCGTGGAGCGGCCTTGGCGAATACAGGGGCGTGGCTTCAAATCACTTAGCTGAACGCCAAGCGGGTGATGATGTCGTAGTGTTTATCCGCACACCCGAATCCCGGTTTCAGCTTCCGGAAGACCCTGAAACCCCCATCATTATGGTTGGGCCGGGCACAGGAGTTGCGCCATTCCGCGGTTTCCTCCAAGCCCGTTCAGCTTTAAAGCGGGAGGGAAAAACGCTTGGCGAAGCCCATCTCTATTTCGGATGCAGGAACGATCGTGATTTTATTTACCGGGATGAGCTTGAGCAGTTTGAAAAAGACGGAATCGCCACTGTGCACACAGCCTTTTCCCGAAAAGAAGGCATGCCGAAAATGTATGTCCAGCATCTCATGGCTGACCATGCAGAAACATTGATTTCGATTCTTGATCGCGGAGGCAGGCTCTATGTATGCGGTGACGGCAGCAAAATGGCCCCAGATGTGGAGGCCGCCCTGCAAAAAGCGTATCAGTCTGTTCATGGCACCGGCGAACAAGAAGCGCAAAACTGGCTGAAACATCTGCAGGATACCGGCATCTATGCAAAAGATGTTTGGTCGGGGATATAAAGACTGGGGGCCATCCAGTCTCAGCTTGTAGAGAAAACGATTTTTTTCTACAAGCTTTTTTGTTTTTGTGCTGTTTCTTTGGATTTCCAGCTGATTTTTTTGCCCTTTTGAAAAAATTGTGAACACGCTAAACATGAGTGCATACAATAGCCACAGCCCTCTGGCAGGACAGGCTGTCTGCAAGACCTATTTTTCGTTTTTGCTAGTTTATGTTATTCTTATACTCGGTATCTATTTATTCAAAGGCATTTATGACAAAAAAAATCTTTTTTATTTCCCGAAAAAAATGTGAAACGAAACGAAGGCTTCTTTCGTCCAGTGTTTGGCTTGAAATAGGTGCAATCAAAATGGTATGGTGCCAAACATAAATATTCCGGGCTTACCGGTGTATTTATTTGTTGTGTGATGCCTTAATTCTGTTTGAAAAGAAAGAATTGGAGACAGAATCAAGAGCAGGTAAATTTAAATAAAGACTTAAAGTGTTTAAGAAAGTAGAGGTTGCTATGAAGAAACTTTTCTCTTACAAACTTAGCTTTTTTGTGCTGGCGGTTATACTGTTTTGGGCAAAAACGTATTTATCTTACAAAGCAGAGTTTAACCTAGGAGTAAAAGGCACAACCCAGGAGATCCTCCTGGTATTTAACCCGTTCTCAAGCGCTGTCTTCTTTTTAGGACTGGCTTTGCTTGCGAAAGGGCGCAAATCAGCCATTATCATGCTGATTATCGATTTTGTGATGACATTTGTGTTATACGCGAATATTTTATTCTACCGTTTCTTTGACGATTTCTTGACGTTCCCGAACATTAAACAGTCAGGCAACGTCGGAAACATGGGAGACGGGATTTTCAGCATCATGGCCGCTCATGATATTTTCTATTTCTTAGATATCATCATTTTGATTGCGGTATTGATCTGGAGACCTGAATTAAAAGAATACAAAATGAAAAAACGCTTTGCGTCTTTGGTGATCCTTTCCGGGATCGCACTGTTTTTCATCAACCTGCACTATGCGGAAAAAGACCGTCCGCAGCTGCTGACAAGAACATTTGACCGCAATTATATCGTGAAATATTTAGGTCTTTACAATTACACCATTTATGACGGTGTGCAGACGGCTCAAACGGAATCGCAAAGAGCCTACGCGAGCAGCGATGATTTAACAAGCGTCGAGAATTACACGACGTCTCATTATGCGAAACCGAATGCCGAGTACTTCGGTTCTGCCAAAGGCAAAAACATCATCAAGATTCACCTGGAAAGCTTCCAGACATTCCTGATTGATTATAAGCTGAACGGTGAAGAGGTGACGCCTTTCTTAAATAAACTCGCACACGGCGCAGAAGATATGATGTATTTTGATAACTTTTTCCATCAGACCGGCCAGGGAAAAACATCTGATGCCGAGCTGACAATGGACAACTCCCTCTTCGGCCTTCCTGAAGGCTCTGCGTTTGTGACGAAAGGCGAAAACACATATCAGTCGCTTCCGGCGATTTTAGACCAGAAGGAAGGCTACACAAGCGCTGTCCTGCATGGTGACTACAAATCATTCTGGAACCGTGACCAGATTTACAAACATATTGGGTATGACGAGTTCTTCGACGCAAGCAGTTATGACATGTCTGAAGAAAACCTCGTAAATATGGGACTCAAGGATAAGCCGTTCTTTACAGAGTCGATTCCAAAACTTGAATCTCTTAAACAGCCGTTTTACGCGCATTTGATTACGTTGACACACCATTATCCGTTTAACCTTGATGAAAAAGATGCGACCATTAAGAAAGCGACAACGGGTGATAAAACGGTTGATAATTACTTCCAGACAGCTCGTTACCTTGACGAGTCGATTGAGCAATTCTTCAAGGAGCTGAAGGAAGCCGGCCTGTATGATGACTCAGTTATCGTGATTTACGGTGACCATAACGGTATTTCCGAAAATCATAATCGCGCGATGAAAGAGATTCTCGGAAAAGAAATTACAGATTACCAAAACGCGCAGAACCAGCGCGTGCCGCTGATGATCCGCGTTCCTGGCAAAAAAGGCGGAGTGAACCACACGTATGGCGGTGAAATCGACGTCATGCCGACACTTCTGCACTTGCAAGGAATTGATTCGCAGAAATATATCAACTTTGGCACTGATTTATTCTCTAAAGACCACGATGACACAGTGGCGTTCAGAAACGGCGACTTCGTGACGCCGAAGTACACATCGGTCGATAATATCATTTATGATACGAAAACCGGTGAAAAACTGAAAGCGAATGAAGAAACGAAGAATCTGAAAACAAGAGTGAGCCAGCAGCTGAGCCTTTCAGACAGTGTTCTGTACAAAGACCTGCTGAGATTCCACAAACTGAGTGATTTCAAAGCCGTTGATCCGTCTGACTATTATTACGGCAAGGAAAAAGAAATCAAATAAGACGAGAAAGAGCCTTGAGCGGGCACATTGCCTTCGCTCAAGGCTCTTTTTTTGGTTACATAACCAACTTGAAAAAATAGATTCTATTTGGTCACCAAGGCCGGCTTTCTCTCATATCATTACAGTAGATTTTGAAACCGGTATTGAAGTGGACAAATTATCGGGGAAACGCCTTGATAGATTGTAAAGCTGTACCAGGTTTCGAACTCAATATTCATAGAGATGAGGGGTAGAGATGAAAGCGGTCATTCTCTGCGGCGGAAAAGGAACGAGAATGAGTGAAGTCACAAATGACATTCCTAAACCGCTCGCCATGATAGGCGGCAAACCGATTCTATGGCATATTATGAAAATCTATCAGTACTACGGAGTGAACGAGTTTATTCTGCTTTTGGGCTACAAAGGAGAAAAAATCAAAGAATACTTTCTCAACTATGAATGGAAGCATAACAGCCTGACTCTCGACAGTTCTACGGGAGAGGTGCAGATACTGGGACAGCCCGAAATGTGGAAAATGACGTTTTTGGAGACAGGGGAAGACACGCTGACAGCCGGAAGAATCTTGCAGGCAAAAGACTATATCGGCGATGAAACGTTTCTGCTTACCTATGGAGACGGGCTGGCCAATATCAATCTTTTCCATCTCATCAGCTATCATCAGGCAAAAGGAGCTGCCGCGACTGTCACAGGCATTGACAAAGTCTCGCAGTTCGGCACCTTGACGGTTGAGGACGGCATCGCGAAAACATTCTCTGAGAAGACCTCGAGTGACGGAATCATCAATGGCGGATTCTTTGTTCTCAGTCCCAAGGTTTTCGATTATTTGCCGAAGGACGGGAACACAATGTTCGAAGATGAACCGCTGAAGAACCTTGCCAAAGACGGGGAGCTTGCCGTGTACCGCCATTACGGATTTTGGACGGCCATCGATACGTATAAAAACCTCTTAGAAGTCAACAAGATGTGGGATCAAGGACAACAAGTATGGAAGGTATGGTGAACTGATTTGAGTTTCTGGAAAAATAAAAACGTATTTGTTACGGGGTGTACAGGTCTCTTAGGAAGCTGTTTGGTGAAAGAGCTGATCGAACAGGGCGCAAACGTGACGGGGCTTGTCAGGGATCATGTGCCTCAATCCAACCTTTACCAGGGAGAACATATCAAGAAAATGAACATTGTGCGGGGCTCTCTTGAAGACTTGCCTGTGATTGAGCGCGCGCTTGGCGAGTATGAAATTGACACCGTCTTTCACCTCGCTGCACAAGCGATTGTCGGCGTGGCCAACCGCAACCCGATTTCGACCTTTGAAGCGAATATTCTCGGCACGTGGAATATTCTCGAAGCCTGCCGGAAGCACCCACTCATCAAACGGGTCGTTGTCGCTTCAAGCGATAAAGCTTACGGCGACCAAGAAAACCTTCCGTACGATGAAAAGATGCCGCTGCAAGGCAAGCATCCGTACGACGTCTCGAAAAGCTGCGCAGATCTGATCAGCCACACCTATTATCATACGTACGGGGTTCCGGTCTGCATCACACGGTGCGGAAACCTATACGGCGGCGGGGATTTGAACTTCAACCGGATTATTCCGCAAACGATTCAGCTTGTGCTGAACGGGGAAGCACCGGAAATCCGCAGTGACGGCACGTTTGTCCGCGACTACTTTTATATCGAAGATGCCGTTCAGGCGTATATGCTTCTGGCAGAAAAAATGGAGGAAAACAACCTTGCCGGAGAGGCCTTTAACTTTAGCAATGAGATTCAGCTGACTGTACTTGAACTGGTCGAAAAAATCTTGAACAAAATGAACAGTGATCTGAAGCCGAAGGTGCTGAACCAGGGAAGCAATGAAATCAAACATCAATATTTATCCGCGGAAAAAGCGAGAAAGCTGCTGAATTGGACACCCGCCTACACCATTGATGAAGGACTTGAAAAAACGATTGAGTGGTATACGGAATTCTTCAAAAAGTAATATGAAACGAGGTGAGCATGACTGTGACCAGCGCATATTGCACCGTTTTATCAAAAGGGAGATTATATCAGGCAGTCGCGTTATTTAAGTCGTTGGAGCAAGTTGATCAAGACAGTCCGATTTATACGTTATGCATGGATGAAGACACGCACCGCGTCTTACAGAAGCTAAAGATGAAGCAGCTGAACCTTGTGCCGGTGGCCGCGTTCGAAAATGAGATGCTTTTGAAGCTGAAGGAAACAAGAGATCAAAGCGAGTACTGCTGGACGATGAAGCCGATCTTTCTGCAAGCCGTGCTGAACAGCAATCCCGAACTGGAGCGTGTGACGTATATTGACGGGGATCTCTTTTTTTACGCCGATCCGTCGCCGATTTTTGAAAACCAGCCGGACTGCTCGGTGCTCCTTTCACGGGGGGATATCGTCATTCCTTCCTTTGAGAGAGAGCAGATTGACATGCTGCAGCGTCTTTTAGGCAGATATAACTCAGGTTTTATCAGCTTCAAGCATGATGATGCCGGCATGGACTGTTTGGAGTGGTGGAAGGAACGCTGTCTTGAGGAATGCAAAAATGCCCCGGGTGAAGGGAAATTCGGTGATCAGGGCTATTTGGATGATATGTCTGAGCTGTTTTCGAATGTGTGTGACATTACGACACCCGGTGTGAACATTGGCCACTGGAACTACGGACAGCACACGTTTTCTTGGGAAGATGGCCGGATCGTGCTGGAGGATGGCAGCCCGCTGATCTTTTACCATTTCAGCGGATACCGAATCGTCAGCCTCAATGAAATCAAACAGATCCATGAAACAACCCGTACAGACTTGCCGTTTGTGCATGAGCTGTATCAAAAGACATTGCCGTATATCATTCGGCACATCTACATGTTAGACCCTGAATTTAACGGTTTTGCTTCGAAAGATGACAACAAATAAATGAGTAAATACAGGAAGTGAAAATGAAGTGAAAGCAAGCGTGATTATTCCTGCATATAATTCAAAGGAGCGTCTCTATAACAGCCTTCTGTCGTTAAACGAGCAGGAGTGCGATGAAGAATTTGAAGTCATTGTGGCGGATAATGGATCTGAGGACGGAACGCTCTCGATGCTTGAGTCGTTTCAAGCGGATTTTCCGCTCGTTTTTACAAGGGTTCAAGAAAACAGGGGCATTGCGTACGGACGAAATCAGGCGCTTCGCAATGCCAGAGGAGATATCCTGATTTTTCATGACAGCGATATGCTCGCGGCAAAGGATCTTGTGGCAAAGCATATCAAGGCTCATGAGAACGAAGAGAATCTCGTCGTATGCGGTTTGTTTTGGAAACGGATTTACAGTTTTTATTACGAGCGGTTTGAAGATGAGCATAAGGAACAGCTCGCAAAGCTCGTAGACGAAATGCCGAAAAAAGACAAACAAAAGCTGCTGAAGGAAGCGGATATCAAGAACGGAAGCTTTTTGGATAAAAGCTTTGACCTTGATACCGACTTTATTGACGTACTCAAGCAGATTTTAGTTGAGTACGGCGATGACCTGAAAGGCTATCATATGCCATGGCGCTTTTTTATCACGAATAATTCCTCTGTCAAACGCAAGCATGTGATTGATCTCGGTTTATTTGATGAAAGCATTGTGCGGTACGGGTTTGAGGATTATGACCTCGGGATCAGGCTACATCAGGCCGGACTGACGTTCAGGCTGCATCGCGACATTGTCAGTGTTCATCAGGAGCACCCGAGCAATTGTAAGTCTGTGGACGATATTCGGGTAAACATTGCCTATATGTGCGATAAATACAACAACATCCAGTCCTTAGATGTTCATCTCGCTTTTAACGGGCCGTTCCCGCCTGACATGACGAACGGCATCATGGCTGATATTCATAAGCTTTTGGAAGCTAAGAAATACGATATGCTGCTGAAAGTGTTTCTTGAGCTGCTCCATGTTGTTAAAGAACGCAATATTGACCCGGACTGGCAAAAGAAAGCCCCGAGGGTGACGGCGAAAAACTTTGATTTGCAATCTGTCCGTAAGCTTCTGCCAAGAGCGAAGAAAAAGCTAGGCGTAAACGATTTTGCCAACGCGCTGTATGCGCTTGTCAACGATTTGCTGCACGTGGATCTTAGATAATTGGATGTGGTATGGTGAGTACATTTCATTTTTCAACGATAGTGTCAAGGACGCATATCTTTAAGCTCATGCCCATGATTCATTCTCTCCATGAGCATTGCGATGATTTTCATTTATATGTGCTGTGTGTCGATCAAAAAGCGTATGAATTGCTTCAGCACGTGCCATGGAAGCATGTGACCTTTGTGCAGCTGCATGAAATGGAAGACCCGGAGCTGCTGCAAGCGAAAGGCAATCGAACGTTTCATGAATATTGCTGGACATTAAAACCCGCCTTTTTGTTTCATGTCATGAGCAAATGGGGGGATGCTCAATACTTTGCCCACATCGATACCGATCTGTTTTTCTTTTCTGATCCAGCACGTATTTTTGCCGAAAACCCAGCGGCGTCTCTATATTTGACTGATCACCGGAACTCGCCGCGATTCATGTCATATTATGAGCGGACCGGCCGCTTTAATACAGGCTTTGTCGGTGCCGGGAATACGAAGGAAGCATATGAAGCGGTGTGGCAGTGGAGACAGGACTGCGTTGCATTTTGTACGGTAGAAATGAATACGGAACGAAAGACGTACGGCGACCAAAGGTATGTGGAGAAATGGCCGGCGCAGTATAAGGATGTGCATGTGGTCAAATCAATCGGAGCCAATACAGCGCTTTGGAATATTGAAAACTATAAAGTCGGGCAAAAGGACGGACGCGTGTATATAGATGAAACACCGCTGATTTTCTATCATTTCTCCGGGTTTACATTGGTGACGGAAAAAGAGTTTAATCTTTGCTGGTATTACCGGATTGAAGACGAAGCGACAATTGAAATGATTTATATGCCGTATGTGTTAAACCTAAAAAGGTGGATTGACGAAATTCAGTCGGCATTCCCCGACTTTGCGGACGGCTTTATCCCGAAACATGCAGTGCCTGACACTCATTTTATACAGCTGGATTAAAAAAATCCCTGCCCCATGGCAGGGGTTTTTTAGCTGTGCCATTCTCTCAGCTTTTGATCGCTCGGCAATAGGAAGGCTAGGATGCCGAGAACAGGGAGAAAGGCGATGGCAATCATTGTCGGGGTCAGTCCCGATTAGCAGCGGACGGTTTTTTTGATATTCAACATGTCATACATCTCTTCAAGCTTGCGAATCTCATAAGTTGGCATAATCTCTGACTCATTTGGTTTCATGTCAGGGTTCATCCAGCAAGTATCAAGTCCGGCGAGCCGTCCGCCTTTGATATCGGCAGTCAGCGAATCGCCGATAATTAATGTGTGCTCTGCTGAAAAGTGGGGAATCCGTTCAAATACGTAATCGAAGTATTCCTTCATTGGCTTTTGGTAGCCTGTGTCTTCAGATACGAAAACATCTTTAAAAAACGGAAATAATCCTGAATCACCGAGACGCTTGTATTGTGTTTTAGACACGCCGTTTGTCACGATATACAACTCAAACCGGTGCTGCAGATTTGAGATGAGATCAAAGGCGCCATCAATAAGCTGATGCCCTTCTTCAAGAAAGCTGCGGTATTTTTGCTCAAGCAAAGCGCCGTCCGCCTCATAACCGTATTCCTTGAACAAAGCGGAGAAACGTGTGTTTACAACTTCATCACGTGTAATCTTTCCTTCTTCAAAGGCTCTCCACAGGCCTTGATTGATTGTTTGATACTGCGTCTTCATTTCATCTGTTAAAGGAATGTTCTGATCTTCAAACAGCAAACGAAGCGCTAATGCTTCTGCCGCTCTAAAATCAAGGATGGTATCGTCTACATCAAATAATAAAGTGCGGTATTGTTTCATCAGTTTGTCTCCCATTCTGCTAGGTTCTTTAAAGTATAGCTCATGAAAAAAAAGAAAAGCCGGCTGGTGAGGCACCGCCGGCTGAAATGAGATTATTTGTTTAATAAGCTGTGTTTTCTCGAATACAGGAAGTAAACCACTGTTCCAACAGCGATCCAGATGGCAAATGAAAGCCATGTGACGCCGGGAAGGCTGTACATAAACCAGAGACAGATACCTGCGCTGATGATCGGCACAACCGGAACGAACGGCACTCTGAAGGACGCTTTGATTTCCGGATGTTTCTTTCTTAACACGATGACCGCAATGGAAATGACTGTAAACGCGGCCAGCGTCCCCATATTCACGAGATGGGCCAGCGTTCCGAGGTTGATAAACCCGGCGATGCCCGCCGCAACGATACCTGTCAGCCACGTGTTGCGGAAAGGCGTTTTAAACGACGGATGGACCTTTGCGAACAATCCAGGCAGAAGGCCGTCTCTGCTCATGGCAAACGTCAAACGGACCTGAGCGTACAGCAAAGCGAGCATCACCGTTGTAATCCCGATAATGGCACCGACAGATATAATCCCGGCAACAGCATCCTGGCCGACGAATTTCAGCGCAAATGAGACCGGATCTCCGACATCCAATTTCGTATAAGGCATCATGCCTGTCAGCACAAGCGATACCGTGATGTACAGAACCGTACAGACGGCAAGAGCTGAAATAATGCCGACGGGCATGTTTTTTTGCGGATTTTTCACTTCCTCTGAAGCGTTAGAAACCGCGTCGAACCCGAGATACGCGAAGAACACAGTTGCCGCGCTGACGATGACGCCTGTCATCCCGAACGGCATAAAAGGAGACCAGTTATCCGGTTTGACATAACCGAGGCCGACAATGATGAACAATAAAATGATCCCGATTTTCATCAGGACGATGACGTTGTTAAAGCGTGTGCTTTCCTTGACGCCTCGGCTGACAATCGCAGTGATGATGAGAATGATCACCGCAGCCGGAAGATTAAACACGGCGCCCGGCGTGCTCCCCGGCGCTCCTGCCAGTGCGGCTGGAATATGAAGGTTGAAGCCGGCAAGCAGGGATTGAAAGTATGAAGACCAGCCGGTGGCAACTGCCGACAGCGCAATGACGTATTCAAGCATGAGATCCCATCCGATCAAAAAGGCGAGCAGTTCTCCGAGTGTCACATAGGAGTATGAGTACACGCTCCCCGAAATTGGAATCGAAGACGAAAACTCAGCATAGCAGAAGGCGGCGAGCGCACAGGCGAGACCAGCTAAAATAAACGAGATGATGAGAGCTGGACCTGCACCGGTCGCGGCCACTGTTCCTGTAATGACAAAAATCCCTGTACCGATGACACAACCGATGCCGAGCAAGGTTAAATCAAATGCGCTTAACGTACGGGCAAGGCTTTTTGACTTACTCTGCGCACTCAATGTTTCAAGTGTTTTTTTTCTGAATAATGAACTCATCAAAGTTCCTCCCTGAAAATTCAAAATATTCTAATCATTATATACAATTCTTATTGTATGATATTGTCGAAATTTGGCGCAGTCAACCATATTTTTTCCACTTTAAATGATAGAAGCGAAACAGCGTTGTCGTAGGATAGAATAGTAATTTACTAATAAGATATTCAATTTTATGCAGGGGGAACCGATAGAAACAATAGATTCGCCCACATTATGACTTTCGATTAAAAAGGAGATGCTGACCATGTTTCAATATGAAGAGTTGAATAAACAGTTTATCTGCGGGAAGTGGCAGGAGGGCAGCAGCCCAAATGTATTGGAAAACAAAAATCCTTATACTCAAAAAACATTCACAACCTTCCAAAAAGCGACTGCTGACGATGTAGATGAAGCGTACCGGGCAGCGGCGCTGGCAAAGAAAAAATGGGATGCGGTCAATCCGTTTGAGAAAAGAACCATTTTAGAAAAAGCCGTCACGTATATTGAAGAAAACGAAGAAGCCATCATTTATCTGATTATGGAAGAGCTTGGCGGAACAAGGCTTAAAGCGGCCTTTGAAATCGGGCTTGTGAAAAACATCATAAAAGAAGCGGCAACGTTCCCAGTCCGTATGGACGGAAAAATTCTTCCATCAACAATAGACGGCAAGGAAAACAGATTATATCGTGTGCCGGCAGGCGTGGTCGGCGTGATCAGCCCATTTAACTTCCCATTCTTTTTATCGATGAAATCAGTGGCGCCCGCGCTCGGAGCCGGCAATGGCGTCGTGCTCAAACCGCATGAGGAAACGCCGATCTGCGGCGGCACGCTGATTGCGAGAATTTTTGAGAACGCGGGAATTCCAGAGGGGCTGCTGAATGTCGTTGTCACAGACATTGCAGAAATCGGAGACAGCTTTGTCGAACACCCGGTACCGCGGATCATCTCGTTTACAGGTTCAACGAAAGTCGGAAGCTACATCGGCCAGCTTGCGATGAAGCATTTTAAAAAGCCGCTTCTTGAACTCGGCGGCAACAGCGCCTTCATCGTACTTGAGGATGCGGATATCGAATATGCGGTCAATGCGGCGGTGTTCAGCCGATTTACACACCAAGGGCAGATTTGCATGTCGGCCAACCGTGTACTTGTTCACTCATCAATTTATGATCAGTTCCTTGAAATGTATCAGGCAAAAGTGGAATCACTGAAGGTCGGCGATCCGATGGACCCTGATACGATTATTGGGCCATTAATCAACAGCAGACAGACGGACGGGCTGATGAAATCTGTTGAAAAAGCAATTGAAGAAGGCGCTGTTCCAGTGAAGCTTGGCGGATTTAACGGGACGATCGTGGAACCGACGATCTTAAAAGACGTGAAACCGTTCATGAGCATCGCCAAGGAAGAGCTGTTCGGACCTGTCGTTTCCTTCATGAAGTTTGATTCAGAAGACGAAGCGGTGGATATCGCAAACGAAACGCCGTTTGGCTTGAGCGGTGCTGTACATACGTCAAATCTTGAGCGCGGCGTGGCTTTTGCGAAGCGCGTGGAAACAGGCATGATTCATGTCAATGACACGACCATCAATGACGAACCGAATGTGGCCTTCGGCGGTGAAAAGCAATCCGGTCTCGGCCGTTTGAACGGCGAGTGGAGCCTTGATGAATTTACGACGCTGAAATGGATCTCGGTCCAGCACGAAAAACGCAGCTTCCCTTATTAATAAAAAAGGAGTGAATGGAATTGAGCATAAGAACGGAAAAAGAAACGGCAGACCTTCTGGACGCGTTTATCAAAGTAGCCCCTTATCTAAACAGCTTGGTCCAAGATGATATTACAATCGGCATTTACGATACGGAAAAACTGCTTGTGAATATACCGGCCAAAACCTTTTCGCTAAACGTAAAAGCCGGTGATCCGCTGCAGGAAGGGGATATTATCACAGATGCCATCCGCACCAATCAGAAGAAGACGAGTATGGTTCCGAAAGAATTGTTCGGCTTCCCATTGATTGCACGTGCCATCCCGCTTCACGACGAGAATGGAAGAGTGGTAGGAGGCGTCGGCCTGGGAACGAGCCTTGAGGAGTCGTCAAAGCTGCATGATGTGGCGGAAAGCTTATCAGCTGTCGTTGAACAAACGGCCGCGGCCATTTCTGATATTTCTGACTCAATCAACGGGTTTTCATCTCAAATGACGGGCATTTCCTCCCAGGCGAAAAAGGTCAGCGAAAGCGCCGGTGAAATCGCCGATATCTCAGTAACCGTGAAAGGCATTTCTGACCAAAGCAACCTGCTCGGCTTGAACGCCGCGATCGAAGCGGCGAGAGCAGGAGAGTCCGGAAAAGGCTTCTCTGTCGTCGCGGATGAGATCAGAAAGCTAGCAACGCACTCAAAAGAAAATGTCGGCCAGATCGATCAGATCACGAAAAAAATCCACAGCCTGTTGAAAGGGCTGGAGGAATCCATTGAGTCGATTAATCAGCATACGGACGGACAAGCCGTTGCTGTTGAACAAATCTCAGCCACGATGCAGGAGATTTCAGGAAGCGCGCAGCATCTCGCGAAAATGGCAGAAAAAGCGCTAGAGGAAGAATAAAAGACCGGGGACATGTCCCCGGTCTTTTTCTATCCTATATTTCCATGAAATATGTCTGATGTTTTACTAGTTTTATTCCAGCGGCTGATTTAAAATGTACACATGAACTTACGTGAGGATTGATAGGAACCATGAGCATATTAAAAGCGGAACATCTGTATAAAACATACGGAGATAAGACATTATTTGACCACATCTCCTTTCATATTGAAGAGAATGAGAGAATCGGATTAATCGGGCCGAATGGAACTGGAAAATCAACGCTGCTGAAGGTGATTGCCGGCTTGGAATCTATTGAAGAGGGAGATATCACGACATCCGGCAGTGTGCACGTCGAATTTCTGCATCAAGACCCGGAGCTGCCTGCGGGGCAAACCGTGTTGGAACATATCTATTCCGGTGAATCGGCTGTGATGAAAACCTTACGCGAATATGAAAAAGCACTGTATGAACTGGGGGAAGACCCTGAAGATGAACAGCGCCAGAAGCATCTGCTGGCGGCGCAGGCGAAAATGGACGCAAACCATGCGTGGGATGCGAACACCTTGGCGAAAACCGTATTGTCTAAGCTCGGCGTCAACGACGTAACAAAGCCAGTCAACGAGCTATCAGGCGGCCAGAAAAAACGGGTGGCGATTGCCAAAAACTTAATTCAGCCCGCTGATCTGCTCATTTTAGACGAGCCGACGAACCATTTGGATAATGAAACGATTGAGTGGCTTGAAGGACATTTAAGCCAATACCCCGGCTCTGTCATACTCGTGACGCACGACAGGTATTTCTTAAATCGTGTCACGAACCGCATTTATGAGCTTGAACGAGGCAGCCTCTACACGTACAAAGGCAACTATGAAGTGTTTTTAGAAAAACGCGCGGAACGGGAAGCGCAGGCTGAGCAAAAGGAAACGAAGCGCCAAAACCTGCTGCGCCGCGAACTGGCTTGGCTGAGACGGGGGGCGAAAGCCCGTTCCACAAAACAAAAGGCGAGAATTGACCGAGTGGAGGCGCTTAAGGAGCAGAAAGGCCCTCAATCATCGGGTTCACTCGACTTTGCGATTGGCTCTCACCGTCTTGGCAAACAGGTCATTGAAGCGGAGAACGTGATGATCGCTTATGACGGCCGCATCCTCGTTGATCGCTTTCATGAATTGGTCATACCGGGTGAACGGATCGGGATCATCGGGCCGAACGGCATCGGAAAAACAACGCTTTTAAACACGCTTGCCGGCCGTCATGAGCCAGACGGCGGCCATATTACGATCGGACAGACTGTCAGAATCGGCTACTATACTCAGGATCATAGTGAAATGAATGGCGAGCTAAAGGTCATTGACTATATAAAAGAAACGGCGGAGATCGTCAAAACAGTTGATGGCGATATCATTACAGCTGAACAAATGCTGGAGCGCTTCCTCTTCCCGCGCTCGATGCAGCAAACGTACATCCGCAAGCTGTCCGGCGGGGAAAAACGCCGTTTATACTTGCTGCAGGTTCTTATGCAGGAGCCGAATGTCCTGTTTCTCGATGAGCCGACGAACGATTTGGATACTGAAACGCTGAGCATTCTGGAAGATTACATCGACCAGTTCCCTGGCGTTGTCATCACCGTATCCCATGACCGCTACTTCCTTGACCGTGTCGTCGACCGTTTGATTGTGTTTGAAGGAAATGGTGTCATTTCCCGCTTCCAAGGCTCCTACAGCGACTATATGGAGGAGTCAAAAGCGAAAAAAACAACTGAAAAGCCGGCTGCGGAAGCAAAACCGGCCGAAGCTGAGCCAAAGAAAAACGGAAAAAGCTTTCTTACAAAGATCAGCTTGAATGGGACGGAATCGAGGATAAAATTGCCCAGCTTGAAGAAAAGCATGATCAGCTCGAAGCTGACATCGCCGCAGCAGGAAGCGATTTTGGAAAAATCCAAGAGCTGATGGCCGAGCAGGCGAAAACGGCGGAAGAGCTTGAGGCTGCCATGGACCGGTGGACAGAATTGTCCCTCATGATCGAAGAGCTGGAAAGCTGAAAAAAGCGCGGCCCGCAGGTGCCGCGCTTTTTTTCACATAATATACAAAAACGAAACGTCCTGCTTATGATAGGATAAAATGGTGTGTCATCGGCACATGGAAAACGAACGGAGATGATGAAGCATGACATGGACGATCGTGATGTTAATCCTCATGAGCCTGGTGAAAATCGTATTAACCTGTCTTCCAACAGGTGTCATGGAATGGCTGCTCAGCAAATTCGCGGTGCACGCCAAGCTGAGTGGCGAAAATGCTGTTCTCTCCCTAGATGGAAAACGTCTTGAGGGTGAAGAGAAACAGAAGGTGATTGCCCACTTTAACGAAGCTGTCTTCCTGGAGAAATATTATATCTACCCAGGTGACGAAGAGCGTTATTTACATCCGGAAAACGGCGGCACGCCGTTGGTGATAGATATGAAAAAAGGCAAAAAAGATGTGAAACTGTTTGTATACAGCTATGACGACCGTATCGACGTCGTCAAACAATACAAGAAGAAAGTCATTGCGTATCAATTGCTTTCTGAAAGCCTTCAAAAAGGATCTCTGTCAGTGACAGGAAGTATAGCTTAATCAGGATGTGAAAGACGGTTGCTTTATGCTGCTCGTCTTTTTTTATTGTTTTTTAAACCTTAACGTTTACGTTAAGGTTTAAAAGGTGTATAATGGTAACAGAAACGGCGAAGGGGGATTTACCTTGGAATGGATGAAGATTGATCAAGTAGCCAAAAGAAGCGGCCTGACGAAGCGTACCATCCGATTTTATGAAGAAATCGGCTTGATTCCGGCGCCGAAACGGACAGACGGCGGCGTAAGGCTTTATTCAGAGGATGATATGGAGGAGCTTGAGAAAGTCATCAGCACAAAAGAGGTGCTCGGGTTCTCCCTTCAGGAGCTTCAGCATTTCATGGAAACAAGCCGCCAGCTAGAGTTGAACAAAGAGGGGTATTTGTTGTCACTGGACCCTAAGGAACGGAAAGAAAAACTGGAGGAAATTCAGGAAAGCCTGAATCACCAGCTGGATTTGATTGATGAGAAAATCCGTACATTCCAAAGCTTTAAAGAACGCCTGCAAGGCATGAAAAACAAAGCGGAACGTGCCATTCAGTCAATCGAATGAAAAATTTGCCAAACGCTATTTTGTAGCGTTTCTTTTAATGGAATCATAATGGAGGTCAAGTCAAATGGATAAGACAACACAAGTGAATCAGAAAACAGGCTTGCTCAGCCAGCCGAAAGCGGTATGGGCTGTCGCGTTTGCCTGTGTGATTTCCTTTATGGGAATCGGGCTGGTCGATCCAATTCTTCCGGCAATTGCCGCACAATTACATGCTTCACCTAGTGAAGTATCACTCTTGTTTACAAGTTATTTGCTTGTCACAGGATTTATGATGTTTTTCTCAGGAGCCATTTCCAGCCGTATCGGCGCGAAATGGACATTAATTCTAGGACTCATTTTTATTATTGTGTTTGCGGGGCTTGGCGGCAGCTCAAGCTCAATTGCCCAGTTAGTCGGCTATCGCGGCGGCTGGGGATTAGGGAATGCTTTGTTTATTTCAACAGCGCTTGCGGTCATCGTCGGCGTGTCAGTCGGGGGCAGCGCCCAAGCAATTATTTTGTATGAGGCGGCGCTCGGTCTCGGGATTTCTGTCGGGCCGCTTGCAGGCGGAGAGCTTGGAAGCATGTCATGGCGCGCGCCGTTTTTCGGCGTATCTGTCCTGATGTTTATTGCGTTAATCGCGATTTCTATCATGCTGCCGAAATTGCCGAAACCGGCGAAACGCGTCGGTGTGTTTGATGCCATGAAGGCGCTCAAATATAAAGGGCTGCTGACAATGGCGGCATCGGCGTTCTTATATAACTTTGGATTTTTTATTTTGCTTGCTTACTCTCCGTTCGTTCTTGATTTAGATGAACACGGTCTCGGTTATGTCTTCTTCGGCTGGGGACTTCTGCTGGCGATTACGTCAGTCTTTACGGCGCCGCTCGTGCATAAAGCGCTGGGCACAGTGCGTTCGCTCGTCGTTCTCTTTATCGCTTTTGCGGCCATCCTCATCATCATGGGGATCTGGACAGACCATCAGACTTTGATGATTACATGTATCGTTGTCGCCGGTGCTGTCCTCGGTATGGTGAATACGATCATGACAACAGCTGTGATGGGGGCTGCGCCGGTTGAACGTTCTATCGCGTCTTCAGCCTACAGCTCAGTCCGCTTCATCGGCGGCGCGCTCGCTCCGTGGATTGCGGGAATGCTGTCAGAACACTTCACCGCAAGCACACCATATACGGTAGGCGGGATCGTCGTTTTTGTCGGCATGCTTGTCCTTCTCATGGGACGTAAACATCTTGCTGGAATTAAGGCGGGACATTAATAACGAAAGACACTGCTCATGAGGCAGTGTCTTTTTGAATCGTGCAACTTCCCATTACAACCTTGCTGTATCAATATACATATAGCATCATGAAAAACAGCTTTTCCGTCGAATGGTTCACCGCATGGGCTGATGAGGAAGACGTTGAATTGTCTGCCAAAAGAGAGCTGACACTTGATGAATTTACCTCGCCATTGCAGCTCATTTTAAAAGACAGAGAGCTTCTGAGAATCGTTCAGAAAAAATGGCAGTAAAAAACCCGCCCTTCAGCAGGCGGATTTTTTTATGAATTAAAGCACCTTCGTCGTCCAAGACTCGCAGTTCCACGTTTCTGTCGCGATATCCATATAAAACTCTGGCTCGTGGGAAATCAGCAGAATCGAGCCTTTGTATTCTTTGAGAGCGCGCTTGAGCTCTTCCTTGGCGTCAACATCCAAGTGGTTTGTCGGCTCATCGAGCACAAGCAGGTTTGTTTCTGAATTAATCAGCTTGCACAATCTGACTTTCGCTTTTTCGCCTCCGCTTAATACGGAGACGCGGCTTTCGATATGTTTTGTCGTCAGTCCGCATTTGGCCAATGCGGCACGGATTTCATACTGGGTATAAGAAGGGAATTCGCTCCATACCTCTTCGATACACGTATTGTTGTTTGTCTCTTTGACCTCTTGCTCGAAATAGCCGGTAAAGAGGTGCTCGCCGCGTTCAACCGAGCCTTCAAGCGGCTGGATTTCGCCAAGCAAGCTTTTCAGCAAGGTCGTTTTTCCGATCCCGTTCGCGCCGTAAAGGGCGATTTTTTGGCCGCGCTCCATGCGGAGGTTGAGCGGGCGTGACAGCGGGGAATCGTAGCCAATGACTAAATCCTTCGTTTCAAAAATCAGCTTGCCTGACGTTCTCGCCGGCTTGAAGTGGAATTCCGGCTTTGGCTTTTCTGCCGCAAGCTCGATCATATCCATCTTATCGAGTTTCTTTTGGCGGGACATCGCCATGTTTCTCGTGCTGACACGCGCTTTGTTGCGGGCAACGAAATCCTTCAGCTCCGCGACTTCCTGCTGCTGCTTTTTATACGCCGCTTCAAGCTGCTGTTTCTTCACCTCGTAGACTTCCATAAACTGATGGTAGTCGCCGACATAGCGGGTCAGCTCCTGATTTTCAACGTGATAAATCAGGTTGATGACGCTGTTTAAGAACGGAATGTCATGCGAAATCAGGATAAACGCGTTCTCGTATTCCTGCAGGTAGCGTTTCAGCCATTCGATATGCTGCTCGTCAAGATAGTTTGTCGGTTCATCGAGAAGCAGAATTTCCGGTTTTTCAAGGAGAAGTTTAGCGAGAAGAACCTTGGTGCGCTGTCCGCCGCTCAAATCGGTGACATCGCGCTCTAATCCGATATCGCTCAAACCGAGGCCGCGGGCGATTTCTTCCACCTTGGAATCAATGACATAAAAATCATTGTTCGTCAGCGCGTCTTGAATCACGCCGACTTCTTCAAGCAGCTTTTCGAGCTCGTCGGGATCAGCTTCGCCCATTTTGTTGTAAATCTCGTTCATTTCTTCTTCCATCGCAAATAAATAATGAAACGCGTCTTTCAGGACGTCACGGATGGATTTTCCTTTTTCCAGCACGGTATGCTGATCCAGATAGCCGACACGGACATTTTTTGACCATTCGACTTTTCCCTCATCAGGTTCAAGCTTTCCGGTAATAATATTCATGAAAGTGGATTTTCCTTCGCCGTTTGCGCCGATCAGCCCGACGTGCTCGCCTTTTAGCAGGCGGAAGGAGACGTTATTAAAAATGGCCCGGTCACCAAAGCCGTGGCTTAAATCCTTTACAGATAAAATACTCATATTTACACCTCTATCGTTTATCAAACACGCACAGCCGGCGTGTATTATTTACCCTTATGATTATAAAGGAGGAATCGGAATGTTGAAAGGTATAGGAAAGAAAAAGAAAAATTGCGTTCCGGGCGAGGTTTTGAGATACTATGGAATAGATTTCACGAATTGAGGAGACAAAAATGACGCAAACTTGGCCATTTTTACATAATGCACAATCATTTATTCAAGAGAATTGGAATGCTTCCGGTTTTCAAAAGCCGACACCTGTTCAGGAACAGGCGGCTCAGCTGATTATGGACGGAAGGGATGTCATTGCGGAATCGCCGACAGGAACAGGCAAGACGCTGGCGTACGCGCTTCCGGTCATGGAACGGATCAAACCAGATCAGAAGCATCCGCAGACGGTGATTTTAGCGCCATCCCGTGAGCTGGTGATGCAGATCTTTCAGGTGATTCAGGATTGGAAAGCGGGATCAGAGCTGCGCGCGGCTTCCTTAATCGGCGGGGCGAATGTGAAGAAGCAGATCGAAAAGCTGAAAAAACATCCGCATATCATTGTCGGCACGCCGGGCAGGGTATTTGAGCTGATTAAAGCGAAGAAATTAAAGATGCATGAAGTGAAAACGATCGTGCTTGATGAGACGGATCAGCTTGTTCTGCCGGAACATCGCGAAACGATCAAGCAAATCATGAAAACGACATTAAGAGACCGCCAGCTTCTGTGTTTCTCTGCCACGCTCAAAAAGGAAACAGAGGACGTGCTCCGCGAACTCGCACAAGAGCCTGAGGTGTTGAAGGTGCAGCGAAGCAAGGCGGAAGCTGGGAAAGTGAAGCACCAATATCTGATTTGCGAGCAGCGTGACAAAGTGAAGCTGCTGCAAAAGCTATCAAGGCTTCAAGGCATGCAGGCACTCGTATTTGTGAGAGATATCGGCAACCTGAGTGTATATGCGGAAAAACTGGCATATCACCATGTCGATCTCGGCGTGCTGCACAGTGAAGCGAAAAAAATGGAGCGGGCGAAAATCATTGCCGCGTTCGAATCCGGGGAATTTCCGCTCTTATTAGCGACTGACATTGCCGCACGCGGCTTGGATATTGAAAACCTGCCATATGTGATCCATGCTGATATTCCTGACGAAGACGGCTACGTTCACAGATCAGGCCGAACAGGCCGGGCCGGAAAAGAAGGCAACGTGCTGAGCCTCGTGACAAAACTGGAAGAATCAAAGCTGAAAAAAATGGCGAAGAAGCTTGGCGTGGAGCTGAGTGAAGTTGTTTATGCAGGCGGAAAACTGAAGACGAAATAAAGGAGGGCGGAAAGCCCTTTTTTTGTTGTAAAATAATAGAAAAGAGTATGCGCGGGGGTGGGGAGATGGCTTCAATAGACAGGTTTCAAATAGTGAAGGAGCCTGAGCTGGAAATCATTGAACACTGGTTCCGGAATGAGGAGACCAGAAGGAGAATGGATGGGATGCTGCCTTTAGATGTGTGGTATGCACGAGTGAATGAAGATGACAACGATTCTGTCATTATGGCATATGACGGGCAGCTGCCGGCTGGGATGGTCGTTGTGGAGTTCGTGGAGGAGCGGGCGTATATTGGATTGATCGTCAATCCTTTGTATCGGCTTCAAGGGTACGGAAAACAGATATTGAAAAAACTGCTAGGTGACCCTGATTTTACTAGAGTGTGGGAATGGGCTGCATGCATTGAAGAAGACAATCGAATCAGTTTGGCTAGCTTTCAAGCAGCCGGATTTACGTTGGAAGACACGGAACCTGATGAAGATGGCTTTCTCACGTTGATTTTGCGCACCTGACTTTCTAAAAAACAAAAGGAGGGCTTTTTGCCCTCCTTCACGTCAGCTCGGATCACTGACTTTGATCAGCTGTTTGCCTTTATTTTCTCCTTTAAATAAGCCGAGAAACGCGTCAGGAATGTTTTCGAAGCCTTCTGTGACGGTTTCCTCGTAATGGAGCTTTCCGTCCTTCAGCCATTCGGCCAGCTGTTTTGCTCCTTCAGGAAAACGATCAGAGTAGTCGCCTACGATAAATCCTTGCATCAGCGACTTCGTTTTGATGAGTTTCGATTGGACGCGAGGGCCCATGTCATCTGCTTCACTTTCCGCATTATAGGAAGAAATGGCACCGCACACGGGAATGCGGGCAAATTCATTGAGCAGGTTCATGACCGCATCTGAAATCGGCCCGCCGACATTGTCAAAATACACGTCGACACCGTCAGGACAAGCGTTTTCAAGTGCTTTTTGAATATCATCAGCTGTTTTGTAATTGATGGCTTCGTCAAACTGCAGCTCCTGTTTTAAATAGGAAATTTTTTCATCAGAGCCTGCGATGCCGACAACTCGCGCGCCTTTGATTTTGGCAATTTGTCCAACCGTTGAACCGACGGCTCCCGCAGCTCCGGAGACAACCACGGTTTCGCCTTCTTTCGGGCGCCCGATGTCCAGCAGTCCAAAATATGCCGTCAAGCCGGTCATTCCTAAAATGCCGAGATAGGCCGAAGCGGGAGCGAGGCTTGTATCAATTTTTCGCAAGGCAGACTCGCTCACAGCGGAAAATTCCTGCCAGCTGAGGTTTCCGATGACGATATCGCCTTTTTTCAGATGCTCACCGTCTGACACGACTTCAGCGATCACCCCGCCAGAGAGCGGTTCATCCAAGGCGAAGGGCTCAACATATGACTTCGTATCCTGCATACGGCCGCGCATATAAGGGTCAACGGATACATAAAGTGTTTTCACTAGCACTTCCCCTTGCTTCGGCTCGGGAACCTGAATGGTTTCAAAGCGAAAGTCTTCATGAACGGGAACACCTTGCGGACGTCTTGCTAATTGAATTTGCTGTTGAAATGCTGTCATTTTCATCCTCCTATTACTTGATTGACACCACTGTAACATGGAGAGGAGAGGAAATACAAAAGGTAAGGAGGTATACAAAAATGAGCGGGGGTTATCCTCCTTATCATTTCGCCCTTTCCTTGCCAAATATAAGAAGAATGGTGTTCCGATAATCGCCGTGACGATGCCGACCGGTGATTCATAAGGAAAGGCAATCCATCTGGCCAGAACATCGGCGTACACCAGCAAAATGGCACCGAACAGCGCTGAAAACGGAAGGACGTATTGATAATGCTCTCCGATCAGCTTGCGGACAATATGGGGTATGAGCAGTCCGAGAAAACCGATTGGTCCGGCGACGGCTACGGAAGCGACGGAAAGAATGAAAATGATAAAACTGATCAGAATCCGGATACCGTTCATATGTTGCCCAAGTCCTTTTGCCGTTTCGTCCCCGTGACCGAGAACAGAAATAGAACCGGAAAACACGAGGGCAAGCCCGATGCCGGTGACAGAAAACGGAGCGATGGTCATGACGTCCTTCCAATTGCTTCCGTCTATCATCCTTCCTTTTTTAAAAATAGTAATGAGAATTATTATCACGTGTAAACACATAATAGGATAGCTTACCATGTCAATCTTTTATATTAAAGAAAGCTGTGGTTTTACAGCCTTTTCATGTAAGCATCATCAGACACAAATAAATGGTATTCAGCGTTTCCATGCCTGCGGGATAGAAAAGCATCGGCATTGGCTTTAGAGGTCTCAAGCATATCAGCATTGACAGTTGGAAGGAGAGCGCCGAGATAGCTGGATAATTTCTTTTCTATTTCTTCTGGGAGAGCGAATTCAATGTCGCCGATATTCATAATGATCGAGAAAACAAAGTCGATATCGATTTGAAATGTTTCCTCAGCAAAGACCGCAAGCTCATGAATTCCTGGCGAACAGCCGGCCCGCTGATGGAAAATCTGTTTCACTAAATCACTCACAACCCATGCATTGTATTGCTGTTCTGGTGAAAAGTATTGCATTAGACATACCTCCTGCTTGTACGGATAAAGACAGCCATTCATGATCGTTAGCTCCGTGCAGCGGTTTCTCATCGATTTTGACTTTTCTGAAAATTTTTGCCTCCTATCACTTTACCATGGGCGGAAAAGAAATGGCTACTACCATTCTTCCTGTTTTTCTCCTCAATGTTCTGGAATCTGTTTTATCAAAATGCGATCGGGTATGAAAGAAATATAGAAAACATGAAGGAGGAATATTGACATGAAACCAGTTGTAAAAGAGTATACAAACGATGAACAGCTCATGAAAGATGTGGAAGAGTTACAGCAAATGGGTGTCGCGAAAGAGGATGTATACGTCTTAGCTCACGACGATGATAGAACGGAACGGCTGGCAGACAACACGAATGCCAACACGATCGGAGCCAAAGAAACGGGTCTCAAGCACGCGGTAGGAAACATGTTTAATAAAAAAGGAGACGAGCTCCGCAATCAAATTCATGAAATCGGCTTTTCAGAAGATGAAGCCGCTCAATTTGAGAAACGCTTAGATGAAGGAAAAGTGCTTCTCTTTGTGACAGATAATGAAAAAGTGAAATCCTGGGCTTAATGCAGAGATATAACCCAAAAGGCAACTTTGGCCTTTTGGGTTTTTTGCGGTCTTTGCGGTGTATGTTTGCTGAATGCCGCAATCAGGCAGAGGAACATTTTCGGTTCTGCGTGTCCCTCCATTTGATATCATAACGTTGTGAGAAATTGGTATAAAATCTCACGAAATAGAAAATGGAGGTTCATAGAGAATGAAAAAAGTGATGTTAGCTACGGCCCTATTGTTAGGGTTGACTCCAGTTGGCGCGAATGCGGCGGATTTAGGCCATCAGACGTTAGGGTCAAATGATGGCTGGGGCGCGTACTCGACGGGCACGACAGGCGGATCAAAAGCATCGTCGTCGAACGTGTATACCGTCAGCAACAGAAACCAACTTGTCTCTGCATTAGGCAAGGACACCAATACAACGCCAAAAATCATTTATATCAAGGGGACGATTGATATGAATGTCGATGACAACCTGAAACCGCTTGACGCAGATGATTATGCAGATCCAAAGTACGACTTGAACAAATATTTAAAAGCTTATGATCCAAGCACATGGGGCAAAAAAGAGCCTTCCGGCACACTGGAAGAAGCCAGAGAACGTTCTCAAAAAAACCAAAAAGCACGAGTGCTGGTTGACATTCCTGCGAATACAACGATTGTCGGTTCAGGGTCAAATGCCAAAATCGTGGGCGGAAACTTCCAAATCAAGAGTGATAATGTCATTATCCGCAACATCGAATTCCAGGATGCTTATGACTATTTTCCGCAATGGGACCCGACTGACGGGAGCTCAGGAAACTGGAACTCACAATATGACAACATCACAATCAATGGCGGCACGCATATATGGATTGACCATTGCACATTTCATGACGGATCCCGTCCTGACAGCACATCGCCAAAGTATTTCGGCAGAAAATATCAGCACCATGACGGCCAAACTGATGTTTCTAACGGTGCCAACTATATCACGATGTCCTACAATTATTATCACGATCATGATAAAAGCTCTATTATCGGATCAAGCGACAGCAAAACCTCCGATGATGGCAAATTAAAAGTCACGCTACACCATAACCGCTACAAAAATATTGTTCAGCGCGCTCCAAGAGTCCGTTTCGGGCAAGTGCACGTTTTCAACAACTATTATGAAGGCAGCAAAAGCTCCTCCGGCTATGCGTTCAGTTATGCGTGGGGGATCGGCAAGTCATCTAAAATCTATGCTCAAAACAATGTCATTGACGTACCGGGACTGTCAGCTGAAAAAACAATCAGCGTGTTTAAGGGCGGAACGGCTTTATATGATTCAGGCACACTGTTGAACGGCACGCAAATCAGCGCATCAGCCGCAAACGGGCTCAGTTCCTCTGTCGGCTGGAAACCGTCTCTGCACGGCACAATTGATGCTTCCGCGAATGTGAAATCGAATGTTATGTCTCAAGCGGGTGCGGGTAAACTAAATTAAGAAATGAAAAAAACACAAAGGGCTGCTCACCTTTGTGTTTTTTAATTAATTAAATTATTTATTAACTTAGTTAAGGAGTAAAATGGGAAAGGGGATTAGAAAACAAGGATATAGGAGGAGACCTATTTATGGCTTCAGAAAAAGACGCAGGAAAACAGTCAGCAGTAAAACTTGTACCATTGCTTATTACTGTCGCTGTGGGACTAATCATCTGGTTTATTCCCGCTCCGTCCGGACTTGAACCTAAAGCTTGGCATTTGTTTGCGATCTTTGTCGCGACAATAATCGGCTTTATCTCCAAGCCCTTGCCAATGGGTGCAATCGCCATTTTTGCATTGGCGGTTACTGCACTAACTGGAACACTTTCAATTGAGGATACATTAAGCGGATTCGGGAATAAAACCATCTGGCTGATCGTCATCGCATTCTTTATTTCCCGGGGATTTATCAAAACCGGGCTCGGTGCGAGGATTTCGTATGTATTCGTTCAGAAATTCGGAAAAAAAACCCTTGGTCTTTCTTATTCACTGCTGTTCAGTGATTTAATACTTTCACCTGCCATTCCAAGTAATACGGCGCGTGCAGGAGGCATTATCTTTCCTATTATCAGATCATTATCCGAAACATTCGGATCAAGCCCGGCAAATGGAACAGAGAGAAAAATCGGCGCATTCTTATTAAAAACCGGTTTTCAGGGGAATCTGATCACATCTGCTATGTTCTTAACAGCGATGGCAGCGAACCCGCTGATTGCCAAGCTGGCCCATGATGTCGCAGGGGTGGACTTAACATGGACAAGCTGGGCAATTGCCGCGATTGTGCCGGGGCTTGTCAGCTTAATCCTTACGCCGCTTGTGATTTACAAGCTGTATCCGCCGGAAATCAAAGAAACACCGGATGCGGCGACAATCGCCACAGAAAAACTAAAAGAAATGGGACCGTTTAAAAAGTCAGAGCTTTCCATGGTGATCGTGTTTCTACTGGTGCTTGTGCTGTGGATTTTTGGCGGCAAATTCAAAATCGACGCAACCACAACCGCATTGATCGGTTTGGCTGTTCTCTTATTATCACAGGTTCTGACATGGGATGATATTAAGAAAGAACAGGGCGCTTGGGATACGCTCACTTGGTTTGCGGCGCTAGTCATGCTGGCCAACTTCTTGAACGAGTTAGGCATGGTGTCTTGGTTCAGTAACGCCATGAAATCATCCGTATCAGGATTCTCTTGGATTGTGGCGTTTTTAATCTTAATTGTTGTGTATTTCTACTCTCATTACTTCTTTGCAAGTGCGACAGCCCACATCAGCGCGATGTATTCAGCATTTTTGGCTGTCATCGTGGCCGCGGGCGCGCCTCCGCTTTTAGCGGCGCTGAGCCTCGCGTTCTTCAGCAACCTGTTCGGATCAACGACTCACTACGGTGCTGGAGCGGCCCCGGTCTTCTTCGGAGCAGGCTACGTTCCGCAAAGCAAATGGTGGTCCATCGGATTTATCCTGTCAATCGTCCATATTGTCGTATGGCTTGTGATCGGCGGACTATGGTGGAAAGTACTGGGGATATGGTAGAGAGAAAAAGGAAAGGCAGACCGAGGTCTGCCTTTTTTATGTTTATAAAACAGACGGCCAACGCATCTGTAAAAATAGATAACCCGTTCACAAGAAAATGAATGTTGAAAAATGCATGGCCTCTAAAAATGGTATGATCTAGATAGAAAGGACGGCTGGTGCTGTGGTGAAAAAGCGGTTCCATTTTTCCCTGCAAACAAAAATAATGGGGCTGATTGCGGCTCTGCTTGTTTTTGTCATTGGTGTGCTGACCATTACGTTAGCCGTTCAGCATACACAGGAAGAACGGAAACAGGCAGAGCAGCGTTTACACATTCCTGATGCCGAATGACGCATATTTCTACGGGGTGCTGCCGATTTTTCAGAAATGGCTGTCGCATACGGCGTGGATAAAGTGGAAATTGCCAGAGCCTCTATTATCGGCCAGCCGATTCATATGCTGAGCCCGCTTGTGCCATCCACTCATTTGCTTGTAGGGGTTTCCATCGACGACCATCAAAAATTCGCCTTGAAGTGGGCGGTTCTCGCAGTGATCGTCATGACGGCTATCGCTCTATTGATTGGTTAGATTTCGATTTCTGTATGATAAATCAGGCGTAATGACATACACTAACGGGAACAACATACCGGAGGTGTCTTCATGAGTGATCCTTATATGCCGCTGACTTCAGTCAGAAGCGGTACGGGGTTCGAGGCGGCAAAAGGAGTGCACGGCTTAACCGTGCAAATTGCAAATGTCTATTTTATTCAGCTGCCTTCCGAACCTCACTCATTTGTTTTAATTGATGCCGGCATGCCTCAATCAGCCGACATGATTGTAGATGAAGCCAAACAACGATTTGGCGATGATTTTCAGCTGAAGGCGATGATCCTTACACACGGGCACTTTGATCATATTGGGGCGATAGAAGAGCTCCTTGCGCATTGGGATGTCCCTGTTTATATCCATTCTCGGGAAATGCCTTATGTAACAGGCAAAGAAGATTATCCACCGGCCCGTCCTGACAGCAAGAGCGGGCTGGTCGCCAAGCTGTCGCCGCTGTTTCCGCGGCACTCCATCGATATTTCTTCACATGTGCAGGCACTGCCGGAAGACGGCTCTGTACCGTTTCTTGACGAATGGATGTGGATCGCGACTCCCGGACACACCCCCGGCCATATTTCGTTATTTCGTGAGGACGGGCGTGTGCTTGTGGCAGGCGATGCTGTCATAACAGTGGAGCAGGAGAAAATGGCTGATGTCTTGATTCAAAAACAGGAGCTTCATGGGCCGCCGGCTTATTTTACGCCTGACACAGAGACTGCCGCTGAATCCATTCAGAAGCTGGCCGGCCTTGAACCTGAAGCGCTGCTGACCGGACACGGCATACCGATGGCCGGCAAAAACTTCCGCAGCGAGTTAACTGAACTGGCAAATCGCTTATCGTCTCTTTGACACCCGCACACGCGGGTGTTTTTATTGTTTTTCCAAGAAGATGCAGGAAAATCATTTGTCTTCCCGCTTAAAAACGATACAATGAAAAGCATCAATGCGATTTGAAGGAGAGAGTTTGTTGGAAGAAAAAGAAATACTCTGGAATGAAGCGAAAGCGTTTATTGCCGCATGCTATCAGGAATTGGAGAAGGAAGAGGAAGTGAAAGACCGTCTCGATAGCATAAAAAGTGAAATTGACCGGACCGGGAGCTATACACATACGAAGGAAGAGCTTGCGCACGGAGCGAAAATGGCTTGGAGAAACAGCAATCGCTGCATCGGCAGATTGTTCTGGAATTCTCTGAATGTCATTGACAGGCGTGACGTCAGGACGAAGGAGGATGTGCGGGACGCCCTTTTTCATCACATTGAAACCGCCACAAATAACGGGAAAATCAGGCCGACCATTACGATTTTTCCTCCGGAAGAGAATGGTGTAAAGCAAGTCGAGATTTGGAATCATCAGCTGATACGGTATGCAGGTTATGAGTCAGGAGGAGAAAGAATCGGCGACCCGGCTTCCCGGTCCCTGACCGCAGCCTGCGAGCAGCTTGGCTGGCGCGGAGAGCGAACCGATTTTGACCTGCTGCCGCTCATTTTTCGCATGAAAGGCGATGAGCAGCCGGTCTGGTATGAACTGCCGCGTTCACTTGTGATTGAGGTTCCCATCATACATCCGGACATCGAAGCGTTTTCTGATCTGGGGCTGAAATGGTATGGCGTGCCGATTATTTCTGATATGAAGCTCGAGATCGGAGGCATTCATTATAATGCCGCGCCGTTTAACGGCTGGTACATGGGCACGGAGATCGGAGCAAGAAATCTGGCGGATGAAAAGCGATACGACAAGCTCAAAAAAGTGGCGTCCGTTATCGGCATCGCCGCTGATTACAATGCTGATTTATGGAAGGATCAAGCGCTTGTTGAACTGAATAAAGCGGTGCTGCACTCGTACAAAAAGCAAGGTGTCAGTATCGTTGATCATCATACGGCCGCAAGCCAGTTTAAACGGTTTGAAGAACAGGAGGAAGAAGCGGGCAGGGAATTGACGGGGGACTGGACGTGGCTGATTCCGCCGATTTCACCCGCTGCCACTCATATCTTCCACCGTTCCTACGATAACTCAATCGTTAAGCCGAATTACTTTTATCAGGATAAGCCTTACGAGTATACAATGGAAAATCGATGATGGCCTTCAAGTGTGCTGGATTCAGTGACTGAGAGATCGGTAACCTTTGAGAAAGGGCTGCCTTTCTTTACAGCCTCAAGAAACGATTGTAACGTGTTTTCCGGGCCTTCCGCCAAAATCTCGACACGGCCGTCATCACGGTTTTTGACCCAGCCGGCCAGTTTTCGCTTGTCAGCTTCCATTTGAACAAAATAGCGAAAGCCCACACCTTGAACCCGGCCGTCTGCAACGATTCGATATTGAAGCATGGAAAAACCACCTTTTCTTTTTATGATAATCAATCATTTTATAACCTGTAAAGGGGATGTGTATGTATGAAACCACCGCACTATTCAGTGCTTTCACTTAACCTCGGGAAGCCGCAAACGCTTGAATATGACGGAAGAAAAATCGAAACTGGCATCATGAAGCAGCCGGCTGCTTCAGCTGTCATGCTGTATCGGGAGAATTTTGAAGGAGACGGACAGGCGGATCTCATGAACCACGGGGGACCTGATAAGGCCGTCTGTGTCTATCCGGCGAAGCATTATCCGTTTTGGGAAGAATTCCTCTCAAGGCCGCTGCCAAGCGCTGCGTTTGGTGAAAATCTGACCGTCATAGGCCTGACCGAGGAGAATGTTTGCATCGGGGATGTGTTTCAGCTTGATGAAGCTGTTGTTCAGGTCAGCCAGCCGCGTCAGCCATGTGTTAAGCTGGCAAAAAAATTTGGCGTGAAGGAAATGGTGCTGAAGGTTCAGCAAACGGGCTATACCGGTTTTTATTTTCGTGTGCTGGAAGAGGGCAGGGTGGCTCCCGGCGCTAAACTGGAGTTGCTGTCCAGAGGCGAAAAAGACATATCCGTTCAATTTGCTAACCGTATCAAATACCATGATGTGAACAATCTCGCTGCCATTGAACGGATACTAAGTGAAGACACACTGTCGGAAAGCTGGAGAGCGTCCTTTTTGAAAAAGAGGGACAGGCTGCAGCCCGCTGAATAGAAAAAAAGCCGCGCATCTCAACGTGCACGGCTTTACTATTCTTAAGATCAATTTTTCTTTGTTTCAAGCAGGTTTGCAAGAAAATAGGTTTTATAGCTTTGAAGCTTTCTTCCTTCATGGTGCGTGATCCCCTGCTTTTTTAATTCTGCCACATACCAGCCTTTACTGCCGTAATGCATGTCAGAAAACTCCTTTCCCTATCTCTCCTAATGGAGAGGATTTTACCAAGCGATTGGCATTGTAACATCTATAGAAAGATGCTGAAAAGAGGTGCGGGAAAAACTGAGTCTTTCGTACTAGCTACACGAATCTTCTTCTGTATGTATATGCGGAGCAAAGGCTAAATATGATTTAATGGCCGGTCAGTTTGATGATGACAACGCCAAATGTCATAATGCTGAAAACAATGCCGATATATGTGAGCATCCCGTTTTTTTTCTTCACGCCGTAAACGGTCAATATGATGCCTTCAATGAAAAAGATGATGCCAAAAATGATAAACCACATGCAAATAAAGGCTCCTTTCGCAGACATAATAGTAGTGTAGCATATCTGGAGGAGCCCGGCTGTGGCAATATCAAGAAAGCCGGGCAGCAGATGCGCCCGGCTCTTGTTTTTATTGCTTATCAACCAATTTGACCAGCAGCTGTGCCAAATGTTTTTTCTCGTCTTCGTCCGCAACGCTCCAAAGCTCTTGCAGCAGCATTTCTTCACTGTTGTGCGGCTCTTCATGCTTCGCGAGGTAATCTCCCAAGATCGCGGCGCTTTTGACCAGCTTGCCGTCGCCCAATCCCAGCTTTTTCCCTCGGTTGACTTGTTTACTCAGGTAGTCTTTAAACTCCTCAAAGTCTTTTAAGATTTCTTCTTTTGTTATGCCATGCATGGCATGCATTTCGTTTTCAATTTGGATTTTTTCTGGATCTCTGTTCATTGCAATACCTCCTCCTGCGGGATAGTGATGTTTTACCTGCAATTGGAGGAGGTTAAACCTTCCGGCAGCCGGGAATGTGTTTTACAGCTTCGTCAGGATAATCGGTTCATCTTTTGTGATGACGATGGTGTGTTCAACCTGGGCAACCATGCTTTTATCTGGTGTCTTGAACGTCCAGCCGTCTCCAGCTTCAACAATCGTTTCCGCTTTTGTTGAAATAAACGGTTCAAGCGCGATGACTGTGCCGTTTTTGAAAAGCGCGTTATCAAACGGGTCATAATAGTTCATGATGTGGTTCGGCGCTTCATGCAGGCTTCTGCCGATTCCGTGGCCGGTCAGGGTTTTGATGACGGTAAAGCCTTGAGAGCGCGCTTCATGATAAACGGCTCTTCCGATTTGGTTTTGGCGCTTGCCTGCTTTGGCCTGCTGCAGCCCTTTTTGAAAAGCGTCTTCCGCGCATTGGCAAAGCTTATGAAGGCGTTCTTCTCCTTCGCCGAGCACAAATGAGATGCCTGTGTCGGAATAGAAGCCGCCAAATTCTGCGGAGATGTCAATGTTCACAAGATCTCCAGCTTTTAGAATTTTGGAAGTGCTGGGTATGCCGTGAGCCACTTCATCATTTACGCTGATGCATGTCACGCCCGGAAAATCATATTCCTTCTCAGGAGCTGAAACGGCACCGTGCTCATCAAGCACTGCTTTCCCGATAAGGTCAAGGTCTTTTGTGCTCATGCCGGGCTCCGCCTTTTGTTTCATTTCTTCACGCGCAAGCGCGACAATTCTTCCGATTTTTTTCAGGCCTTCTAATTCTTGATCGGTTGTTACAATCATCTGTCATTCCCGCTTTCTTTTTAAATAATCTAGATTAAGCTTACCACAACTGTCTTAAAAATAGGAAACACGCGAACCTGAGAAAAAAGGAGCCGTGGGAAAATTGGTATAGATCACTAGATATCCTATATGGTATATTTGAAAAAAAAGGGTATGAGGGGGATGGGTATGCTTTCATTTTTACAAAAGCTCGGGAAGTCATTTATGCTCCCGATTGCGGTTCTGCCTGCAGTTGGAATGATCCTTGCGCTTGGCAGAGAGGATGTATTGAATATCCCGTTTGTCTATCAAGCGGGGACGGCGGTTTTTGATCATCTGCCGCTCATTTTCGCGATCGGAATTGCAATCGGCATTTCAAAGGACAGCAATGGGGCCGCGGGGTTGTCAGGAGCGATTTCATATTTGATGCTGGACGCGGCAACAAAGACCATTGATAAAACAAACAACATGGCGGTGTTCGGGGGAATCATTGCCGGTTTAATTGCTGGTTATACTTATAACCGCTTCAAGGATACAAAGCTGCCTGAATATCTCGGTTTCTTCAGCGGCAGACGGCTTGTGCCGATTGTAACAGCCATCATTACGATTATTTTAGCCGGCATTTTTGGAGCCGTTTGGCCGCCGATTCAATCGGGCATTAACGCGTTTGGAGAATGGATGCTTGGACTCGGCGGCATCGGGGCAGGCATATTCGGTTTGTTCAACAGGCTGTTAATTCCGCTTGGCCTTCACCACGTGCTCAACAATATTTTCTGGTTTCAATTCGGAGAATATAACGGAGTGACAGGAGACTTGGCGCGCTTTTTCGCGAAAGACCCGACGGCGGGCACATATATGACGGGATTCTTCCCCATCATGATGTTCGGTCTTCCGGCTGCGTGTCTGGCGATGATTGTGACTGCAAAGCCGTCAAAGCGGAAAGCGACGGCGGGAATGATGATCGGATTTGCCTTGACTGCGTTTATCACAGGGATTACGGAGCCGATTGAGTTTGCGTTTATGTTTTTATCCCCGCTATTATATGCTGTCCATGCGGTCTTAACCGGGTTGTCTTTATTTCTCGTCAACTGGCTCGGCATCCGCTCCGGCTTCTCTTTTTCAGCGGGAGCCATCGATTATGTGCTCAGTTACGGAATCGCTGAGAAGCCGCTTCTGCTTCTATTGGTAGGTATATGCTATGCGGCTGTATACTTTATCGTGTTTTATGTGCTGATTAAGGCATTGAATTTAAAAACGCCGGGACGGGAAGATGATGATGTGGATGAAGTGCTTGATGAAAATACTGTTCAGGATGTCAATGAAAACATCATGCTGAAAGGGCTTGGCGGAAAAGAAAATCTTCAAACGATTGATCATTGCGCGACAAGGCTGCGGCTGACTGTGAAGGATACCGCTTTGGTTGATGAAGCGCTGCTAAAGAAAGCGGGCGCAAAAGGGGTCGTCAAATCAGGCGGGCAATCTGTTCAAGTCATCATTGGGCCAAATGTGGAATTTGCGGCCGAGGAATTGAGAGCTGCTGTGAAATAAAAAAGCGGAGAGGGCATCCTCTCCGCTTCAGCGTGTCGACAAACCCTCGCATTCGTTGTCAGTCCTGCGCGTCGGTGCTCACGAATGACGAAAGGAACGGCGGCTAAATACTTAGGCGTCCTGCCTAAACGCCGCCGTCATCACATCCTGTGAAAGTCTGCTCCAATGCTCGTCCTTCCTAGACTTCAAGGGTTTTCAATCACGCTGAAAAGATGACAAAGTCCTAAAACAAAAAACGTTTTAGGACTTTGTCAACAATATGAAGCGGAGAGGGCAACCTCTCCGCTTTTTCTTATTTCTCTTCAACATCCGTTGACGTTTCGGAAGAATCTTCGTCACGTTTTGTGTAATCATAATCAGCAGGGTTTACCTTCGTAAAGCCTTTTGGCTCGTAGAAACGCAGCAGGTCTCCGTTTATGATTTTATCGGACATTTCAAGTTCCTTCTTGACGAGTGAGTCTTCTGATTTGTCGACTTCAGATTCATCAAGCTCTTTTCCGGTTTTCGTATCGTAATACTTTCCGGATACTTTCGTGTACTTCGGTGAAACAAAATCTCCGTTACGGAACGGAATCACTTCACGGTGTTCTTTCGATAAGATATCAGAACCGGACATCAGATAGTCTTTCGTATCCACTCCGAGCAAATGCAGGATGGTAGGAGCCACATCGACGTCTCCGGCATATTTATGAACTTTCTCGCCCTTCACGCCGGCAGCGTGGATAAAGAGCGGAACCCGTTGAAGCTGAGCGTTGTCATAATCGGTAACTTCATCTTTGCCAAGCACTTTGGCCATCGCTTTATTGTGGTTTTCTGAGATGCCGTAATGGTCTCCGTACATCACGATAACCGATTGGTCATATAGCCCGTCTTTTTTCAAGTCATTGAAGAATTGTTCAATGGACTGATCAAGGTAGTAGGCTGACTGGAAGTAGTTGTTGACGACAGAGTCACCAAAGTCTCCAGCCGGGAAGTCTGTATCCCCCTCATCCATTCCGAATGGGAAGTGGTTAGATAGGGTAATGAACTTCGTATAGAATGGCTGCGGCAGGCTTTCCAACAGCGGCATTGATTCTTTGAAGAACGGTTTGTCTTTCATGCCGTAATTTTTCGTGTTTTCTTCGTTCATGTCATAGTAGGCAGAATCGAAGAACTTATCGATGCCTTCCGCTTTGTACATTTCGTTACGGTTCCAGAACGTCTGCGTGTTTCCGTGGAACGCGGCAGATGTGTAATTCTTAGACTTCAGAATCGCAGGAACGGATTGAAGCGTGTTTTGCGCTTTGTTTACGAAAACGGAACCTTGTGCCAGCGGGTATAGAGAGTTTTCCATCATAAATTCCGCATCGGATGTTTTACCCTGTCCCGTTTGGTGGAAAAAGTTATCAAAGTAGAACGTTTCGTTATCATGTGCCAGTTTATTTAAGAACGGTGTGACTTCTTTGCCGTCAATTTTGTAGTCGATCGCAAAGGTCTGCAAGGATTCAAGTGAAACGTAAATGACGTTTTTACCTTCCGCTTTGCCGAAATACACGTTATTCGGCACGTCGTAATTGGCTTTCATGTAGTTTTCCACTTCCGTCACGTCGCTGGAATCGGCAAGCGCGCGCTGGCTGTTGGATTTGATATTTTGGACAGCGTCATAAATCGTGAAATTGTATGTTCCCAAGTATTTCACAAGATAGTTTCGGTCGAATGATCTTGTGAGCAATTCAGGACGGTCTGATTCCGCAACTGCCAGGTTGATAAGAAAAACAAGAATGGAAGACGCAAGAACGATTCGGAATGATTTTTTGTTCGACGTTTCGGCAGGCTTGTTCACTTTGATCGCCAAGATGATCAGAATAATTGTATCGATAAAGTAAAAGACGTCAGCCGGTCCCATCAGCGAAAATGCGCTGTCACCGAGTTGGCCTCCGTTTGTTTTAGCCTGCATAATGACCGGAATGGTAATAAAATCATTGAAAAATCTGTAGTACACAATGTTTGCGTACAGTAAAAAAGACATTAAAAAATGAATCACTATAATGGCTGTCTGCTGTAATTTTTTCTTGAACAAGAGTCCAAAGCCAAGAAAGAATAAGCTTGAGCTGAGAGGATTCACAAAAAGCAATATTTTTTGTATCGTGTTGTCTATTCCTAAGTTAAAATTCAGGACATAACCGACATATGTTTTGATCCATAATAGGACGACCGCGATGAGGAAGAAGGCCAGTCCTCTTTGTTTTATAAATGTTTTCATTGTGACACTCCTTTTTTCCGATCACAGTTCGAGCGAAACGATAGAAAAAACGAACGTATCAAATATAACACGAATCAGCGGATTAGAAAAGTGAAAATCGTCTGGTGGAAAAAGTGGCGAAAAACACCGTCGAATCAATGTTTTCCTTTACATATGGACTAATGTAAAAAAAGGTTTCTTTCTAGAAATGAAGGAATAAAATGGAACAACAGCTGCTGTATGATAAAATAGAAGAAATCACTGAAAAGAGGTGAAAGGATGGATTTTTCCCATATTGTGTCTGAAGATAAAATAAAGCGGGCTATCAAAGACGGAGATTTTGAAAACCTGCCGGGAATGGGAAAACCGCTGCCCAAGGATGACGCGGCACACTTGCCGGAATCGCTCCGCATGAGCTACCGTATGTTAAAAAATGCGGGAATGGCAGAGGACGAGGGCGCGCTCAAAAAAGAACTCATGACCATCGACCATCTCATCGCAAAGTGCCTTGACGAAGAAGAACGGGAACAATTAATCGAAAAAAAACCGAAAAGCAGATGATGCTTGATAAGCTTGTCGACAAAAAAGGCATGTTTTCAAAGCCGGCATCCGCTTTTTACAAACATAAAGTATATGATCGGCTTGGACGAAACAGACCTTCTTCCAGCTAATTTGTTTTGTCAGAAGGATGGTGATTGTTAAAAGCCATCCTCTTTATGTTCCAATGGTCTCTGTCTAAAATGTTTATGTTTATCCGTCGTGGGGGAAATGACTCATAAACGAAAAAAGGGTGATGGGATGGAACGACTATTAGAATGGGTAGAGCGTATATCTGATTGGCTGTGGGGGCCGCCGCTAATCATTTTGCTGACGGGAACGGGATTGTATTTCACCATTTTGCTGAAATGTTTTCAATTTCGCTATCCTTTATATATCTTTAAGCAAACGATTGGCAGCGTAGGAAAGAAGCCGAAGGGAGAGGGTACAGTCACACCGCTTCAGGCATTGACATCCGCCCTCAGCTCAACAATCGGCGCGGCGAACATTGTCGGTGTGCCTGCCGCTATTATGTTTGGCGGCCCCGGAGCGGTTTTTTGGATGTGGTTTATTGCCTTATTTGCCATGGCGATTAAGTTTTCTGAAAGTGTGCTTGCTGTTCATTACAGGGAAAAAAATGAGCAGGGGGAGTTTGTCGGAGGACCGATGTATTACATAACAAAAGGGCTGCGGATGAAGTGGCTGGGCGTATTTTTCTCTGTCGCGCTGATTGTGGAACTGATCCCTAGCATTATGGTTCAGGGGAATTCGGTTTCAGTCTCTCTTGCCGAAACGTTTTCTTTCAATAAAATATACGCGGGAATCGGAATTGCGTTTTTGATTGGATTAGTGGTCATAGGAGGAGTAAAGCGGATTGGAAAAGTAACAGAGTTCATCGTGCCTATTATGGCAGGGGCATATATTGGGGCCGGTCTCCTGATTTTTCTCACGAATCTTTCAGCGGTTCCGGCGTTTTTCTCTCTTATCTTTTCGAATGCGTTTACCTCAACTTCAGCAGTTGGAGGGTTTGCTGGCGCTGCGCTGGCTGAAACCGTTCGCTGGGGCTTTGCCCGCGGGCTGTATTCTAATGAAGCCGGAATGGGAACAGCCCCGATTGCACATGCGGCGGCCATGACGGATCACCCTGTGAGGCAAGGGTTTTGGTCTGTGATCGGCATTGTCATTGACACCTTGATCGTCTGCACCACCACGGCGTTTATCGTCATTACATCCGGTGTTTGGACAGGGGGAAATGCCTCAAATGACCCGGCGGCACTGACGACTGATGCATTCCAGCACTATTACGGTTCTGGAGGAGGGTACTTCGTCTCGATTTCCCTTGTCTTCTTTGTGATATCGACCATAATGGTTGTTATTTTTTACGGCGTGAAGCAAGCTGAATTTCTGTTCGGGCGGCTGGCAGGTCATGTGATCAAAATCGTTTATTTAGCGGCTATCATCATAGGGGCCGCGGGCGGAGCAAAAGCCATCTGGGGCTTTCTGGACTTAGCATTGGTTTTTATCGTCGTTCCGAATGTTATCGCGCTGCTGTTATTAAGCAGAAAGGTAAAAGCGCTGTATACCGAGTTTTTCACATCTGAACAGTACTACTTGAAAGACAGGGGAAAAACGAAACAGAATGCTGTTTATGAGACAAAAGAAGCCAAAAACTCTTAGTGTTTTGCTTTGGCGCCGAACATCGCTTTGCTTTTGATGATGAAATAGATGAGTAAAGGAAGCAAAAGGGAAATGACCACATTGATGATCGGCTTGATTCTGTTAAAGTCGATCAGCTGATTTGTATTTAGGAAGAACCAAAAGCTGCATACGAGCGAAAACATGCCGGTTGGTGTATACATGGCTTTCAGTTCGATTTTCGAGTGTAAGAAGGAAAGCCCGTATACCACAATATAAAGCGAACCGGCTATCTTCACCATAATGACCGGAATCCATAAGGCCGCGATGATTAGATCTAAACGATCCAGAAAATCAGTAATGCGGATCTGCCTGATCACCATATAGGCCGGATCAAAAAAAGTAGATGTCAGGTTGGGACCGAAAACAGCAATTGAACAAAATAACATCACACCAAGCAATAAAGCTCCCAGCAGTATCGCGAAAATGGTGTGTTTCAGCGGGACGCTCCGGCTTGAGAAGAGGAGCGGCAGAATGATTAATTCCCCCATTGTCCCAAAGGCGTAAAAACCTGACTGAAGGTATTGGACCGGCCCTTGAAGGACCGGTGTTATATTTTGCAGCTCAATTTGTGCGGCCAGCATAAAAGGAAGGAACAAGAACAAGACGCCGAATGGAATTAAAAAGAGCTGTGCCATTCTGGTCAACGTTTCTTTTCCTTCTCTCGCAATACAGATTGCTACAAAAATAATGACACCGCCAAGAACGGCCATTGGTGTTCTAGGAAGAAATAAAATATTAATCAGATTCATAAAAAAACGGATATCATGAGCGTTGATTAACAGGAAATATAAAGAAAACAGAAAAATGATAAACCGGCCGGCGATTGGTGAGGAATCGCTCAGCAGCTCATAGATATTTTTATCCTGTTTTTTCATCAGTCTATGCATCAGCCAGAGTGCCGGAATGACGATAATAACGCCGAGAATGTAGCTGTGCCAGGCGTTTTGTTTTGCCGATTCGATCATGAGGATCGGAGCATGCTTCAGTCCGACTGCTAGCGTATACAGCGCTCCGAAAAATAATCCTTGGTATGCGGAGGTCTTATCCATAAAGCACATCCTTTCTGTCATGTTCAAAACGGAATAAATTTAAACAGGTGTCCCAGCCGCGGAAGCAGTGGGTTCATTTTCATATAAACCCACAGAAAAGCACTGACGGCAACCAGCAGGCTGAACATCCATTTCGTCACCGGGTTAGCCGAACGAAAGTTTTTCCATTCATATGCATAAATTGCAATGCACACGATCACTGCCTGAATGATGAAACTGATCATGCTGTTGCACCCCCATTTAACGGCTGATGGTTTTGTACAATACACCGCCCTGTTCGATCACTATGGATGGGACAACGTTGACGTCCATATTCTGATAGACCTCGTCCCAGTCTTTTTTCAATAAGTCCTTCGTAATACCCATGCTTCTTATCGTTTTGTCTTGAAAACCTGTAGGATCCGCTTTCAGCTTTTGAAGCCGTTGGATGGTACTGATGATACCTTTCTTTACGGCTTTATTTACCGCTTTTTGAATGATATAAAATTGGTCATTTTCTCCCGTATCATAGGTGGATTGATTTTCGATGATGACTCCTTTGGCTCTGATCTCTATGGTCATTGCAAGTTTGCCGTTTTTTTCAGTAGCGCGAAAGTCAGCAGCCGACTTTTGAAGCTGAACTGAAGCTTTTCCCATCTGATTCGGCAGGTCTAACATGAATTCCGGCTGACGGGCCTGATTTAACAAAATCAGAGCGGACGTCAGGTGCTCATCTTTAAAAATATCCACCAGTTTGTCTTTTTTAAATATGGCAATACCATCAATCTTTAAATTGGTTTTTCCTTTGCCGCCTGGTTTGGTTTTTGTTGCAGATATTACCGGGGCATATGGGTCGTCGCCTTTTTCTAATAAATCGGACATAAACCGACTTAAAAAAACCGGTCGTTTTGTTGACAGAATGGCCAGTTCCCGAATCATCTCCGCTGGAAATTGTTCCAGCTGCACTTCAGTATTGATAATATCGCGGGCTTCACCCCGGCTAATTAATAGTAATGCAGTTAATCTGTTCTGCGGATTTCTCGTCAAGAGATCAAATACCGGGACCAGACCTTCTCTCGCTAAGTCCTCTCCGATGACCACCGTGCGTCTGTGGGATGTATTAATTGTTCGCGATAGTGAGGTTTGCAGCTTATTGGTCGCTTCTCTGAGTGTTTTGCCTGAGGCAGAATCCACATACCACGTTTTTGATCCAGCTGTTCCCCCGCCACCCCCTGTCTGTCCGCCTAACTGTCCGACTAAGGGAATCTGCAATGCTACTTGATATTTGTCTTTTTTCTTATCAATCGCGGAGCTGACAACAAACGCAATGTCATTGATTTCCGTCCGATCCCAACAGCCGGCGAGAAGTATACAAACGAGCAGCGGCGTAACAGCCTTAAATATTGTTTTCTTCATCATGAGTTTCCTCTCTTCTTTCTCCTTTCTGTCCGTTTTCACGAGAATACGTGCTCGGTCTTCTCGTCATCATCCACCAAGGGGCCCGCACAAAAATATCTTTTACTTCATTGCGTTTAAATGGAGAAATCCCGGATAAATAAGGTACGCCGAACGATTGCAGCTTGCATAAATGAAGCACTAAAATAATCGTGCCGAGCATGATGCCGAAAACCCCGAAAATACTAGCCAAAAACATAAAGGGGAATCGAAGCATTCTGATCGAAATGGCTAAATTAAACCTTGGAATGGTAAAGGACGCGATCCCTGTTAACGATACGATGATCACCATCGGGGCAGACACAATCCCGGCTTCAACGGCTGCCGTCCCGATGACCAGAGCCCCGAGAATGCTGACGGTCTGGCCGATGGTTTTTGGCAGGCGCACACCCGCTTCACGGAGAGCCTCAAAGGAAATTTCCATTATCAATGCTTCCACGATGGCGGGGAAAGGTATCGGTTCTCGGGCAGATGCCACGCTGAACATTAAGTTGGTTGGCATTAAGTCCTGATGGTATGTAATTACGGCAACATATATAGCCGGCAAATAAAGAGCAACGAATAAAAATATATAACGCAGCCAACGGATTAAGTTAGTCATCAAATAGCGCTCATAGTAATCTTCACTGGCTTGCATTAGCTGCCAAAACGTGATCGGGCCTGTTAAAACAAAAGGCGTATTATCTGTAAAAATGGCGAATCGGCCTTCGAGAAGCTGGGCGGCGACGGTATCGGGCCTTTCCGTATATTGCAGCTGGGGGAAAGGTGAGTACGTGTCATCCTCGATAAACTCCTCAATATATCCGCTTTCTAACACGGCATCAATCTTGATGTTTTTGATTCTTTTTTTCACTTTGTCAATAACCTTTGGATCGGCAAGCCCGTCAATATAGGCCAAGACAATGTCAGTTTTGGTTTTCGTGCCGATTTTAAACGATAGCATTTTAAGCTGGAGCGTTTTGACGCGAAAGCGTACAAGAGCGGTATTGACCCTGAGGCTTTCAGTAAAGCCCTCTCTTGATCCTCTGATGGTTGATTCCGTTATCGGTTCCTCAATGCTTCTTCTTTGGCCGCCTTTGATTTTCAAGATCAGGCTTTTTGAATGTCCGTCGGCAAATAAAGCCGCGTTCCCCTCAATGATGGATTCAGCCACTTTGCTTACACTCGATTCTGACGCAACGCTTGAAATCGATAGTGTGTTTTGCAGCGACTCTTCATGTTCATCTATCTGATCGGTCAGATGCCTCAAGAAAGGGCGGAGAGCGTGGTCTTGGATATGTTCCGATTTTATAATTCCTTCGATATAAACAATAAATCCACACAGCCCGTTTCCAAAGTCAAATTGCCTAAATACGATATCTGAGCACCCTTCTGTTAATAAGGTTAGCGTATCGAGGTTTTCCTTCAAATCGGGAGAGATCGGCCTGTCCTGATTATTTTCAAGCTCCTTGATGAGTTGAAGCGCTTTGTCGCGTTTATTCATAGAGGCTCACCCGCTTTTTCATTATCTTATGCAATAAGAGTTTGTGACTTTTAGGGTAACCTTGTCTGGTGTAGATATTCTCCGACTAGGATGAAAGCGCCTTAAAAAGTTGTGGACTGCATGTAACGAAACGATCTAAACTAAGCTGGGTGGTCCATAATGAAAATGAACAAATTGATCACAATTTACAAAGACATCGCACAGCACATTGAAGACGGCCGGTGGAAAGCGGAGGAGAGAATTTTCCGTCTGAACCCGACTTGACCGCGCAGCATGATACATCAAGAGAAACGGTCAGAAAAGCGCTTCATATGCCTGCGCAAAACGGCTATATCCAGAAAATCAGAGGGAAGGGCTCGATCGTTCTCAACCGTGAAAAAATGCAGTTTCCTGTCTCAGGCCTTGTCAGTTTCAAGGAGCTCGCGCAAACGCTTGGTAAATCAATAGAAAAACTGACATAAATTAGGGATGGAGACTCCGTCAGAGCTCCTCAATTTGCGCGGTTCTGACCGTATGGTCGTGGTGAGAAACTACGTCTTTTTGGAGGATACGAGTCTCTTTCAATATACGGAAAGCAGACACCGCCTTGACAAATTCCGGTTTGTGGATTAAGCGGTGTGGGGGAAATGAGAGGCGCCTGCCTGCGGCAGCGCGCTTTTTTTGTTTGGTATCAAATTTGATACTATCCAACAAAAATGTGCGTACTTTTACTTTCTATGATAATGGCTACAATAGAGATGAGAGTAACCAAAAGGAGAGGTGTTTAACATGGCAGATGTAAAGAAACAAATCCTTGACGCATACCATTTCAGACATGCGACAAAGGAATTTGACCCGAATAAAAAAGTATCAGACAGCGATTTTGAATTTATTTTAGAAACAGGAAGACTGTCTCCGAGTTCACTCGGCCTTGAGCCTTGGAAATTCGTTGTCGTTCAAAATCCGGAATTTCGCGAGAAGCTTCGTGAATACACATGGGGCGCGCAAAAGCAGCTTCCAACCGCAAGCCATTTCGTTCTGATTCTTGCGCGTACAGCGAAGGATATCAAATACGATGCGGACTACATCAAACGTCATTTAAAAGAAGTAAAACAAATGCCTCAGGACATTTACGAAGGCTATCTCAGCAAAACGGAAGAGTTCCAGAAACACGATCTGCATTTGCTTGAAAGTGACAGAACATTGTTTGACTGGGCTTCAAAACAAACATATATTGCGCTTGGCAACATGATGACTGCCGCTGCGCAAATCGGCGTTGATTCCTGCCCTGTGGAAGGTTTCCAGTATGATCACATTCACCGTATTCTTGAAGAAGAAGGCCTTCTGGAAAACGGAAGCTTCGACATCTCTGTGATGGTGGCGTTTGGCTACCGTGTGAGAGACCCTCGCCCGAAAACAAGATCTGCTGTTGAAGATGTTGTGAAGTGGGTGTAATAAAGAAAGCTGCTCGCTGAGGGATTGATCCCATAAAACAAATAAAAAACACCTTTAAGTTTGAAAACGGATAGTTATGATCCGAAATAGACTTGGAGGTGTTTTTTTCTATGAGGATAAGAGTGAGTTAACCGTTTGAAGTCAAACAGAAAGCTAAAGACAGAGACGTAGGAATCTGGGTTAGCTAGATGCTGTGACTCAGAATATTTTGGATCGAAATTCTCATGATCTTCTAGAGTGATTTTTTAACTCTCTATCTTTTTTAAAAAAATGAAGCACTTATTAATCTTGACAAAGTAAATAACATGGTTGGTTTAATCATACCAATTCGCAATTATATGTCTAGATCTCTAAGAATTGTAATAAACTTTTTTAAATGGTGCCGAATAAAAATTCTATCTCTCTTTTGATTGTTAAATTGATTTTTTCACTTAAAATGGTAGAATATACCCACTTATGAACAGATGCTTTTGTCCAATAAAATGTAAAAAATATATAATATTAATTGACAGTTATAAGAAAAAAAGGTAAGATAAAAACAACAAATGACCCACAGTCATAAAAATAAGGGGGAAAATGCTTATGGAATTGTTTAGAAAGGATGGTAGTGGTACACCTATAGTTTTTGTCTCAGGATTGTTTGCGGGAAATTGGATATGGGAAGATACCATCTCCTACATTTCTAAAACAGAATACAGTATCATTCAACAGTTAGATCCGCTTTCTGCATATGGAGGCAAAATTAGTGACTTGCGAGAAAAATTGCTAGGTTTTTTTAATGATTCAATTGACTCGAAGGCAGTTATTGTGGGTAACTCTTTGGGGGGGTTACTCGCGATGGAATTAGCATCATTAATCCCAGAAAAAGTTGCAGCAATTGTTGCAAGCGGTGCCCCTGGTATGGGCAGTATTAATCTCGGCATAGGACCTCCTAAAAAAGGGAGTAAAGAAGAAAGCAAAGAATGGTTCCGTAATTTATCGGAGCAGTTGTTTGTTGATCAAAATTGTGTCAATGATAAACAACTCGAACTATTATCTGAATTTTTTAGTAATAGACGGAGTTTTATAAATATGGTTAGATTAGCCAAGGAAGCGGATAGATATGATGCCAAGTTACTTTTGCCTAAGATAGAATGTCCGACGTTAATGTTATGGGGAGATCAGGACAAAGTTTCTCCAATTGAACCTTGGGAAAAATCACTTACACTTAACCCACAAATTCAATTACAAGTCATTGAAAATAGTGGCCATAGCCCAATGATGGAAAAACCAAAAGAATTTTGGCATTCTGTAGACAGATTTTTAAATAATATACAAGTACCTAATATGCAACTAATACCATAGTTTTTATAGCGATATGACTGTCGGTCAGTCATATCGCTATGTATAAAAATTTCGATTTGATTTTTTTTTCACTAAAGAATATGATACTGTCCATGTAAAATCAAAGGCATTCAAATGGAAATTGTTTTTTGTAAACATGTAATTGTTTATATATTTCGGAGGGAAACTATTTGAAAGTTTCAACAAAAGACAGAATTATGGAAGCAATGGTTGAGCTAGTTCATGAGAAAGGATACAAAGGAGCAACGACCAGGGAGATTGCTCAGATAGCTAGTGTGAACGAAGTTACTATATTCCGGATATTTGGAAATAAAAAAGGGATTGTAGAAGCAATCATTCAGAAATATGCGCTGATTGATTTACTTGAGAATATTTTTCAGGAAAAAGTAGTTTGGGACATAGAGAAAGATTTAAAAATGATAGTTAGAGAATATCAAAACATACTAGAACAAAAGAAAACGATTATCTTACTTAGTTTAAAAGAATCAGGACAATTTGCAGAATTAGATGCTTTACTAAAACAAATACCACAAAAATATATAGAAATCATAACTGATTATTTTGTAAAGATGATGGAAAAAGGAAAAATGAAAAAAATTGATACCTATGCTTTAGCAACTAATTTTGTTTTTATTAATTTTGGTTATTTTTTAACGAAAACAAAGATTCATCTTGAAGCTAAGGAATTATCTGTTGATGACTTTATTAATAAAAACATCAACTCATTTATACAAATGCTTAAATAATTTTTTAATAGTATGCAAGTATGTACATACTTTATTTTTAGAAAGGGAGAAAAAAATATGAGAGTGCTTAAAAGCTTTATCAAGCAAAAAGAAACACTGTTAGGTATTGTAGCAGCTATAGCTTTTCAACTTATATTCGTTATTGTCTGGTTAACTGGTTATAATGGTGTTTATGACCGAACAGATCAATTTTCTATTGGTATTGTAAATGATGATTCTGTACTAGGAAAAGAAATAACAAAGGAACTGGAAAATACGGATTTATTTCAGGTAACAAAATTTAAGGAATTAAACCAGGCAAAACAAGATTTAGATAAGAGAAGCGTTAATATGCTTATTCATTTTCCAAATCAAATGATGGAGCAATTAAAAGCAAATAAGAATATAAATGTTGATTATTATATCAACCAATCAGCTCCAACTTTAACTAAACAGTTGATGGAAAAAGCGGCGAATAAAGTAAATGATGAACTCAATCAACAAGTCAGAGAAAAGATGAATACACAATTAACAGAAACCATTCCACCAATGGTAGCGGAAAAGTTTCCAAGTGATGAAATGAAAGCGATGGCCAAAAATGTCGCAAGTCAGGTAGTAAAATTGGTTCAGGAGAACACTCAAGTTACACCTATGAAAGCCAATGTGGTGAAAACGAATGATAAAGAAGGATTTGCTATCACTATGGTTCCACTGTTAATTGTATTAGCTTCTTATATTAGTGCTATGCTTATTAGCCAATATTTACAATTAACAAATGCGAAGTTAATCGGTAAACATACTCGATTCTCCCTTTTTATTGGAAGACAAACTATTAATATCCTATTAGCTATCGGGATTTCCTTATTAACTGTTTGTCTAATGAACCTATTTAAAATTGAGCTGGATCATGGCTTTTTCTCTTTATGGGGTATTCAAGCTATTTTACTCTTTAGCTTTTTAGCGATATCGCAAGTTTTCGTGATGTTATTTGGTAATCCAGGGATGATTTTTAACATTGCTTTAACTGCAACGCAAATTGTTAGTTCAGGTGCTATTGTACCTCGAGAACTATTACCTTCTTTTTATCAAAAACTCGGTAATTTATTGCCAGCAACTTATGGTGTGAATAGTTATTTTAGTTTAATTTATGGCGGTGGGGACCTTAGTTCGGATTTGAAGCATTTATGTATTATTATTGCAGTCCTCTTGGGTATTGCTATTATCGTGCAAATCGGATTTTATTTTCGAGATAGATTAAAATCAGCAAAAACACCTGTTGTTAAGGCCAAAATATAATTTTTAGTATTAAATACTGCTTCTTTATTAATACTATTTTTTGGTTTAACACAGGGTGAAAAATTGGATGATAGCGAACGTTCTTTTTTTAAAAAGGAAAGTCTAGATTGGCGAAAAAGACAGTGGAGTTCTTGGAATCTTTTTACCTGTAAATATCAATTGAGATAAATCCAATTATACCTTATAGGAAATTAATTGGATTTATCTTATGTTTAGAAATGTGATTATCTTAACCATATGTAGAATTTTGGGATGGGAATGATGACATAATCTATCCTTCGAAAACGGGAGTATCTAGAAACTGGCAGATTCTCTCACTTTGTTTGTGAAAATAGAGACTTAATCTTAGACGTTGTAGTATATCGTTGTTGAGGTGAAAAATAAGTTAATAGAATAGAGTAGGACAACCCCCTAGATATACTAAAGAATCTTTTTATAATTTAAATTTCATCACGAATTGATATTTAATGATACTAGAGATATAGTGATAGTTTACTTGAATTTATACATGGAGAAAGCCTCGTGCTGAGAAAAGGACTCACGTAAAATAGTATTCCGAGGAGTTTTAAAAAATAAGAGAAACAAATATCTTAGATAAATAAGACGATTGTAAGTAGGAAAGGAAGTATTGATAATATAACTAGTTCGCTAAATATAAACGAAAATAGAGCATTGATAGGTAGCAGCTGCTATAAGAAGAAGGGGGCTATGGCGTTTAAGGATATAAAGTTCTTATTCTTTAAAAAAAACGTGGATACCCTGGTATGTAATTCATGTTATTGTGTTTGGTTGCAATTGCATATGCTTGTACTTATTATACTTAATGATCCAGTACTTTTGAACAGTTATTAGACGTAATTTTAATGATAGAAGAGGTCATGGTTAACAACTTTTGCAAAGGGCTCTACTCAATAATTGATCAATAGTATAGAGATACTTATCTTTGCGGAAGTCTGAATCATATACGAAACATTCGTGTGCTGCATGTTCAACCATACCTACGATTAATAGTGAAGCTATTTCGGGATCCAAGTCAGACTTGAATTCAGCGGATGTTTGGCCATTCTTGATTAAACTTTTAAGGAAGCTGTAGTAAGGTGTTCGTATCTCCCTCTCGGCTTTCCATTGATCTGTTTTAAATGCAGTAACCGCATTAAAAACTGGAAATACATCATTGTAACGTTCCATTACATTAAAAGCAGCCTTAATAACCCGCATGAGTTCTTCCCGTCGACTTATCTTAGAATCAATTGCCTTTTTTGCTTCAGAGAGTATATTTTGTTGCATTTCTCGTACCAAGGCAAGAACAAGATCTAACTTAGAAGGAAAGTAGAGATAGAATGTACCCTTTGCGACACCTGCTCTTTGCACAATTTCAGATACTTTTGTTTCCTCAAACCCTTTTTCTGCTAACACACTCCGCGCGGCATTTAAAAGTTCCTGATAACGTTTCGCTTTACCAACCAATTGAAAATTAGCCTCCTTTCAATGTGAATTTATCTCGACAAAGGCTCAATTATAAATTATTGTAGTAGATCTTTTATATGTAAATGAAGTTTAGCACAAATTAATTGAAATTTAAACTGGGGATTTTTCTCCTGCTAAAGTTCATTTTGCAGTATTACAAGCACTCACCCTAGTAATACTCTGCTAAATGATAAACCTCTTTTAATGTGATTACTTTCCCCGTCAAAAGATTTTCGTTTCAACTTATCCCGCAAACTTTGAACACTCTTCCTTAGACTGGGCTTGCTCGTGAGTCTATCCTTCTATTATTTGTTATTAATGTATTTAACAATAATTTATACCGAATGCTCTCATTTTTTCCATATAACGAGCTGAAGAATTACTTAGAGTATGTTTGAATATTGAAAACTTCCTATTTTAAATGAAGTTATTAATAGCTTCAGCTTGTAGACAAAGTCTAAGAATTAGACCAAATCTACAAGCTTTTTTTGTATAATAGTAAGGACATCAATTTTTCACGGGGGATTAAAATGTTATCAAAACATGTTGAAGATGGAAGAAATCAAATTGAAATGGTTGCGCTAGATCAACTTGTTCCTGATGATCATCTGGTAAGGAAGATTGAACAAGCAATTGATTTTACATTCATCTACGATTTAGTAGAAGATAAATATTGTTTAGATAATGGTCGACCGAGTATCGATCCGGTTGTCCTCATAAAAATGGTCTTCATTCAGTATCTCTTTGGTTTGCGTTCCATGCGTCAGACCATCAAGGAAATTGAAACCAACGTGGCTTATCGATGGTTTATTGGGTATGGATTCACAGAAAAGATTCCTCATTTTTCAACCTTCGGTAAAAACTACGTTAGGCGCTTCCATGATACAGATCTTTTTGAACAAATCTTCTACCGCATCTTGAAAGAAGCGATGACTAAGGGGTTAGTGGATCCATCCGTTGCGTTCATTGATTCTACCCATGTAAAAGCGAATGCGAATAAGAAGAAATTTGAAAAGAAAATAGCCCGAGTAGAAACCAGAACGTATAAGGCTCAGTTAGACGAAGAGATCAATATCGACCGTGAGGACCACGGAAAAAAGCCTTTTCCCCCACAGAATAAAGAAGAATTAAAAGAAATAAAGGTAAGTACGACAGATCCTGAAAGTGGTTATTATGTAAAAGATGAGCGTGAAAAGCTGTTTGCGTATTCTTTTCATACGGCAAGTGATTCTCGGGGCTTTATCTTAGGTTCTCTCGTCACGGGTGGGAATGTTCACGATAGTCGGATGTTGGATAAACTCGTCACTCAAGTCATAGATAAAGTCGGTAAGCCCAGTTCTGTCGCCGTTGATGCAGGATATAAAACACCATACATCGCTAAATTCCTCATGGATCAAGACATCAGGCCCGTTATGCCTTACACACGCCCGAGAACGAAAGACGGATATCTCAGAAAATATGAATACGTATACGATGAATATTTTGACGCCTATCTTTGTCCCAAAGGGCAAGTTCTTCCGTACCGCACAACGACAAGGGACGGATACAAACAGTACGCTTCAAACCCTTTGGTTGTAAAGATTGTCCTCTATTAGAACGTTGTACACAAAGCAGAAATCATACTAAAATGATTCATCGTCATGTATGGCAGAATTACATAGAGGAAGTTGATCATTTGAGACATACAGAACGAAATAAAACTCTATATGCGAAACGCAAAGAAACGATTGAACGAGTCTTTGCGGACGCAAAAGAAAAGCATGGCATGCGTTGGACGACCTTAAGAGGTCTTAAAAAAGTTTCAATGCAGGCGATGCTTACGTTCGCTGCCATGAATCTTAAGAAATTGGCAAACTGGACATGGCCAGGACCATGTCCGGCCTAAAAAACGGAGAAAATACTATAAGAAAACAGCAAACCCCACCTTGGTATAAAATGAAAGGCATTACCATGAGTATGTCTCGCAAGAGGATGCAAGTTGATAATGCCTCCATCGAATTGTTTTATTCTCAAACTATAGTCTAAAAAGTTTCTTCTTAAAAGCGCCATCAAACTACTTCCGTCATAAACGCGCACTGTAAAGAAAATACATATATTTTTATAACACAATAGTTGTTTGTTCCATGTCAAAAAAGAGGATCACTCTCATACCGAGCAGCTCTTTTTTTATGCCTGATTCGCTTTATTCTGTTTTCTCCTCTGGTGTAAGTACAATGCCGTTCCGAGCGCGCTGATCAGCAATCCAGCCAAGAGGATTGAGTACATGGATGTGGCTGTGTCGGGAAGCAAGCCGCCAGCCGGGCCGTCCGTTCCTGATCCGTCTGATCCGTTTCCTCCCGATCCGTTAGTTGGTTCAGTGCCGGGAGGTGTATCTTTTCCTCCGCTCCCGTCAGGCGGCTGTTTTCCGCCTGGTTTGTCGGAGCCTCCGCCATTGCTGCCGTCATCACCGCCTGTCGGCTGATCGGACGGGAATGCCGGCGGTTTATTGTTCGCACCGGAATTTAAGATCGTGTATTCACTAAAATGGGTTGTATATCCTGTCACGATATCATCGTCAACTGAACCCTTTTCTGTCTTAGTGAAAGCTTTCTTTTTCCTGTCGACATGATAAATGGCAGGGTTATGGGCTTCTTCAATATCAAACATGCGAAGCGAAAGCTGTACAGGCTCCTTGAATGATTTCACTTTTTTTCCTTTTTGCTTCACTGTAAAGTCATACACATCCGCAAGCGAAACATCCAACTCTCCCGTTGATTTGATGCCGATTGCTGTGTCTGCGGTTTTGAGGTTCGCCATTGGCAGCTTCATGCTGTACCAGTAGTTGAACACTGTTAATGAAGGGTCTGATTTTCTTTCTTTCAACAGTTTGACCTGATCTTTATTTATTTTAAGATTGATAGGGCTCTCTTGAGATCCTTCAGATGTTTCATAGTAGACAAACGGCGTGTTGGTATTTTGGGCATAAATCGCGAATTTGTCTTCATCAAGTGTCCAGCTGCCATCCTTCTGCTTTGTCGGCAGGAATACTTCTTTGATTCGCCCTTCGATGTTAGGAGAGACCTTGTTTCCTAGTTTTTTCAGCTGTTCGGTGAAAATCTCATAATCTACATAACCAAGGTCTTCACCATGGGACGCTTCCGTAAAGACAGAGTATCCGTCTCCTCCGGCGCCGACAAAGTTATTCGTTGCCACGCGATAGGTCTTATCGGAATCGAGATGAACCGTGTCTCCGTTAGGTAATTCGAGTTTGACGTCAAGAATTCGGTGTCCGGGTTCCTTGTTTAATGTAAACGTATATTGGATTCCGGCCACCTGAGGGAAGGCGCCGCCTCCGTTTTCCACATTGCTTAAGCCTTGTTCAAGGGCTTCTTTAATTTGTTTTCCGGTTAAGTCGGCCACATAAAGCGTGTTGCCGAACGGCATGACGTTCAGGACCTCGCCGAGTGTAATATCGCCTTTGTCAATGCCGGCTCTGATGCCGCCGCCATTTGTGATCGCTATTCTGGCGCCTGCTGCTTCTTTCGCTTTTGCGAGCATGCCGTCCGCAATGAAGTTTCCGAGGTTCGTTTCCTTCGTGCGCACATGCTCACGCTCGCCGTCAAGCGGTACAGCTGTATTGCCGACTTTTTTATTTTTGAACTTCTCTAATTCAGGTTTGAACTGATCAAGCTCTTTTTTTGCTTCTGCGTTTTCTTCCGTATGTTCATCAATTGGCAGCACGCTCAGATTTGATTTGTCTGTTTGCACTACACCGTTTTCATCAAACACGACATCGACACGTCCCAAGTATTGGCCGTATTCTTTTGCCTGCGCCACGATCGTCGGCTCTTCGTTGTTCACAACCTCCATTTTGTCTACGAGGGTGTGCGTATGCCCGCCGATAATCAAGTCAATGCCTTTTACTTTCTTGGCCAGCTCAAGATCGCGGTTATGCCCGAGATGGGTCAAAGCGATGATTTTATTTACTTTTTCATCTTCCTGAATCGTTTTCACTGTGTTTTGCGCTGTTTCAAACGCATCATGAAATACGATGCTTTTGCCCGGGCTTGAGGTGGTGGCTGTATCTTCCGTTGTCAGACCGAATACGGCGACTTTCTCACCGTCAACATCTAACAGAATGTAAGGGTGGATGCCGGGCTCTTTCTTTTCACCTGCTGTAAAGGTTTGCGGCTTTTTGACATATGAAGTCAGCTTAGGTTCATTTGACACATCGACGTTTGCGCTGACGACTGGAAATTCAGGCGCTTCAAAGTGATAACGGTTGGCTGGATCGACTGTTGCGCTGTTTCCGCTGAGAAAATCAGAAAGCACTGCCGGACCTTTATCAAATTCATGGTTTCCAAAGGTCATGGCGTCATAGCCCATCATGTTCATCAATTTCAAATCGGCTAAACCGTTCCATTTTGTGAAATACAGGTCGCCGGAAAACACATCTCCCGCATCAAGGAGGATATTGTGGTCTGTTTCGTTTCGTACTTCGTTGATTTTCGTCATTCGTCTCGCCGCGTCATCGAGATGGGCATGCGTATCATTTGTGTGCATGACAGTCAGATCCCACAGTCCGTCCTTAGGTGGCTCAGGATTTGAATCATCGTCGAATTGCAGCTTGTATACACCATAGCCCTCATTCGCAGCCTCACTTACATATGCGACGTCGTCTGCTTTATCTGCAAATGGCTTGGCCAAAAGGGAGGACTCAAACGTCAAGTTCGTGCCGGAAACAGGTGCGATTGACCAGTTGTTGTCCGCTTTTGGATTGACTGATTTCTGTTCAAGAATGTAATCCATCAGCACCTGCCTGTTTTCAACCGCGGAGCCGTGGACAATCTTATCGCTTGTCAGGTGAGGGAAACCGCCGCCTCCGGACGCACGATAATTATTGGTGACGACGAGAAATTCCTGATTCGTGCTGATGGGCTTGCCTTCATAGGAAAGGTTGATGATCCGGGAAGAATTCGCGTTGATGACTTTTCCGTTCTCATCGTATTTCGCCGGTTTTGTCACATCGACCTGATATGTGACACCGTCAATCACGTCAAAATTATAGGATCGGAAATTGTCATTCAGCAAGGCTTGATCGCCGCCTTTTGACGGGTTAATTTGATTGAATTGGCCTGCTGACATCTCAAGCCAGTCCTTGATCTCGCTTCCAGTCAGTTTGACGATCTGAACGGTATTATCGTAAAGATACAAGTCACCGATGTTTTTAATGGCGAGATCTCCGGCCGGAATATTCGTATAGTAATTGGCTCCGTTTCTGCCGCCCGCTTTAAACGGCGCTCCAGCGGACAAAATCGGGAGGTCCTTGTATTCGGTACCCTTCATTTCTTTTTCGGCGTACCATTTTTGCGCGTCGGTCACAATCTGAATGGAAGGGTCATCTTTCACCTGCGCGAAGAAACTGTTAATATCGGCTTCTGTTTTGCCGACTGGTTCTCTGACATACTCCAGTGTGTTTTGATGCGTTTGTTTGATGGTGTTTGTAACGGTTTCACTTCGGGATGTGACGTTGCCTGCGATAGATTCAATACTGGCCTTGGAATCTGCCACCTTCCATGAGCCGTCCGTCTTTACGAGTTTAAGGTCAATCATGCCCAAGTATTTGCCCCAGCTGCTTGGCATGACGACTGGAATGCCGTTGATCGTGCCTTTTTCAACATCGAATTGGGCAGCACCCGCATACTCGGCGGATGGGAAGAGTCCGTGCTGATGGCCAGAGATGATCGCGTCAATGCCTTTTGTTTTTGTGGCTAGGTCAAATACGGCATTTTCCGCGCCTGGCGATTGGGCTTGCTTTTCAATGCCGCTGTGGGCGAGGGCGATAATGACATCTGCGCCTTCCGCCTTCATTTTCGGGATCGTTTCATTGGCGGATTCTACGATATCCTGCACTTGCACCTGACCTTCGAGATGCTTTTTGTCCCATGTCATAATTTGCGGCGGAACGAAGCCTATGTAGCCCACCTTTACTTTCTGCTCATGGCCGTTTTCGTCAGTGACGGTTTTATCTGTAATGACATACGGCGTATAACGGTTTTTCCCGCTTGTTGTTTTGACGTTTGCATTTACAATCGGGAAATCGGCTCCTTTGATCGTGCCGTCGAGAAAGTCGAGCCCGTAGTTGAATTCATGATTGCCCAGCGTGCCGGCATCATAATCCAGCGCATTCATGACACTGATAATCGGATGGGTTTTCGCGCCGGAGATAATGTCGTCTTTTTCATACTTCACCGCGTATTCTCCAAGCGGATTCCCTTGAATCAAGTCTCCGTTATCCACAAGCAGGGTATTGGGGTTTTGCTGGCGGTGCTTTTGGATCAGCTGTGCCGTTCTTGCCAGCCCGAAATCCGTCGTTTCACTGTCGCTGTAGTAATCGTAATCCATCATGTTGGCATGAATATCAGTCGTGGCCAAAATACTCAGATGCACTTGAGGGGCCGCGCTTTCTTCTGCATGAATGGGTGGTGTTGGGAGGATTAGGCTAAGTATCATAATAGGGGGCAAAAGAATACGGAGAATGTTGCCGACGTACGTTCGTCTTTTCTGTATTCTCACCAGTTCTCCACCTTTCAACGAAATTTGTGTTACAGCTCCTATTGTAAGAATATTTTGTAACTATTTGTAGGTATTTCTTTATGATTATTGTAAAAGGGAGAAAAATGAGTATTATGTCATATCGTCAAACGGCAAATGAAGGGCATTTATGCTTATCGTTTCTCTGGCCTGCGAAAATGTTTATTTTAGTGTGGCTGGGGAAGAGTGTTTTATGTAGACAGATTAAACGGGAGGTTATGAAAAATGGGGAAAAAAATTGCAGTTGTTTTGACAGATTATTTTGAGGACAGCGAATACACTGAGCCTGCGAAAGCCTTTAAAGATGCGGGACATGAACTGACTGTCATCGAAAATGAAAAAGGCAAAACCGTAAAAGGCAAGCAGGGGAACGCGGAAGTGACGGTTGACGCGTCCATTGACGACGTAAACCCTTCAGATTTTGACGCGCTGTTGATTCCCGGAGGATTTTCACCAGATCAGCTTCGCGCCGATGACCGTTTCGTTCAGTTTACGAAAGCGTTTATGACTGACAAAAAGCCGGTATTCGCCATTTGCCACGGCCCGCAGCTTTTAATCAACGCGAAAGCGCTCGATGGCCGTAAAGCGACAGGCTATACGTCCATTCGTGTTGATATGGAAAACGCGGGTGCCGACGTTGTGGACAAGGAAGTGGTTGTTTGCCAAGATCAATTGGTCACAAGCCGCACACCGGATGATATTCCGGCGTTTAATCGTGAATCGTTGGCATTGCTTGAGAAATAAGAAAACGACGGACGCCCGCGGGGCGTCCGTTTTTTGTTGATTACAGTTTGACATCGGCCTGAGCACCCGTCAGTTTCCTGTATCTATAATACAAGAAGGCGGCTGCGGCTGTTCCGAGGACCGCAATGCAGAAGTCGAACATAAAGATATGGGCGATGCCTCCCGCTTTTGCGATAAGCCCGGTGGCAATCTGCAGCACAATCGACGCGATGCTTGAAGCCGTCGCTACAATTCCGGTAACGGCACCTTTGCGCTTCCAGAAAAGTCTGTCATTAATGTAATGGAGATTTGAAAAACACCCGTGGTTGAAAAGCCTAAGAAAAAAGCGGTGATATCCAGCACAATTGGCACATGAACCGATCCGACCGGCATCAGTTATGTCATTGCCGCTATTGGATTCGGCAAGCTGCTGACCTAGGCGTTTCCGGCGTGTTATTCCTAGAAAGAAATAGTTGATATACATTCCGAAGGCTGTTTTGATAGATGTCGTTTTCATGCTTCTACTCCTTCACATCTGATTCGAACATTTTGCTGTTTTCATGGCCTATTTTAAGAAAAAAATGATAAAAAAGACTCGCCGGGTTTCCGGCCAGTCTCCATTACTTTCGAAGCGAGGCTAGTTCTTGAGCAATCGCTTGCATTTCACTAGGGCTGAATGATTCTTTTTTCATCACCATGCTGTGGAGGTACGTGAGGTCTTCGATCTTCTCATCGCTAAAATCCTCCGCTTTGATCACGCCGACGTTCAGCATGTTCAGTTTTTGGGAAATTTCTTCAATCATTTGAATTAATGTTTCTGTATTTGGGCTGGGCAAATGGCTCCATCCTTTCTTAGCTCGATATTCGGTATGTTTTATTCTAACAGAATTCAATCAGAAAAAAACCCTATTCTAAGAGCAAGCTCTTGTTTTCAAAAAAGTGGAGACATCAGTTGAAAAGAAAATGAACATCCTACTAAGATAGTCATGAAGGTTTTTTTTTAGAGAAATATGGGCAAAGAATAGGGAGGTTGTACAACATGATAAGCGTGTTATTTGTTTGTTTAGGAAACATTTGCCGGTCTCCGATGGCAGAAGCGATGTTTCGGGACTTGGCAGCCAAAAAAGGATTAGAGGGGAAAATCAAGACGGACTCAGCCGGTATCGGCGGCTGGCACATCGGCAATCCGCCGCATGCAGGAACACAGGAGATCTTGCAGAGAGAAGGAATCAGCTTTGAGGGCATGCTGGCGAGGCAAGTCAGCGAACAGGATCTGGACGATTTTGATTACGTGATTGCGATGGATGCAGAAAATATCGGGAGTCTCAGAAGCATGGCGGGTTTTAAGAACACGCCGCATATCAAAAGGCTCTTGGACTATGTTGAAGATTCAGATCTGGCGGATGTTCCCGATCCTTACTACACAGGGAACTTTGAAGAGGTCTGTCAATTAATCAAATCGGGCTGTGAGCAGCTGCTTGCAGCCATTCAAAAAGAAAAACAACTGTAAGTGAAAGGAGAATTTGCATGAACAACGAACGTTTGATGCTGAAAGGTATTTTTCTCGGAGCTGCGGCAGGCGCGGCGTTATCGCTGCTCCATAAGCCGACAAGACAGGCATGCGGCATGAGATGGCTGACATGCAAGCATAAACTTTCACTGTACAAAAGCAATCCGGAGCTGTTGAAAAACACGGTCATCACAAAAATGGATGAAGCCAAGAAGCTGGCCCAATCCTTGTCCAATGAAGTCGGGTTTGTCAATCAGCAGGTGAAAGAGCTGAAGAAAACAACGCCGCAAGTGATGGAGCTTGTACAAGAAACGAAAGAGCATTTTTCAAAAAAATGATCAAACATGCGAGGTGAGGCGACGTGAATTTTTTAAAAGAGCTTTTCAGCAGATACACCCTTCATGAGGGGCCCAGCAAATCAGCGGAACTGGCGTATTTTTTTCTCTTGTCATTGTTTCCGTTTTTGATTTTTATGCTGACGCTCACCGCGTATCTTCCCATTTCTACCGATGATGTTCTGGGAGTTGTCAAACAATACGCGCCCGCCAGCGCGATGTCCCTCGTTGAATCCATTACCCAACAAACCTTAAATAATCGAAATGGCGGTTTGCTGTCATTCGGGATTATCGCGGCTTTGTGGTCAGCGTCTAATGGAATGAACGCCATTGTCCGATCGCTAAACCACGCGTATGAAGTGGATGAAAACCGCTCTTTTATCATCGTTCGTCTAACCTCAATTTTTTTGACGATTGCCATGGTATTTACGATTTTAGTGGCCTTGCTTCTGCCGGTATTCGGCCGGCAGATCGGGATGCTCGCTTCAGACTTCGTCGGTGCGTCGGATCTGTTTTTATCCGTTTGGTCTGCCGTGCGCTGGGGTGTCAGCCCGCTTGTGCTGCTGATCGTTTTTTCCGCCCTGTATTTCATCGCGCCGAACAAAAAACTGTCCCTCCGGTTTGTCATGCCGGGCGCTTTGTTTGCGGCTATTGGCTGGATTGTTGTCAGCACCCTGTTTTCATTTTACGTCAGCACATTTGCGAACTTTAGCGCCACATATGGCAGCATCGGGGGAATCATCGTCCTGATGATTTGGTTTTACTTGAGCGGCATTTTAATTATCCTCGGGGGAGAAATCAACGCTCTTTTACATAAACGTAAAAAGCTTCCTGATGAAAATCCCTATTATTAGCGCATCCTATAAATGAACTTCGGTTCAAATTGATGTCAGGGGGCAATCGTGATGAGTAAGAAAAAAGGCGGAAGCCATAACAAACAAAATTCGAAAAGCAAACCGAGCCATAAAACAAGCGGAAGCGCCAACGGGCAAAACGGCTATCATTAGCATAAAAGCCTCCTGATGTCATGTCAGGAGGCTTTCACATGCGCTTGCATTGACTCAAGCTGAAAAGATGAAAGCCTAAAACGCAAACCGTTTTAGGCTTTTTGTTTAAGAAGATGAAGAATAGGTTTCGGCTGGTGACCAGCTTTTCGGTTTGCCGAGCATAAGAGCAAGCCAGACTCCGCTTAGCGTGAGGGTAATAAAATAAAACAAGTTTGCGCTGTTAAATGTCTGCATATACCAGCCGCCGGCAATCGGGCCGAGGATGCTGCCAAGGCTGAATGTAATGCCGCAAAGCAGGTTCCCCGCCGGCAGCAAGTGGGGAGGAAGAAGGTCTGTCATATAGCTGATGCCAAGTGTAAAGGTTGATCCGACTGCCATTCCCGCTATAAAAAAGCAGCATCCGATCACGTAAGGCGAAGGGAATACGCCGGCGATCAAAAAGCAAAGCGCCCCTGTCAGCAAAATCACAAGCAGCACATTTCGCCGCCCGTATTTATCGCTGAGGATGCCGAGCGGAAACTGAAAAATAATGCTTCCAATCGCAAACGCGGGAAGGATCAGCGCCACTGCGTCCACAGATATCCCCAGCCGGAGCGCGTATACAGGAAAGCTTCCATTTAGCGCCGTCTCAAGAAAGCCGTAGCCGAATGTGGGCATAAAGGCAACCCACCCAAAGAGTAACGCTTGATAAAACCGCCTGAAGCTATTGTCTGATTTGGTTTCGTAAGGATTGGTTTCCGGGTATGCATTTTGTAGAAAGAAAACAAAAAGCCACGCAAACAGGCTGAAGCAGCCGGACACGATAAAAGGCAGCGCCGGGCTCATCTTAACAAGCGGAACCATGAAAGGACCCGCGGCAAAGCCAAGGCCGAAGGAAAGTCCGTAAACAGACAGGTTTCTTCCGCGATTTTGTTTTGATGACATCGAAGTCACCCACGTTTGCGTAGAAAAGTGAAGCATATGGTCGCCGATTCCGATACACAGGCGAAGCAGGAACCAGATCCAAACGGACTGAAGCCAAATAAATCCAAACAAGCTTAAAATGACAATGCTTCCGCCGATGACAATCAGCGGCTTAAATCCGAGCTTTCTAAGCGGCGCTTCCATAAAGGGCGAAGCCAAAAGCACACCGATATAGAGTCCCGTCGCATGCAGGCCGTTAATAGCGGCCGATTCCCCATTTGTTTCAAAGATGATCGAGATGACAGGCAGCAGCATGCCTTGTGAAAACCCGGAAATGGAAACGAGCAAGACTAGGATAAAAAAATGAAATCGTGACATCGTGTCTGTTCTCCTTATGTGGAATCTATGTTGATCGTACAATGTTTTCCAATAGCAGGCAACCTGAAAAAAGCCTATATCACATGTGAACATGCGACCTCGTGTAATCATGATGATTTTTGTGAAGAATACAAATAAAACAAGTCATATAAAAGGAGCCAATTCACCATGAATCGTATTTTTTTTATGTTAGTGGCGGCGGGTGTTCCGCTTTCTGTAATCGGCAGTTTGATGCATTGGCCTTCTGTCATTCTCTTTGCCTTGTATTGCGTAACGATTATCGCGCTTGCAAGCTATATGGGAAGGGCGACAGAATCATTATCAATCATCGCAGGCCCGCGGATCGGCGGTTTGTTGAACGCCACCTTTGGGAATGCGGTTGAGTTAATTATCTCTCTATTTGCACTGAAGGAGGGCCTGACCGGCATCGTGCTTGCCTCTTTAACCGGTTCAGTGCTGGGGAATCTGCTGCTGGTGGCCGGGCTATCGTTTTTTGTCGGCGGTTTAAAATATAAGCGGCAGGAGTTTAATATTCATGATGCGCGCCATAACTCCGGTCTATTGATTTTTGCCATCATTGTCGCTTTTGTGATTCCGGAGGTATTTTCTGTAGGGATGGGCGACGTGGGCAAGCTTAATTTAAGCATCGGCATCAGCATTATATTAATGCTGTTATATGTGGCGGCTCTGTATTTTAAACTCGTCACGCACCGCGGTGTTTATCAGCCGAAGAACAATGACGGCCAGCATGTGGAAGAGGAAGAGCCGGAGTGGTCAGGCAAGGTGGCCACAATTGTCTTGTTTGCGGCTACGATTGCTGTGGCATACATATCTGAAAACCTGGTTCACACGTTCCACTCTGTAGCTGAGCAGTTCGGCTGGAGCGAGCTGTTTATCGGGGTCATCATCGTGGCGATTGTCGGTAATGCCGCGGAGCACGCGTCCGCCGTCATCATGGCCTATAAAAATAAAATGGACGTTGCGGTTGAAATCGCAGTCGGTTCGACGCTGCAGATTGCTATGTTTGTTGCACCGGTTCTTGTAATCTGTTCCATCTTCTTCCCGGTAAGCATGCCGCTTGTGTTTACGCTGCCGGAGCTCGTGGCGATGGTATCGTCCGTTCTCTTGATGATCGCGATTTCGAATGACGGCGATTCCAACTGGTTTGAAGGGGCGACGCTGCTTGCCGCCTATGTCATTATGGCGATCGGCTTTTTCCTTCTATAACCTGAAAAAATGATGGATAACAATAAAGCGGGATGAAAAGACTAAGGGAAAATGCCATAGAAAGAGTGATATGATGAAAAAGCTATTTCATTCCACACTTATCGTGTTGTTATTCTTTAGTTTTTTCGGCGTTCAGCCCATCCACGCGAAAAAGCAGTTTAAGGTTCCTGACTCAGTTGCAAGCATTTCCAAGGAAAACACGTATCCGAATGCTTCACAGGATCAGCCGATGCTTCAGCCGAGCAAGCTTGCAAAGGAATTGCTCGATCATTCTGAGGTGAAGATTGAAAACCCGCACCTCATCAAAATGCTGAATGAATCCAACGTATCCGGCACACCGCTCGCGGTCGGCTACCGGGCGACAATATTTCTCGGGAAATGGGCGCTCGGCTATGAATCAAACGAAACAGTCGCAAACTGGGAATATAAAAAAATCAATACAAACCGTGCGGATAACCGCGGCGGAAAAGAAACAGCTGAAATGCATTATGCCCAGGAACAACAGTACAAAGTGAAGGGCGGCCTGACAGCTAAGGTTCCAAACGCTGAAGATGTCAAAAACATGATGATGCTAAAAGCGATGAAGAAAACGAATCTCCCGCTGGCATTTGATACGGTTGTCGGAGCGGGCACAAAGCGGGATCAAATATATAAAGTCGCTCCTAAAAAAATGGGTTATCTGCATGCGTATGCACCGGCTGTGAATGAAAAAGGAAAAGTGACTTACGGAGAAGTGTACTTAGTGCTGAAAGGGAATAAACGAAAACTAGTCGTGAAAAATGTCACGTCACAGGGAATCGGCGCTTGGATTCCGGTTCAAGACCACCTCACATTTGGTTTTCAGCTTGCTTCGCAGCCAAGATAAACAAAAAACTGATTCCAACTCGGAATCAGTTTTTTCGTTTATTGCGTTCTCTCGATTCTGACCGCTTCCTCAAGCATTTGCACATTGTTTTGATAGAGTTTTCGAACGAGAACCCGTCTGACTGCAAGGCTGGCGCTGAAATAATCGTCATCTTTCACCATGCCTTTTACCGTAAATTCAACGCCGCGATTGATTTGATTCAATGCGGTAATCCCATGTATTTGAAAGGGCTCTGTTGGGTTGCCGAATTCATCCAGCTTTAATGAGTTCCGAAGTTCTTCATTCAGCATGTCACATGCCTCTTCTAATACGCCGTACACGCGGTCTGGGTCTTCTTTAAAGCTGATGAGAAAGGATTCGGTGATCCGCATAAAATCGATATTATAGTTCTCTATTTGTCTGACCTCGCCGTTGCTGATGGTGAGCAGCTTCCCGCTCCATTCCCGGATTTGCAGCGAGCGAAGGCCGATTTCTTCAACAGTTCCGTTAAACATATTGTTGACGGTGACATAATCGCCTTTGTGCAGCTGGCGTTCATAAATGAAAAACACACCTGCCAGCACATCCTTAATCAGTGATTGGGCGCCAAAACCGATGACAATACCGGCTACACCCGCCCCGGCTAAAATGTTGCCGAAATCATGCACAAATAAAGAAATAACGTAAAAAATAAAAGCGATTGTCGCTGTGTACTGGGTGACAGAACGGATAAGGCTTTCAATCGTTTTTTCTTTTTTTCTTCAATAAAGTCCGTCCGTTTAAAAAATAGCTGGACCAGCCGGTTGATGATAAAAACACTGATCCATAGAATGACGGCGACGAGAAGAATATCGACGATTTTATTCTGGAAAATCTCTGTAAGTGTTTCTTCCATTCGCATCTAACTCCTGGCTTGACGTTTTGTGAAATCCACATCTTGATAATAACTATTTTTGACGAGAACATTTGGCCCGAGGCATCGGACATTCGGGCAGTGGCAATTCAGCTCTTTTGCAAGCTTTGTCTCTCTCCATTTTTCATAGGCGGAAGGGAGGCTGTCCGTCTGAATGTTGCCAAGCGGCGGTGTGTCGCCGAAATCAGTCACGATGATGTTTCCGTCGAAAATGTTCACATTCAGGCGGGAACGGCCGTCAGGATCGTTTCTCACTGTGACGTTTTTCGCCGCGCGAAGCCGGCGAAGCATCTTTTGATCCTCTTCGTCCGCACTGCAGGCATAAAACGGCAGTGTCCCGAACAGCATCCACGTCTTTTCATCACGAATGTCCAGCAAACGGTGAATGGCCTGTCTCATCTCTTTCAGGCTGAGAGAGTCAAGAGCGCTTGCGAAATCGCTCGGGTACATTGGATGGACTTCATGACGCTGACATTTCATATCTTCTGTGATTTGGCGGTGAATATGCTCAATATGCGGAAGTGTGCGTTTGTTCAGCATCGTTTCTGCAGAAACCATCACCCCGGCATCCACGAGCGTGCGGCTGTTTTCGATCATTTTTTCAAAATAACGCGCCCGCTGTTCGAAGGTCGGTTTTCTGTCCATCATAGCAAAGCCGATCTCAGCAAAATCCTCAACTGTACCCCAGTTATGAGAAATATGCAGGACATCAAGATACGGAATAATCCATTCGTATCGATCAATATCAAGGGTCAGGTTGGAATTGATCTGCGTCCGCACGCCCCGTTCATGGGCGTATTTCAATAATGGAACGACATATTCCTTTACTGATTTTAATGAAAGCATCGGCTCTCCGCCTGTAATACTGATGGATCTCAGGCGCGGAATTTCCTCCAGCCGTTTTAACAGAAGATCTATAGGCAGAGCATTCGGGTCTTTAGGCTGCAATGTATAGCCTACGGCGCAATGCTCGCATCTCATATTGCACAGTGTCGTCGTTGTGAATTCAACGTTTGTCAGCTGCATGTCTCCATACTGTTCAACATCCATATAGGCTTCCCAAGGGTCAAACTCAGGTGTAATGGGACGCAGCTTCGTGTTTTGTGTCATGACTATCTAACTCCTTTGTAAATGGGGCATACTAATGCTGCCAACAGTTAATTTTAGACCTGATTTGATAAGTGTGCAAGTAGCGGAGCGATTGAAAAACGGGAAAAAATGAGCTACCATAATAAAAAATGAATGGAGGAACAGAATGGGGAACGCCGTAAACAATAAGGATCAGCAGCTTGATTATTTAAAGAACAGACTCGACATGTTTATGAACGTCATTGATTCATTAGACCCTGAAGCAACCGAAGTTGAAGATATAGATAGGCTCATCAGCATGCTTGATGATCTGGAAGCCAAATACGAACGCTTTAAAAAAGACTGGGAATAGAACCGCGCGTACGCCGCGGTTTTTTATTTTGACATAAAGCGTCAGTATAAAACGTAGCGCCTATCTGTAAAATATAAAAAAATGCAGAAGGAGCGCTGGCCATGAAGTGGATGTGTTCAATATGCTGCGCCGCCGTCTTGCTTGTCGGGGGCGCAGTACAGGCGACAGCGGTGCCTAATGACCCGATTAATTGGGGCTTTAAACGAAGTGTCAATCATCAGCCGCCTGATGTCGGGAAGCAGCTAAACCGTTTAATTGAAAAATATGGCGCGTTTTATTTAGGCAATACAAAGGAAAAAACGATTTATTTAACCTTTGATAACGGCTACGAAAATGGCTATACGCCAAAAGTGCTCGATGTCTTAAAAAAACACCGTGTAACAGGAACCTTTTTTGTCACCGGGCATTTTGTAAAGGACCAGCCTGAGCTGATTAAGCGCATGTCTGATGAAGGGCATATTATCGGCAACCATTCGTTTCACCATCCGGATCTAACGAAAAAAACAGCGGACCAGATTCAGGACGAACTCGATTCAGTCAATGAAGAGGTCTATAACATTACGGGAAAGCAGGACAACCTGTATCTGCGCCCGCCGCGCGGCATGTTCAGTGAATACGTGCTGAAAGAAACGAAACGCCTCGGATATCAAACCGTTTTCTGGTCGGTCGCTTTTGTTGATTGGAAAATCAATAGCCAAAAGGGGAGTAAATACGCCTACGATCATATGATCAAGCAGGCGCACCCAGGAGCGATTTACCTGCTTCACACCGTATCCAAGGACAATGCCGAAGCTTTGGATGAGGCGATCACAGACCTGAAAAAACAAGGCTACACATTTAAAAGCATTGATGATTTGATGTTTGAGAAAGAAATGAACCTGCCGTCCTTGTAACCAGAAAGCCTCTCCAGAACGGAGAGGCTTTCTTCTTATTTGATACATTTAATGAGTGCGGCCCAATCCAGATCTCCAAAGCCTTTTTCAATCCCGCTTTCAAAATGGCTCTTGGCCAGCTCGGCGAGAGGGAGGTGTGCAGAAACCTGTTCAGCGGCGGCGAGTGCCAGGTTGGTATCCTTCAGCCCTAATGACATTTTAAAACCGGCCGGCTCAAATGTCTGCTCTGCCATGATGGTTCCGTAATTTTGATAGACAGGAGAGCCGAAGAGCGCGCTGGCGATATCTAAAAATTGTTTTTGTTCTAAGCCGTACTTTTCCATCATTAAGAATGATTCAGATAACGCCTCCAGCATAGACACGAGTAAAAAATTGACGCTGATTTTGGCCGCGTTTGCCGTCTTGCTTTCTTCGCCGACGTCAAACACCTGCTGGCTCAAGGTGTCAAGCAGAGGCTTGGCAGTTTGCTTCGCTTCCGCCGGTCCGGCTGTGATGATACGGAGTGCGGCTTTAGCGGCCGCATCCGGTCTTCCAAGCACAGGAGCGGCGAGGAAGGATTGTCCTTTTTCCGCATGGGCTGCGGCGAGCTTTTCAGAGAACTCGACACTGATGGTGCTCATTGAGATATGCATGCCGTTCTCTGCTAATCCTGCAATCAGCCCGTCTTCTCCGAATGTCACGGCGCTGACAGAATCGTCATCTGAAAGCATTGTGATGACAATATCAGCGGACTCTGCAGCTTGTCGCGGCGTGTCCGCTGCCTGTGCGCCTTCTGATGCGAGCTCTTCCGTTTTTTGTTTCGTCCTATTATAAACAGTTAATTCGTAGCCTGCCTGAAGCACGTTTCGGGCAATGGGCTGTCCCATATTGCCGAGTCCGATAACAGCGATTTTCAATCAGATCACTCCCTGAACATTTTTTCCATTATAAACAAATTGAACATCATATGCATGAAAAGCGGCTTGTCAATATAAAAAAGAACAGCTTTACGCTGTCCTCATTTAAATATGTTGAACCATCCTTTATGTACAAACCATATTAGCATCCCGATCACAAGCGCAGCCATCAGGCCGAGCACGGCGAAATATCCGTAATCCCAATGCAGCTCGGGCATGTAGTCGAAGTTCATCCCGTACACACCGGCAATAAAGGTAAGCGGGATAAAAATGGTCGACACGATCGTCAGTGTCATCATAATCGCATTCATCCGGTTTGAATTCAGTGTCACATAGCTGTCTCTTAAGTCGGACGTCATGTCACGGTTGGATTCCACAATCTCAGATAATTTTAATAAATGATCATATATGTCGCTGAAATAGGCTTTCGTTTCCTGATGCTCTTTCACATGATCAAGGGTTAAAATCCGATAGAGCAAATCACGCATCGGAATAACCGTCCGTCTCAGATGCAAAAGATCTGTCCTAAGATCAAACACCTCGTTCATCAGCGTTCCATATGTTTTCTGAGAACGGCTTTCTTCAATCTCGTTCAGCCTGTCTTCAATTTTGTACACGAGAGGAAAATATTCATCGACAAGCTGATCCATGATCATATAAGTGATATGCCCAGGCCCTTTTTTTAATATGTCCGGTGAAGCATACAAACGCTCCCGGACTTTGGCGATACCGGGCGTTTCGTGTAAATGAAAGGTGACGACAAATCTTTCGCCTTGAAAGATATCCACTTCCTCCGTCTCCAGCGTATCCTTATTCAGCGCATGAATCACGTAAAAGCGATAGCCGTCATAATGGTCAAGCTTGGGGCGCTGCATATGCTGGAAGCAATCCTCAATGGCAAGCGGATGAAAATGAAAAAAATCTCTCAATATTGCCGTTTCCGTATCCTCCGGGCCGTATAAATCAACCCAGTACCACGCAATATCAGGCTGTTCCACTCGTTCGATCGGTATATTTTTCAGCAGCTGATGCTCTGTTGTCATTGCGGTAATGTTGATCATAAACCACCCTCCACCTGCCATTATATCATGCGGCCTATATCAGAAAAGTATACGGTGTTCTCCGCCTAGCGGCGTGTTATACTGGACAAAAACGGAAAAAGGGTGGATTGCATGTGGAAGGAAAACGTATTTGTCACGCCTCCGTACCATTTTGACCGCGTGCTGGACAGGCTCTCTTTAGACCCTCTCAATGCGATGGATAAAGAAGCGCGGGAGATCCGCGTGCCGATCAGAAACCAAGCGGGTGACGTGTGCATTGTGAAGATACAGGCATTAGGCCAAGCGGATGCCCCTGAGTTTCTTGTCAGCGGAGAAACAGACCAGGAAGAGATGATGAAGGAAATCAAACGGATATTTCAATGGGAACATGATTTACAGCACGTTCTCGATCATTTTTCGAAAACGAGTTTGTCCGCCATTTTTGAAGAGCATGCGGGTACGCCGCTTGTATTGGACTACAGCGTGTACAACTGCATCATGAAATGCATCATCCACCAGCAGCTCAATCTTTCCTTCGCTTATATATTAACAGAACGGTTTGTCCATGCGTTTGGCGAGCAGAAGGACGGCGTGTGGTGCTATCCAAAGCCGGAAACGATAGCGGAGCTCGATTATCAGGATCTGCGCGATCTGCAATTCAGCATGAGAAAAGCGGAATACGCCATTGACACGTCAAGGATGATCGCAGAAGGCACACTCGACTTGTCGAAGCTTCCGGACATGACGGATGAAGACATCATGAAGAAATTGGTCAAAATCAGAGGCATCGGCCCATGGACCGTGCAAAACGTCCTCATGTTTGGGCTTGGGCGCCCTAATTTGTTCCCGCTAGCCGATATCGGACTCCAAAATGCGATCAAACGCCATTTCCATCTGGACGATAAGCCGGCAAAGGATGTCATGCTGGCGATGAGCAAGGAGTGGGAGCCTTATTTAAGCTATGCGTCTTTGTATTTGTGGAGGAGTATCGAATGAAAAAAGGCTGCCTTTTCGGCAGCCTCAGCGTGTCGACAAACCCTCGCATTCGTTGTCAGTCCTGCGCGTCGGTGCTCACGAATTCCTACATTCGCTGTGCTCCGATGCTCGTCCTTCCTAGACTTCAAGGGTTTTCAATCACGCTGATAGATGACAAAGACATAAAACAAAAACCGTTTTATGTCTTTGTCAACAATCGGAGGCTGCCTTTTCGGCAGCCTCCTGAGATTAATCAAGCTTCACTGTCATGCTTTGGCCTGAATCGGTATTTTTTCAGGTGAAAACGTTATTTTTGGCTTGAATCATCTGTTTCATTATCGGTATCCAACGGCTGATCGCTTTCCTGAACCAGCTGGTTGTCCAAATCAACAAATCGAATGGTCGGTTCGCTGCTGTCATAATAAGACGAATGCTTATACAATGTGCGAAGAAACTGGTCAAAGACTATGGCCAAGAGACCGTTTTCCATCGATTTTCCGTCTGAGTTGTTGAAGGTGACAACAACCGTATTGTTTTTTATGTCCACTTTTTTAACCACTTTTTCTCCATCGGAATTGGCTTCTGTCATTTTTTCAAATGCGCCGTTTAAATCCTTTTTGGAAATATGGATTTTATCCCACTCTTCTTTGGTAATACTGTTAAAGTCTTTTTTTAGCAGATCCAGATTTTTGCTCTCGTCTTCTGCCTTTTTTTCTGTTTTTGCAGAAGTCGCGGTGCTGTCGTTTCCGCATCCTGCTGCGCTGAATAGTAAGCCTAATGCGCAGGCAGCGGTTAGAAATTTCTTCATTTTATCCCTCTTTTATGTAATAGTCATAACTTGTATCGGCTGTTCTGCTAAATGATTGAGTAAAAATGGAAATGTTTTTGAAAAATATGAAGGAAACTAGGCAAGCGTGTTATACTAGAAAGATGTGAATAAAACATTTCACTTTCTGCTATTTTGCAGAAAGCTCTATATAGAAACGGAGAGAACAATGTGAACCAACAAAAAAAACAGGCGCCCGTCGAACTGAAAGTCGGACAAACCTTTCCCCTGACGATTAAGCGTCTTGGCATTAACGGAGAAGGAGTCGGCTACTTTAAGAAAAAAGTCGTCTTCGTGCCCGGCGCGCTTCCAGGCGAAGAGGTTGTCGTGCAAGCCACAAAGGTTCAGCCGAAGTTTTCGGAGGGCCGCGTGAAGAAGATCCGCAAGGCATCGGAGCACCGCGTGGCACCGCCTTGCCCCGTATATGAACAGTGCGGCGGCTGTCAGCTTCAGCACCTTGCATACAGCCAGCAGCTTCGTGAAAAACGTGATATCGTCATTCAGTCTCTGGAACGCCATACGAAGTTTAAAGTAGAAAGCATGGACATCAAAGAAACGATCGGCATGGACAACCCGTGGAATTACCGCAATAAAAGCCAATTCCAGATCGGGCGCTCGCAAAGCGGGAGCATCATCGCCGGCCTATACGGCCTTGATTCTCATGACATCGTGCCGATCAAAGATTGCATCGTTCAGCATCCGGCAACCAACAAAACAACAGGCATCGTCCGCCGGATTTTAGAGGACTTCAATGTGTCTGTTTATAATGAACGGAAACGAAAAGGCGATGTTCGCACCATTGTGACGCGAGTCGGCTTTGAAACAGGTGAGGTGCAGGTCGTGCTTGTGACAGCAAAAGAAACCCTTCCGCACAAGGAAGAAATCGTCAAAGCGATCCAAAAGCGCCTGCCTGAGGTCAAATCCATTATCCAAAATGTAAACGGAGCGAAAACCTCTGTTATTTTCGGTGAGAAAACAAAACCGCTCGCCGGACATACAGTGATCCAAGAGGTGCTCGGCGACGTATCATTTGAACTGAGCGCCCGCGCCTTCTTCCAGCTCAATCCGGAACAAACCGTCAAGCTGTATGACGAAGTGAAAAAAGCGGCGCAGCTGACGGGAAAAGAAAAAGTCGTTGACGCGTATTGCGGCGTCGGCACCATCGGCATGTGGCTGGCGGGCGGAGCGAAGGAAGTCCGCGGTATGGACGTCATCAAGGAATCCATTGACGATGCCAAGAAAAACGCCAAAAAACACGGCATGGCCAATGCCACATATGTATCAGGAACAGCCGAGCACTGGCTCCCGAAATGGACGAAAGAAGGCTTCCGTCCGGACATTGTCATCGTTGACCCGCCGAGAACAGGCTGTGACAGCACATTCTTGGACACGATCAAAAAAGTCAAACCGAAACGCTTTGTCTACGTTTCCTGCAATCCATCCACGCTTGCGAAAGATTTGCAGGCGCTCTCGAAGGACTATCGTGTGGACTATATTCAGCCTGTGGATATGTTTCCGCAGACGGCGCATGTGGAAGCGGTGGCGAAGCTTGTATTGAAATCGTCTAATGAATAGAAACGAGTTCTAATCAGATCTGGATTTCGGCAGGATGAACGTTGCCGATTTCCGGGTCTTTTTCATGCGTCTTTTGTGGAAATAGGGTGATAAGCCCTCAGCGATTGATCAGAAACAGCAGAAATCCGGTATTGTGCCTAACCCTGTGAGCGGTGTGCTTTATTGCTTTTTATATGTTGTTTGTAAAGATATAATGTTCACAATTTACTATCGTTTGATCAGAAGCGCTTCAGCATGCTATAAGTGTAACAGAACATTTTTGCTTCATTACGTTTGACCTGGTATTTATAATGAAAGGATTTGAATGTGTGATGATAGATAATTTCTGGCGTGAATTGCCACGACCATTTTTTGTGCTGGCACCAATGGAAGATGTGACAGATGTCGTGTTCCGCCATGTCGTAAGTGAAGCTGGCAGACCCGATGTGTTCTTTACGGAGTTTACAAACTCGGAGAGCTATTGTCACCCAGATGGGAAGGATAGTGTGCGGGGCCGTTTGACTTTCACCGAGGATGAACAGCCAATGGTGGCCCATATATGGGGAGATAAGCCTGAAAACTTTCGGCAAATGAGTATTGGCATGGCGGAATTAGGATTTAAGGGTCTAGATATCAACATGGGCTGTCCTGTACCTAATGTGGCGGGGAATGGCAAGGGAAGCGGCCTTATTTGCCGTCCTGACATTGCAGCAGAATTAATACAAGCTGCAAAAGCAGGAGGATTGCCTGTAAGTGTGAAGACAAGGCTTGGTTACACGGATGTGGATGAATGGCGCGACTGGCTGAGACACGTACTGGAACAAGACATTGCGAATCTTTCCATCCATCTGCGTACAAGAGCGGAAATGAGCAAAGTAGATGCGCATTGGGAACTCATCCCGGAGATTAAGAAACTTCGTGACGAGGTGGCACCGGATACTCTTCTTACTATTAATGGAGATATTCCTGATCGTGAAACGGGCTTAAAACTTGCTGAACAATACGGTGTTGATGGAATTATGATTGGACGAGGTATTTTTACAAATCCATTCGCCTTTGAAAAGGAACCGAAAGAGCATAGCAGCAAAGAATTGCTGGATCTCTTAAGGCTCCATCTCGATCTTCATGATCAATATTCAGCATTAGAAGCCCGTCCGTACAAGCCTCTTCCTCGCTTTTTCAAGATTTATCTCCGTGGATTCCGAGGCGCAAGTGAATTAAGAAACCAATGCATGAACACAAAGTCAACAGATGAAGTGCGTGCATTGCTCGATGAATTTGAGAAAAAGTATCTTAATGGGGCGGAGGCACTTTAGAAGGTTCCAAAGTCTTTGTTTCCTATGTCTCACTAAAATAAACATCGCCCAGTAAAATTCTCATCAAGCCTGGAATTCGGTAAATTTAACATTTCCGAGTTCCAGGCTTTTTTATGTGTAGCCTTTTATCATAACGGAAGGAAGGCAGGATTATGATTCGCTCGCTTCGACTGTCTATTATATAGAGTGTATGAGTCCTTAATAAAACTTTCAACCAAGTGTACTTGTCCAGAGAGTCAACATGATGGTAAAAATTCATATAAAAGGTTGGTTATTAGATAGAGAAGAGGTTTATTATTAACGAAAAATTGCATTAACTATTATATAGTAGAAGCCTTCAACTCAATTTGCCTGCATAACTAATGAGGAAGCGATTGTTTCTGTTAATGGGGGAAATATATATTTTTTAAATGCATTTTGAATATTCTTGATTAAAAATGTATGTATTGACTATTCTTGTAGAAAAAACACTAATTTTGTCGAAAATATCACATACTTTATACTCATATGATATAGTTTAATTGTCCCTGCAGGAGCACATTTTACTAAAATAATGAGGTGATTTTTTGGATTTCATAATGCAAGTGGCAGGAGTATTAAGTGTTGATAAAGGTGTGGCTACAAAAGTAGTCAATGCAGTAGACGCTGCTGGCTGGGCATTTGTTGGAGGAAGTACGCTTTTAGCAATTATATCAGGTGGTACTTTATCAGCAGCATCAATTTCAATTGATGCATTAATCTATACTATAAAAAATTACTTGAAGCGTAGTCTAAAAGCGCAAGCAATTGCTTGGTAAGAAAATTTAAGGATCACTCAATTTAATTGAGTGATCCTTTGTATTAGAAATGGGAAAGGTTGGACTTTTAAGGTGAAAAAGCTTTTTATATTTTTGAAAATGATATTACTAAGTCAATTCAGACAAGAATTTTCAACGATATTAGGGTCAGTTAAAAAGAATTTTGGAATTAATGTACCTTTTTGGCTGGGATGGTTAATTTATATAGTGTCCCAGTATTCTTTAATTTTCTTGTTATTTATTAGTCTTAATTTAATTAATCAATCTAATGTACGTTGGATAATTATAATTGGAATATTGCTTTTTAATTTAGTATTACCATTTACAATGGCACGTTATAATGTTGTAAGAATCTTAAAAGATCCGCTTCAATATTTATTATTTCAGTCGCCGATACATAAAACCAAAATACTTTTTACTTGGTTATTAGCAGAGACAGTTATGTTTTGGATACGAGAGTTTTCATTGCAGATATTTGCTATATATTCAATAATTTTAATGTTTGACAGATGGCTATTCTCGATACCATTAATTATATTTTGGTTTATATTAATTTCATACTTTTACATGTCTACTTTACATAAAAAAATTTCTAAAGAATGGTTCGTAGTAAATAAAACTACAAATTTAAAAGAAGTGATTTATTTATTTAGGGTAGCTATTATGGGGATTATTATGGGTATTATTCTTAAACTCTTATTAACGCCTCTTATAAAAAAATCATTATCTAGTGAGCATTTATTTAATAATGTAAATGAGTCTATGCGTTACTTTATGTTTCAACTTTATAATTCTTTAATAGTTTTCATAGATGATTGTAGATCATTAATATGTAACAATATTGTTTTTTTCACTTCAGTTTTTGCAGCAATTACGCTAATTGTTCTGTTATGTACTTTATTAAAGGTCAAGCAGCAAGAAACATCAGTAGATAGAGTTCAAGAAAATATTGATACTACTAGTAATCCCTTTTTTCAGATATATTTTTGGATAGCAAGAATATTATTTAGGAATGACTTTTGGGTTAGAAGAGATTTACTGTTAATACAAAGGCTTAGAGTATATACACAAATGCCTTTAATAACACAGTATATTATTCCTCCGTCAATAGTGAGTCTAGTAGGGATGTATATTGTTTTTATTTACAACTTACACTCTGAAAATTACATTATAGCCATATGGTTTTTAAACGTTATATTAATATCACAAATTACATGGCTGCTTCTTTATGCTCAGCCAATATTAAACCCGTCAAGTGAGTTGAGGCAAATAAATCTGATTAAACTAACGCCATATTATAAATACGGTCATTTTGTACAATCAAAAATAAAATTAACCCAAGTTATTATTTTCCCTTATCATATTTTAATGTGTATATTTTATACATTAGGCTCTTTGTTTATGAAAATTAATATTTGGGATTACCTAATTGGTATGTCTGGTTGTTGGATGATCTTTATAGCTATGACTATATTATCAACATATTGGGTAGTATTCACAGCTAGATATGACTTTAAACATATTCTTTCTGTAGACATAAACAATATTGAAACAAGACTGATAAAAACATTATTATCTTTACCTAAAAAATTAATGGTTGTAGGACTACTAATTCCATTCTTTCTCGTAGTTTTTACTGATTTCTCTCAGGTGCACAAGTTAATGACCAGTGTTTTTTATGTTTTATTGTTTATTACTTGTGTGACTTTATTCTTGTATTATAAATTAAAGAATATTAATCTTAGATAGTTTAAATAGGGGATTGATTTACATGGCATCTATTAGCGGTTTATTGTGGGAAAGATATAAGAATAAGGTTTTCTTAAACTCTCTAATCTTTATGTTTTCAATATTAATTGGTTATTTATTTGAGTCGTTTGATACTAATACTGTAAATTTCCAAGCGGCGAATCTTCCTTGGTATGAGTATTATATTAATAACCTAAAAGTTGCTGGTATAATAATTGTTAGTGGCTTTTTTAGTTACGGAATTGGCAGTGCAATTTTATTATTTTATAATGGTCTGATTACAGGAGTGGCTGTTTCTATGATTTTTAGTAACAAGGCGGGGCTTTTTTTCAAATCTTTTCTTCCTCATGCTATTTTCGAGCTCCCTTCATTAGTTGTTTCGTCTATAATACCATTTGTATTATGGAGATTATTCCGTACTCTGATTAGAAATAGAAAAAAAACAAAAAATATATTTAATCTCGAATTAATTCCATTAGTAGGAATAGTAGCTATATTTTTATTTATTGCTAGTTTTATAGAAGCCTATTTTAGTAATAATTTTGTAAATGATTTTTAAGAGGAGGAAAATAAGTAATGCTTAAAGTAAGTAATTTAAATTTTAAATATGATGAGGAGTTTGTACTTAAAGACGTCAGTTTTGATTTATATCCGAATGAAATAACTTGGTTACAAGGAATAAATGGATCTGGTAAATCAACGCTTCTTCAAATACTTGCGAACTTATTAAGCGCAAATGGAAACATAGAATATCATCATAAAGGTGATGTTATTAGAGGAGATCGTTTAAAAGAACATACAATATATATTCCGGAGTCACCCTATTTGTTTGATTACTTAACAGGGGCAGAAAATGCTATTTTTCTAAAAAATTTATTTCAAATTTCTGATGGGGTTTTTGAGGAACGATTTTATGAAAACTGTAAAAAATTTTCATTGTCCGATGCATTAAAAAAACCTGTTAAGGATTATTCTTTGGGAATGAAGTATAAACTTTACTTGTCTGTAATGTTTCTTAGAGATGCAAATATTTTACTGTTAGATGAACCTTTCTCTGCTATAGACAAATCATCTTTAAGTATAGCGGTTAAAATGATTGAAGAGGTGGTTAGAAACGGCGCTTTATTAATCTTTTCTTCACATATAGAAGAGATGAGTCATTCTATATGTGATAATATATTTAGGTTAAATGGGGGAGAGGTGGAAAAAATACAAATCGGATAATAATCGATTAGTAGATGATTATTATGAATGAATTAAAGGAGGATAAATATGACTAACAAATTTAAGGTATTTAGTGGTTATACAGCTTGGCTTTTTGCCGTTATCTGTATGATATTAAGTGTGAAAATTAAATCTAATTTATATATAGGAGACTTTGTTTGCAGTCTATTTCATATTGATTTTAATATAATCTTTATTATTGTGCCCTTTATTTTAATGATTTGGATTTTTAGTAGCGTTTTTAAGAATGTTAATACTATTTTGTTGAATTGGCTAAGATTAACGATTTCAGTATTGATTACATTATCTTTTCTTTCGATTCTAATAAATAGCATTTAACCAGCTCCCGTGTTTTATTCAATTAGCCTTAATTTTTCAGTTGATTACGTTTACTGTGAGGTTGTTACTTATGATAGCCTTGAAAACAAAAGGAGTTAGAAAACTGTATGAAACGACTATGCATCATCCCCTGCGGCAAGAAAAAAATATGGGACATCTATCCGGATAACGGTCCAACAAGGGCGAAAGACGCTTATCTCAGCCCGTTCCATCAAGCGTGCGAGCGATATGCGAAAGCATTTTTCGATGAGTGGGTGATTTTGTCGGCGAAGCACGGATTTCTTCGCCCAGATGATATCGTATCTGGAAATTACGATGTGACGTTTGGCACCGGTCATCCGGAAATCATGACAACAGAGGAGCTGCGCCGCCAATTTTGCGAAAGGGGATTTTCTGATATCGAAGAGCTCGTCATGCTTGGCGGAAAAAAATATCGAAGCGTCCTAAACACCGTCACCGGCGAGCATCAACGAATCAGCTGGCCGCTGTCATCGTACAAAGGCATTGGCTACATGCTTCAAGCGCTGAATCAGGCTGTTGAAGAAAAACAAGAATTGTAGGACAACATATCAAGAAAAGGGTGTGAATATGAAAAAACTTGTGGTTGGCTTGATTGCCATTGCGGTATTCGGATGCGGCTTATATACCTATCATGTATGGTTCGGTGATCCATTTACGAAAAATGCCGCAGAGCAAGAGCTTATTTCTTATGTGAAGCAGACCTACTCCAATAAAGAAATCAAGATTACAAATGGGATATACAGCGCTAAAACCTCTGAATATGTGTTCCAAGCAAACATCCAATCTCATCGCTATCCAATGTGTACGAAGGGATTTCTCCATCCGAAAGTCACGTGCGATGGAATTGAAGAAGCGTATACCGAATCAGTAGCAAAACATGTAAATGAAGAAGCATCGAAGGAAATCGAAGCAGATCTGAAAAAAGAGATGCCGCAAATCTTAAAAACTGACGCTGCTTTGAGCATCGGAAACGGCCAGTTCACATTAGATACAAAATGGAACAAACAGCTGGCTGAAAAAGCGCCGATGAGCATGACGATTCAGTTAGACGCGAGCGGGTTATCAAAAACAGATGCCGCAAAGATGGCGGAAACAGTCAGAAAGACGCTTAATGAAAAGGGATATACATATGCAAACGGCACGGTAGACTGTATACAGAAGGACGCGGACGGCGGTTTCGGTTATGTCAAATATTCAGTTGATTTCCTTCCGAAAACAGCTATTCAGCCAAACGATGCAGAGGAATTGGGCAGTTAAAAGATTTCCGAGGAAATAAATAAGTCGATCATTGTCAAAGACCGGGGTGCCTGGTCTTTTTTGCATGCCATAAAACGAGACAAATGGATCAGAACGAGACAAAATGAGACACCTGTCTCAAATTGTCTCCAGTGTAAAAATGAAAAGGCTGATTTTAAAGGATCTAATGACTGGCACACTTCTTGCATTGATAAATATGAACCCTAAATAGAAGGAGGCACACAAAATGGAATTGTTAAAACGAGAAGGCTTGTCATTAACTGAGGAGAAAGCGCTGTGGATGTACCAAAAGATGCTGGAAATAAGGGGCTTTGAAGACAAAGTGCATGAGCTGTTCGCACAGGGAGTGCTTCCCGGATTCGTCCATTTGTATGCCGGTGAGGAAGCGGTAGCTGTAGGGGTGTGCGCTCATTTACATGATGGCGACAGCATTACAAGCACGCACAGAGGACACGGCCATTGTATCGCCAAAGGCTGTGATCTGGATGGCATGATGGCGGAAATATTCGGGAAAGCGACCGGCCTGTGTAAAGGAAAGGGCGGTTCTATGCACATTGCCGATCTCAATAAAGGTATGTTAGGGGCAAATGGAATCGTCGGGGGCGGGTTTACGCTCGCATGCGGATCAGCGCTCACCGCTAAATATAAACAGACTAAAAATGTAAGCGTTTGCTTTTTTGGAGACGGAGCAAATAACCAAGGCAGCTTCCATGAGGGACTGAACTTAGCGGCAGTATGGAACCTTCCTGTGGTATTTGTAGCCGAAAACAACGGCTACGGTGAAGCCACTCCATTTGAGTACGCGTCGGCCTGTGATTCAATCGCCGATCGGGCGGCTGCCTATAATATGCCTGGGGTTACGGTGGACGGAAAAGATATTTTAGCAGTTTACCAGGCAGCCGAGGAAGCGATAGAAAGAGCAAGAAACGGCGGGGGCCCGTCTTTGATCGAATGTATGACCTACAGAAACTACGGGCATTTCGAAGGGGATGCCCAAACGTATAAAACAAAGAATGAAAGAGCTGAGCACCTTGAAGAAAAGGATGCCATCCAAGGCTTTAAAAATTGCCTTTTAAAAGAAACAGATGCCAATAAACTGTCAGACATTGAAAAGCGTGTCAATGAATCGATTGAAAAAGCCGTCTCGTTTAGCAAAGACAGCCCATATCCGAAAGAGTCTGAGCTGCTGACAGACGTCTACGTGTCATACGAAAAAGGGGGAATGTGAGATGGCGAGAGTCATAAGCATGTCAGACGCGCTCAATGAAGCGATGAAGCTTGCGATGAGAAAAGACGAAAATGTGCTTTTGATCGGCGAGGATGTCGCCGGGGGAGCGGCGGTCGATCATTTGCAGGATGATGAAGCATGGGGCGGTGTATTAGGGGTCACGAAGGGTCTCGTGCAGGAATTCGGGCGCACAAGAGTGCTGGACACACCGATTTCTGAGGCGGGCTACATGGGTGCGGCTATGGCTGCGGCATCAACCGGGCTGAGACCAATTGCCGAGCTGATGTTTAATGATTTTATCGGCACGTGCTTTGACCAGGTGATCAACCAAGGCGCGAAATTCCGCTATATGTTCGGCGGAAAAGCGCAAGTGCCGATTACCGTCCGCACCACGTACGGAGCGGGGTTCCGGGCCGCTGCCCAGCATTCGCAGGCGCTGTATGGCCTATTCACGAGCATCCCGGGACTGAAGACGGTTGTTCCTTCCAATCCGTATGACGCCAAAGGCCTGCTGCTGGCGGCAATCGAAGACAATGATCCGGTGTTCTTTTTTGAAGACAAAACGTCCTACAACATGAAGGGCGAGGTGCCGGAAGATTATTATACAATCCCGCTCGGAAAAGCGGACATCAAACGCGAAGGCCATGATATCACCCTGTTTGCGGTCGGCAAGCAGGTGAATACCGCGCTTAGTGCGGCTGCGAAGCTTTCAGAGAAAGGCATCGAAGCCGAGGTGCTTGATCCCCGCAGCCTGTCTCCTCTGGATGAGGAAGCGATTTTTACATCGTTAGAAAAAACAAACCGACTGATCATTATTGATGAAGCCAATCCGCGTTGCAGCATTGCCACAGATATCGCTGCGATTGTCGCCGACAAGGGTTTTGATTTGCTTGATGCGCCGATTAAGCGGATTACAGCGCCGCATACACCGGTGCCGTTTTCGCCAGTGCTTGAGGATCAATATTTGCCGACACCAGATCAAATTGTCAGCGTCACGCTTGAATTGCTTGGCGAGCCGGCAATGAATTAAAGGGGGGACACAAATGGCGGTAAAAGTAGTGATGCCAAAATTGGGAATGGCTATGAAACAAGGGGAAGTATCGATATGGAATAAAAAAGTAGGGGACCCGGTTGAAAAGGGAGAAAGCATTGCCAGCATTCAATCGGAGAAAATTGAAATGGATATCGAGGCGCCTGAAAAAGGGACGCTGATCGATATCAAAGTAAAAGAGGGGGAAGAGGTTCCGCCCGGCACAGCGATCTGCTACATTGGGCACGCCAATGAGTCGGTGCAGGAAGAGGCGAAAGCGCCTGCTGCAGAAGATAGCGAGCCGCCAGCCGTCCAGCCTGAAAAACAAGAAAACAAACCCGCAGCCGCGAAAAAAGAACGAATCAAAATATCTCCAGTCGCCAGAAAAATAGCGGAAAAAGCGGGATTAGATCTGAAACAGCTGAAAGGCACTGGTCCAGGCGGGCGCATTGTAAAGGACGATGTCACAAAGGCGCTTGCTGAACAGAAAAATGATCGGGCAGAGCCGATTTCTGCACATAAGGCGAAGGAAACGCCGGTGACAGGCATGAGAAAAGTCATCGCGGCCCGAATGCAGGAAAGCCTGGCAAACAGCGCGCAGCTGACGATTACGATGAAAGCTGATATCACCAAGGTGACAGCTCTTCAAAAACAGCTTTCTCCAACTGCAGAAGAGAGGTACGGCACAAAGCTGACGATGACTCATTTTGTGTCAAAAGCCGCCGTTCTCGCTCTGCAAGCTCATCCTGCGCTGAATAGCTTTTATCAAAATGAGCACATCATCACACATCCTCATGTGCACCTCGGAATGGCTGTGGCAGTGGAAAATGGATTAGTTGTGCCTGTGATTCGCCATGCTGAAAAGCAGTCGTTGATTCAGCTGGCTCAATCCATCTCAGAACAAGCCAAAAAAGCACGCGAGGGACGGACGGGAAGCGGAGAGCTGCAAGGCTCAACCTTCTCCATTACAAACCTTGGCGCTTTTGGAGTGGAGCATTTCACACCGATATTAAATCCGCCGGAAACAGGCATTCTCGGCATCGGAGCAAGCTATGACACGCCGGTATATCAAGGCGAGGACATCGTCCGAAGCACGATTCTTCCGCTCAGCCTGACATTTGATCACAGAGCCTGTGACGGCGCTCCTGCCGCTGCCTTTCTGAAGGCGATTAAAACATATTTGGAAGACCCGGCAGCATTAATTTTATAGGAAAAGCAGGTGAAAACGATATGACACTAGCCATTATCGGCGGCGGACCTGCAGGCTATGCTGCGGCAGTCTCCGCGGCACAGCAGGGCAGAAACGTGCTGCTGATTGACAAAGGCCCGCTTGGGGGAACGTGCCTGAATGAAGGGTGCATCCCGACGAAGTCTTTGTTAGAAAGCGCAAACGTTCTCGATAAAATCAAGCATGCCGACCGCTTTGGAGTCGAACTTCCGCCCGGTGCGATCTCGGTTGATTGGAGCAAAATGCTGAACCGAAAACAACAGGTTGTCAGACAGCTTGTCCAAGGCGTTCAATATTTAATGAAGAAAAATCAAATACAGGTTGTAAAGGGGACGGCCTCCTTTCTTTCTGACAGAAAGCTCTTAATCGAAGGAGAGAACGGAAAAGAAATCAGAGAGGCGAACCACATCTTGATTGCATCTGGATCAGAGCCGATCGAGCTGCCATTCGCCCCGTATGACGGCGAATGGATTATCGACAGCAAGGACGCGCTTTCCCTTTCTGACATTCCGTCTTCACTTGTCATTATTGGCGGCGGTGTCATCGGCTGTGAGTATGCCGGGCTGTTTGCCAGACTGGGATCGAAGGTGACCATCATTGAAACAGCCGGCCAGCTGATCCCGGCTGAAGATGAAGATATTGCCCGGCTCTTTCAGGAGAAGCTTGAGGAAGACGGTGTTGAAGTGCACACTTCATCCAGGTTAGAGCGGGTGGATCAAACGGCCAAAACGGCAATATGGAAAAGCGGACAGCGGGAGTTTAAAACGAAGGCTGATTATGTGCTGGTGGCGATTGGCAGAAAACCCCGTCTTGACGGATTGCAGCTGGAGCAGGCCGGAGTTGATTTTTCTCCAAAAGGCATTCCGGTAAACGGGCACATGCAGACGAACGTGCCTCATATTTATGCGTGCGGAGATGCAATCGGAGGCATTCAGCTGGCGCACGCGGCTTTCCACGAGGGCATCACCGCCGCTTCCCATGCTTCCGGAAGAGATGTCAAAATCAATGAGAAACATGTGCCCCGGTGCATCTACACATCACCGGAAATCGCGTGCATCGGAATGACGGAACAACAGGCAAGAAGCGTATACGGGGATGTGAAGATTGGCGAATTTCCCTTTTCAGCAAACGGCAAAGCGCTCATTAAACAGCAAGCGGAAGGAAAAGTCAAAATCATGGCAGAACCCGAATTCGGGGAAATCGTCGGTGTCTCGATGATTGGCCCTGATGTGACCGAGCTCATCGGGCAGGCGGCTGCGATCATGAATGGTGAGATGACCGCTGATATGGCGGAGCATTTCATTGCCGCCCATCCAACACTATCGGAAACATTGCACGAGGCGCTGTTAAGCACAATCGGTCTTGCGGTGCATGCATAGAACGGGAAGAAGCAGACGCATGGAATACAGAGCGTCTGCTTTTTTATTATTGAAAGCGCTTTATTTTTCCCCTACAATAGATGAAAACAGCGTGTAAGGGAGGAGCGATCAAGGAAATGAATTCGATCCCAAACGATTTGCAAACCTGGAAACGTTTTGTGAAAGACGGTGTACTAGATGAAGCCCGATTAAGAAAACGGATCGCCGAGTCATGGCATCGCTGCAAAAAAGCTGAGGTCAATCCGTATTTAGAAAAAGGCCCAAGGGTTTTACAGCAAACGGAGCTGGATCAGCAGTCAAAAAAGCATTCATTCTTCCTGACGACCGCTAAGCCTTACTTGGAAAAACTGCTGCCTGCCATAAAAGAAATGGAAATGATGGTGCTGTTAATTGATTCTGACGGTGTTGTTCTGGCATTGGACGGCCATCCCCGCGCGCTCTATGAAGCCAAGCGCATCAACTTCGTCGAAGGCGCGTGCTGGACGGAAACAGCTGTCGGAACAAATGCGATTGGCACGGCGCTTCACATCAGTGAGCCTGTTGCCATACAAGGATCAGAGCATTATTCTATCGCTTCCCATCAATGGAACTGTTCAGCCGCTCCGGTTCACCATGAAGATGGCAGCCTTGCGGGGGTGATTGACATATCGTGTCCGGCGGCAGGCGCGCATCCTCATATGCTCGGCATTGCCACGGCGATCGCCTATGCCGCGGAACGGGAACTGGCAGCTAAAAGCCGTGAGAAAGAGCTGGAGCTGATCAGCCGTTTTGGCGATAGGGCTGCATCCCGTGTGCCAATGGTGCTTTGCAATGCTAAACAGCACATCATCAACGCGAGCATACCGATTCGAACCTCAATGCCTGATTGGCAAGGCCGGCATCTGTATGAGGTGAAGGAACGGGGCTTTTCGATCGAAAAAGCCGTCACTGTGGGGGATGGCGGCACTTGTTTTTATTTGTCGGAACAAGAGAAAAAGGCAGCGTTTCGATTCAATGGAGTTATCGGACAAAGCGGCCGATCGCAAGCAATGCTGAAGAACCTTGAACGAGCCGCTGCGGCGGATGCAACGGTCTGTCTGTCGGGCGAAACTGGCACGGGGAAGGAAGTTGCGGCCCGCGCGCTTCATGAGAACAGCGAGCGGCGGCACGGCCCGTTTGTTGCTGTCAATTGCGGAGCGATTCCGTCTGATTTGATAGAAAGCGAGCTGTTCGGCTATGCGGAGGGCGCTTTTACGGGAGCGAAACGACAAGGCTACAAAGGCGCCTTTCAAAAAGCGAATCATGGGACCTTATTTTTAGATGAGATCGGAGAAATCTCCCATTCAATGCAGGTTGCGCTATTACGGGTGCTTCAAGAACGCAAGATCACGCCGATTGGCGGAACGAAAGACATTCCGGTTGATATCAAAGTGGTTGCCGCCACACATTGCGATTTGCGCGAGCTTGCCGAAAGCGGAAAAATCAGAGAGGACTTGTTTTACCGACTTCATGTCTATCCAATCGAGCTCCCTCCTTTACGCGACCGCCCCGAGGATATTCCGGATCTCTTTCAGTACTACAAACAGAAAAATCGTTGGCCTGGAGAACTTCCTCCCGCTTTTTTGGATGTGCTGAAGCAATGGAGGTGGCCGGGGAATATTCGCGAGCTGTTTAATGTGTTTGAACGTCTATCTATTAGATTTCCGGACGGCTGCCTGACGGATGAGCCGCTTACCGCTTTACTTGAGGCCGCAGGACTGCCGATCAGCCCGGCACAAAAAAAGCCGGCTGCCGCCGGCACCCTGACCCTTCGTGAGCAAATCCAAAAAGAGGTCATCATTAGAGCGCTTGAATCCGCGAAAGGAAATATCTCTCAAGCCGCCAAAATCAGCGGGATTCCTCGCAGCACTTTCTACAAACGGCTCAAAAAATTCAACTTGTCCGCTGAATCCTAAAGCATACTTCTTTCAAGAAATGGAAACATTATGTATGAAGGAGGGTGTTAGAATGAATGTTCAAAGGGCGAAAGAAATTGTGGAATCTCCCGACATGAAGAAAGTCACATACAACGGAGTTCCTATTTACATTCAGCATGTGAATGAAGAGAGCGGAACAGCGAGAATTTATCCGCTCGACGAACCGCAAGAGGAGCATGAAGTACAGCTGACCAACTTAAAAGAGGACTAAACAAAAATGGCCCGCTTCATAAGCAGGCCATTTTGTCATCCGCGCGGGGCAAATAAGATGACACAGACACCAATGAGGCAAATCATTGCGCCGACCCCGTCATAAAGATCTGGTGTTTTCCTGTCGACAAGCCATCCCCACAGGACCGCAAGCACGATGAACACCCCGCCATAAGCGGCATATACACGGCCGAAGGAAGGGAAGGACTGAAACGTCGGAAGAATGCCGTAGACAATCAAGATCAGCGATCCGGCAATCCCGTAGCCGACTGGCTTTGCTTCTCTCAGCCACAGCCAAACCAAATACCCGCCGCCAATTTCGGCAAGCCCCGCCGCGAGAAATAAAAGAATGGTCATCAGCATCACGTGCACTCCTCAATTTGCTATTTTCCCTTCAATTATAAAGGAGGAGAGTTATTAAAGCTTCGGGTTATTCTCAAATTCCTTCAAATACGCCTTTCGCTGAATCTCCGTGAACTGGCTGATCCAGTTGCTTTTCGCCTCTTCACTCAGGTGGGGGAGGATATAGCGTTCCACCGCTTCAAAAAACAGCGGATTGGCGATAATGTTCCAGGTAGGGATGCGAACGACCTTGCCATCTGTTTTCTCGATGATGATATCCTCAAAAAAGATCCCCTTTAAACTGAAACGATGCCGCCCCATATAAATCCGTTTGATCTCAGGAAAACGCGCACTTCGTTTTCTCGAGAAGATCTCGCCATCAGGCCCTGTCTTTACGCTGAAAATAATATTTCCCCGGCTTGTAAACGCCGGAAGAGCCATAAAAAATGTGATTAATCCATAAACAATCGCCATTAATCCGCCGCCCAAATAAAGCAGGGCATACTTAGATTCAAATGTGAGAGCTTCAGACACCAGCCACACCCCTGCAATAAAGGCGCCCCCTGTGGCTAGGAACAGCCATATTCTAAAAAACAGTCTGCTTTTAACCTTAATTACTTCATTGTTTTTCAATTGCTATTCTCCTTTATCGCTCTTTAGCAAAAAAGTAATCCTTTTACCACATCTTTATTTGCTGGCACGATAGAAAATTCATTTTGGGTGATACCTGTTACCAGCCAAGTATGACGGCTGCCAGGCAAGACGAAAGCCATGTCAGCCACTTCAGGCGAGTTGTCTTTGTCATAAACAAGGCGCATCAGCGTATCCATTTTCCCTTTTCGCAAAGCCAAATCATTTACGAATCGTGTAACATCCTCTTGGTGGTCATGCTTATGTAGAAACTCTTTCAGATGTGTGGGAGTGTCTGAAGCACCCTCCAGAAGCAATTCAAATTCGGTTGATGTCAGAGTCATCATTGATTCTTTGTGATCCTCTGCATCTATTATATTTAAAAAATCCGATGTTTTAGAAAGCAATCCGTCATTTGAATCCATCTTATTAATGCTGTGCACTTGTTCATCAAACAGCAGTTCATGAGAGTAAGTGCCGAACTTAGAAACATGGCAGGAAACATTCTGTTCTTTGCCTTGTTCATCAAATTTGGACAGTTTCACTGTATAATCGGCGTCGTTTAATACGTGGATAAACGGACAGTACTCGTCCTTTAACCGATATTGGTGATTCCGATATTCCGCCGCATCCTTGGCTAGGAGTGAGCGGCACGCCGCTTCAAACAAAGCGCCGAGCTGTTCATCCTCTATTTCCGGAAAATAGGCTTGCTTCAAGGCCATGCCTTGTTCAAAAAACCCTTCGCTGTAAAAACAAAATAAGAGTTCTTCTATGCTGATCGTAAACTGCTTCATTGATTATTCTCCTATCCAAATGAAAATTTCCCTTTGAGGAAATGGGTTGCGCCGTGTATAAGCGAATCCGCTGTTTTCTTTGCTTTTTCCATTCCTTTTTTCGCGCTGTCTATCCCTTCATGTAACGTTTTATTTGCTGCATCTATTCCGTCATTTACTGATTTGACGACTTTGCCGGCTGATTCCAATCCTTTTTTGGCCGTATCAACGACAGCGTGAATCGGCTCTTTCAGCTTGACAGCTGTTTTTTCAGCAAAGCCTGATGTGAATTTTGCGATTTTTTCTCCAACAAAGCCACCTGCTGCTGCTCCGATTGTACCTCCGATTACTGTACCAACAGGGCCTAACACACTTCCAAGGGCGCCGCCGGCGACAGCGCCTGCCGTTGCCCCTCCTGCGATGAAAATCGTATTATTCACAGCATTCCCAACGGCTTTGGCGTTTTCACGCTTGAGAACGCCCGGTTTGTCTTGGTATTTCGCATAATTTTCAGCTATTTTCAAGCCTGCTCCGAATGTTTCAGTCGCACCGGTGAGCAGTGTGGCGGTTATAGCATTTCCTTTTGCGAATTTCAAGCCTGTTTTTCCGACATCCTTCAAAGTAGAGCGTACGCCGGCTTCATTAAGAAATCCTCTTGTGTAGCTTCTGACACTGTTTGAAAAATCCACCGTATCCTGAGGAAAGTACTTTGTAAACTTTTTATGTACCAAATCTGAAAATGGCCGGTTTGTCTTTTTAAATAAATATTTAGGATTCAAAAGCACTCTGGCGGCTTTTTGATAACGTGACCTGTCGACAGCTCCGGAAATATCCAAGAGTAGCTTGGAATGACGGGCGGCATGTAAGCCGCTTGTCTGTTTTTCGAATGTCGTAAGCCCGAGTCCGTAGTATTTTCCCTGTGTCAGCATGAGAGCGGTTAAGCTTGTCATTGTCCCATATTTGTCGTACGCATGATAAAGCTTTCGTAATAGATCATCCTGTTCAACAAATGTATCGCCCGTTTTCCTGATGAAAATGTCATTGTCACTCAGCTTGGTGACAAGCGCTTTTCCTGAACTCCACGCATCGCCGACTCCGGAAAAACAGCTGCTGTAGCGGGGATCGCATTGCAAAATCATCTGCCCCAGCTCTGCATGCAGGTCCTTATATTTGTTTTCCATATCGGTTAATTCAGTGACAACATCATTTGCCAGCTGTTCGAGCTTGTCCGGATCAACTGCAATGTTTCCTGACACACTGTTCACCCCCTGAGTTTATGTCTTTCCTCTCTGGCTTTACGCTCCAGTTCTTCCATTCTGGCAATTTCAGCTTTTCGTTCTTCGATTTTGGCGGCGGCGGCCTTCAGTTCCTGGCTCGTTTCAAGCAGTTCCAGTTCGAATTGATCGTAGGCGGCTTTCGTTTCCTCGAAATCCTGGTCGAACGAATCTCTTGCTTTCCCTTGCCAATCATCCCCCATTGCAGCTAACCGGGATTCAAGGAGCATTTTAGAACTTCTGACCTCTTCCGCGGCCGCACTGTACTTGTTTGCCAGCTCAATGACTTTATATGAGTCCAACTTTTGTCCCCTGCCTTTTCTAAATTCACGCACAAATGGATGTATTCTATAAATGATTATAAATAATTCGGCATGTATCCGAATCGTACAAAAGAACCTTTTCATAAGAACTGGAAGGGCGTATATTCACTTAAATTTCATAGTTGATGAGACTTTGAGATTACAAAAAAGGTAAAAAAATGAATCCGCACGAGGGAATCAGCTTAATATTAGGTGTTTTTTCATGAGGGAGACGGATGTTTTTGAGCTAACAGTATATAAAAAAGAGCCTGAAAATTAGGCTCTAAACACGTTACAAAAATGAGGCGGTATTGTACTAATCATTAGAAATGGATTTTATACTCTTATTTATTGCTAAATAGACAAAGAATATAAACAAGCCACTCATCACATACATAATTACCAGTAATATTAATTTTTGTTTTAGCGCATGTCGGGGACTGCTGATATCCCGAGTGTCATACCAATCATAGGAAGTAAATAGAGGATCAAAAAGATTTTTTTCTTATATGTATTCCAGGTGTTTTTCATTGTCTTTCTCCTTGTTTTTTTAAAAGCATCTTATTGGTAACTTTGTAACCTGTATAGATTGTTACAGTAGTGATCAAATATAATAAAAAAAGTAAAATGATTCTTATACCGATTTGGATGTCAGGAAGCATAAAAGTAATGAATGTCATAGAGATCATGAAAAAGAGATAATATAGTAAAATGAATGGTTTTTTATACTTTTTCCAAAATTGTACTACTAAGCACTCCATTTTTATCAGCCTTTAAAAGCTTCTTGTAAAGCATTTTCTTCTTGTGTTTGATATCCCTCAAAAAGAACTTCTTCTATCATATCGTGATTGAAGAACAAATTATAATTTTCATTGATATTACCTTCTGGGTAAGGAACTGAAACATAATCGTACTTTTTTTGTGATGATGTTTGAAGCTGATCTCTCCCATAAATCATTACAATTTTTCTTACGTTAATAATTTTCACCACACTACCGATAGGCAGCAATGTATAGACATTAATTCATCACTCTTTCTATATTAGTTACTTTTTTTCTTGAGCAGGTATGGATGTTTTTTTAACCAGAATTTTTTTCTGAAAATATGTAAGCATAGAGGTATAAGAAAAGTAAATACTGATATAATAAAAGCCATTAAATATACCACTTCCTGAGGGGTTTCACTATCAAATAACCAATATAGCATGAACAAACTGAAGATACCGAAAGGGATTGGAAAAATAGAACCTATTAATAGTGCTTCATTAATTTTTTTGGGCAAAAACCCATTTTTTTCACTCATTTAAATACCTCCTAGTCATCTTTTACTGCTCCGAATTTTATACCTAAACCAATACCTTCTGCAGCATAAAACTCATTTTCAAGACCTGTTTTCACCCCTGCTCCGACGCCGCCAATAGATGCAGTTACTCCAAAATAAGGATCATATTCAATCCCAAACCAATACCTGCAGAATAGTTTTCAATGGCAGCTTTTGTTTCACCATGACCAATTTAACATTAAATAAGGCTGGGGGTTTTTGATGATCAAAATTTGCATGTAGCTTCTGCTGCACTGCGTTATATTGGCGATTAATTTTAAAGACATGTAAATTGCTGATAGGTCTCTTGCAAAAGTTGTTTTTATCTATTTCGTGGGATTCACAGCAACTCGAGAAATTTCCCGCTCTATGGGAAAAAACACTAAAATTGATCAAATGACCTAAGTGCGCCAAACGTGTTACGGGACGGGCTCTCCCATGGTATAAATGAAATTGTAAACGTTATCAAGGAGGTCGTCATATGAAGAAAAAATCATTCTCAATTGTCATAGCGGGCGGAGGGAGCACATTTACTCCCGGGATTGTTCTGATGCTCTTGGACCATTTGGAGGAGTTTCCGATCAGAAAGCTGAAGCTGTATGATAATGATAAAGAGAGACAGGATCGCATTGCAGGCGCCTGTGATGTATTTATTAGAGAAAAGGCGCCGGATATAGAATTTACAGCGACGACTGACCCGGAAGAAGCCTTTACAGATGTCGATTTTGTCATGGCGCACATCAGGGTAGGGAAATATGCGATGCGCGCTCTCGATGAGCAAATTCCGTTAAAGTACGGAGTTGTCGGCCAGGAGACGTGCGGGCCGGGCGGTATCGCGTACGGTATGCGTTCGATCGGCGGTGTGCTTGAAATAGTAGATTACATGGAAACCTATTCGCCTGATGCGTGGATGCTCAATTACTCCAACCCGGCGGCAATCGTAGCCGAAGCAACGAGACGCCTTAGACCGAATTCGAAAATCCTGAACATCTGCGATATGCCGGTTGGCATTGAAGACCGAATGGCGCATATTCTCGGACTGTCCTCAAGAAAAGAAATGAAGGTCCGTTATTACGGATTAAATCATTTCGGCTGGTGGACATCGATTCAAGATCAAGAGGGCAACGATTTAATGCCGAAGCTGAAGGAGCATGTATCTCAATACGGGTACATTCCGAAAACGGAGGCTGAAGCTGTGGAGGCGAGCTGGAATGACACGTTCGCCAAAGCGCGTGATGTGCAGGCAGCAGACCCGGACACACTGCCGAATACGTATTTGCAATATTATTTGTTCCCGGATGATATGGTGAAAAAATCAAATCCGAATCACACGCGGGCAAACGAAGTGATGGAAGGGCGCGAAGCCTTTATTTTCAGCCAATGTGACATGATCACACGCGAGCAGTCATCTCAAAACAGCGAAATCAAAATTGATGATCACGCATCATATATCGTTGATCTGGCTCGGGCAATTGCCTACAACACGGGTGAAAGAATGCTGTTGATCGTTGAAAACAACGGCGCGATTGCGAACTTTGACCCGACTGCGATGGTCGAGGTGCCTTGTATCGTCGGCTCTAATGGGCCTGAACCGGTCACCGTCGGCACCATTCCGCAATTCCAAAAAGGGCTGATGGAACAGCAGGTATCCGTAGAGAAACTGACGGTTGAAGCGTGGGCGGAGAAATCGTTCCAAAAGCTGTGGCAGGCGCTGATCCTGTCAAAAACAGTGCCGAACGCGCGTGTGGCAAGGCTCATTCTTGAGGATTTAATAGAGGCCAATCAAGACTATTGGCCAGAGCTTGATCAAAGCCCAACCCGCATTTCATAACTGAAATTCCCCCATTTTCAAATTTGTAATTGTATATAATAGAAAGAAAATGGGGGGATCTGATATGAAGCTCGAAGAACTGATTAATCAGCACTACAGTAAATTAAATGACAACGATTTTCATATTTTGAAATATATATTGAATCATAAGCACACGTGCTATCACCTTGGAATCGACGCGCTGGCAAAAGCTTGCAGCGTATCGCGCTCCTCGATTTTGCGGCTTGCCCAAAAGCTCGGTTTCAGCGGCTACAGTGAATTTCGCGTCTTTTTAAAGTGGGAAGATCAGCCGGAAGAAGGCGAGAGTATGAGTTTTCAAAAGCTGCTTGACGATATGGAGGCAAATTTGAAGTTCTTAAGGACAAAGGACATGACGGACATGTGCCAGCTGATTGATGAAGCTGACCGCATTTTCGTGTACGGATCGGGAAATGCGCAAAAAATATGCGCCCGCGATCTGCAAAGAATGTTTATTCCGCGCCATCGGTATCTCATTTTGATTGAAGACAGAAATGAATTTCATCTGATGCGCGATGATTTTAAAGTAAACGATCTGTTTATCATCATTTCTCTTTCCGGAGAAACGCCGGAGCTGATTCCTCAGGCAAGAACGCTTTCTGCAAAGGGGATTCCCTTTATTTCCATTACAAATTTAAAAAACAATGTCCTCGCCCAGCTGACGCCGCACAACCTTTATGCGACAAGCAAACCTGTGACATTAAGCGATAAAACGGAAATTGTCGCTTTTGCACCGTTTTTTCTCGTTGGCGAAGCATTGTTCCGCGCATATGTTGATTACAAAGAGGCAGAAAAAAATGACTTTGAGTAAAAGGGGGTTTCTGGTATGATGCAAAAAATTCAGCGCTTTGGAAGCGCGATGTTTGTGCCTGTTCTATTGTTCGCGTTCGCCGGCATTATCGTCGGTGTCAGCACGCTCTTTAAAAATAAAACCCTCATGGGCCCGCTCGCAAATCCTGACGGGTTGTGGTATCAGTGCTGGTATATCATTGAGCAGGGCGGCTGGACAGTATTTAATCAAATGCCGCTTTTATTCGCTATCGGCATACCGGTTGCTTTGGCTAAAAAAGCTCAGGCACGCGCTTGTTTGGAAGCGCTTACGGTTTACTTGACGTTCAATTACTTTGTCAGCTCGATCTTGACGGTATGGGGAGGCGCATTTGGCGTCGATATGAACCAAGAAGCCGGCGGAACGAGCGGGTTAACGATGATCGCAGGTATCAAAACGCTTGATACCAACATTATCGGAGCCATCTTTATTTCCTCGATTGTCGTCTTTTTGCATAACCGCTATTTTGATAAAAAACTGCCCGATTTTCTCGGCATCTTTCAAGGCTCAACGTATATCGTGATGATTTCCTTCTTCATTATGATCCCGATCGCCTTGGCCGTATCTTATATTTGGCCGATGGTTCAATCGGGAATAGCCTCGATGCAAAGCTTCCTGGTCGCTTCCGGAGCGGTGGGCGTTTGGATTTACACGTTTTTGGAACGGATTTTGATCCCGACGGGTCTTCATCATTTTATTTACACCCCGTTTATTTATGGGCCTGCTGTAGCGGAAGGCGGCATCGTCACGTATTGGGCGCAGCATCTCGGCGAATATTCGCAAAGCGCCAAACCGCTGAAGGAGCTCTTCCCGCAAGGCGGCTTCGCGCTCCACGGCAACTCGAAAATCTTCGGCATTCCGGGGATCGCTCTGGCGTTTTATGCCACAGCCAGCAAGGAAAAGAAAAAACTCGTCGCAGGACTGCTGATTCCTGTCACGCTGACGGCGATTGTCGCCGGTATTACAGAACCGATTGAGTTCACTTTTCTTTTCATCTCTCCTTTCTTATTTGCGGTTCACGCCGTGCTTGCCGCATCAATGTCAACGGTTATGTATTTGGCGGGTGTCGTCGGAAACATGGGAGGCGGGCTGATTGAAGCGGCCACCTTGAACTGGATACCGCTCTTTGGCAGCCACGGTATGACGTATGTGTATCAAATTGTGATCGGTCTCTCTTTTACAGCTATTTATTTTTTCGTCTTCCGGTTTTTAATTCTCAAATTCAATATCGCCACACCAGGAAGGGAAAAGGATGACCAGCAGGAAACAAAGCTGTATTCGAAACAAGAATACAAAGACAGAAAAAACAAAAGGGACGAAACAGCCGCCGCTGCTGAAACGGCAGCTGACACCGCCGTTTTGTATATTGAAGCACTGGGCGGAAAAGACAACATCACAGAAGTCACAAACTGCGCCACCCGCCTCAGAGTCAGCGTCAAGGATGAAACAAAGGTTGAACCCGACAGCGTCTTCCGCGCGCTGGGCGCTCACGGTGTCGTCAGGAACGGGAAAGCCTTTCAAGTGATTGTCGGATTGAGCGTTCCGCAAATGCGGGAGCGTGTGGAAAAAATATTGAATCAATAAAGCCAGCCCTCCTGTTCGGGAGGGTTTTCGTTTGCCGCCAAAAAGGCCATCATAGTAAAGTAAAGAAAGAGATCATCGAGTAAAAAGGGGTTTGGGGGCTTTCACATGCAAAAGGCTTTATCGTTTTTAAAACCACACTCATTGCTGGTGGGAATTGCTCTGGCTCTCATGCTGACGGAGCTTGCGGTTGAACTGATGCAGCCTTTATTGATCGCAAAAATCATCGACGATGGGATTTTGAAGCAAGATCTCCGTCATGTGTGGACATGGGGCGCGGTCATGATTGGACTGACCGCGTTATCATTTGCGGCGGGAATGCTGAATTCCTTTTATGCCGCCCATGTCAGCCAAAGCTTTTCCTATGATACGAGAAAAGGGCTTTTTCAAAAAATCCAGTCCTTCTCCTATTCTACATTTGGACAGTTTTCGTCCTCTTCGTATATCACAAGACTGACAAACGACGTCACACAGGTTCAAAATATGATTTTTATGGGTTTGCGGTTTATGCTGCGGGCTCCGTTAATGATTGCGGGCGGCATTGTGCTGTCACTCGCCGTTAATGTGAAGCTCGGCTTTTTTCTGCTTGTGACGATCCCGATCCTGATCTTGTTTTTGCTTTGGGTATTAAAGAAGGGCGGGGCGCTGTTCCGCTCCGTGCAGAAACGGCTGGATCAGGTGAACACCGTCATGCAGGAAAACCTAACCGCGATGAAGCTGATCAAAGCGCTGCTTCGCGGCAGCCACGAGGTCAAACGATTTATCAAAGCCAACACGAGGCTGATGGAAAAAACGGTTTCAGCCTTTCAGCTTGTGGAATTCACGATGCCTGTGCTGATGCTTTTGATGAACCTCTGCATCCTGTTGATTTTGTGGGCGGGGGCCTCCAGTATCACAAGCGGCAACACTCAGGTCGGCGATGTTGTTGCGATTATTAACTACGCAACACGAATGACGGGCGCGCTTTCGATGTTTCCGTTTTTGATTATGATTTTCACCCGGGCGAAGGCTTCAGGGGATAGGATCGGCGAAGTGCTTGAAACGGAAGGTGATGAGCGGGAGGAAGGCGTCATATCTGAACGTTTGTCGGGACGGATTGCGTTTCAGCATGTATCCTTTCGTTATCCTGACATGGATAGAGAAGCACTGCGAGATGTCTCATTTTCCGTAAATCCAAGGGAAAGAATCGCGATTCTCGGAGCGACGGGATCGGGCAAGTCCACGCTCTTCCAGCTCATTCCCCGGCTTTATCAGCCGGATTCAGGCCGGATTTACATAGATGAAAAGCCGATTCGTGATGTTCCGGCCGAGGGGCTTCGCAAGCAAATTGGCTATGTACCGCAGGAAGTGCTCCTGTTTTCCGGCACAATCAAAGAAAACATCGCTTGGGGCAAAGAAAATGCTTCACTTGATGAAATAATGGAAGCGGCCAAACATGCGCAAATTCATGAAACGATTATGAAGCTTCCAAATGGATATGACACGGTATTGGGACAAAGAGGCGTCAACCTGTCCGGCGGCCAGAAGCAGCGGATTTCCATTGCGCGGGCGCTGATCCGAAAGCCGGCCATTCTCCTCTTAGATGACAGCACAAGCGCACTAGACCTGCAAACGGAGGCGAAGCTGCTTGAGGCGGTCAGCACATATGAGTGCACAACGTTGATTATTACGCAAAAAATGACCACGGCGATGAAAGCTGATCAGATTTTGCTGCTTGAGGATGGCGAGCTGATTGAAAAAGGCACACACAGTGAGCTGCTTTCTGAATCGCACTTATACAAGCGCATTTACGAATCGCAATTCGGAAGGGAGGGAAGCGAGTCATGCTAAAAGACATCCGCAAACCTTTCCAATATCCTAAACTGCCAATCGATAAAAATGAAAATGCGAAAAAACGGGCGAAAGCAAAGGATGCAAAAGGCACACTGAAGCGAATCTGGTCTTACTTGGCTGAACGAAAAGGACTGCTCATCCTTGTCATGCTGATGGTTGTCATCAGCGCCATATTTGGGCTCCTTGGCCCCTTTGTGATCGGAAAGGCCATCGACCATTTTATCGTTGGAAAAACAGTCAGCGGCTTGACACCCGTTTTGCTTCTTTTGCTCTCCATTTACGTGATTCAGTCTTTGTCGCTCTGGTTTCAAAACTATTGGATGATTACGATTTCGCAAGGCACTGTGTTCAGAATGAGAAGCGAGCTGTTCACCCATCTGCACGAGCTGCCAATTCCGTTTTTTGATAAACAGCGGCACGGCGAGCTGATGAGCCGGGTGACAAATGACATCGAAAATGTCAGCTCGACCTTAAACACGTCGGTCATTCAAATATTGTCAAGTGTCATCACCTTTGTTGGAACGGTTGCAGTCATGCTGTACATGAGTCCGCTTCTTACAGTGATTACCCTGACCATCATTCCGGTGATGGCAGCGAGCCTGAAATGGATCACCAACAGGACGGGAAAGCTGTTTAAAGAACAGCAGAAAAACCTTGGTGAGCTGAATGGATATATTGAGGAGTCTGTTTCGGGTGCAAAGGTCATCAAAGCTTATTCGCGAGAAAAGCAGATGACTGCAGAGTTTCTCAAAAAAAACGCTGCGCTCAAGACCTCGGGCTTCTGGGCACAGACGATTTCCGGGTTTATCCCGAAAGTCATGAACTCTTTGAATAACTTAAGCTTTACGTTGATTGCGGCAATCGGCGGTTTGTTCGCGCTGAAAGGCTGGATCTCGATCGGCACTATTGTCGTTTTTGCTGAGTATTCAAGGCAATTTACACGCCCTTTAAACGATTTGGCCAACCAGTTTAATACGATGCTGTCCGCGATTGCTGGCGCTGAACGGGTGTTTGACGTGCTTGATGAAAAAGAGGAGCGCGAGGATGAAAGGAATGCCGTACATCAGCCGATTCAAACCGGCAGTATTGAATTCCGGAATGTGTCCTTCGGTTACGATGAGGGGCAGCAGACATTGAAGCATTTGCAGTTTACCGTGCCTGCCGGGCAGTCCATCGCGTTTGTCGGGCCGACGGGAGCGGGGAAAACCACCGTCACCAACCTGCTTGCGCGTTTTTACGAACCTAAAGAGGGAACGATTTTAATCGACGGTACAGATATTAAAACCGTTACTCGCGCAAGCCTAAGGAAAAACATGGGGTTTGTCCTTCAGGATTCGTTCTTGTTTCAGGGAACGATCAGAGAAAATATCCGCTACGGCAGGCTCGATGCATCTGATCAGGAAGTCGAAGCCGCTGCAAAAACAGCGAATGCCCACAGTTTTATTGAAAGGCTGCCAAAAGGGTATAATACTGTGCTGACGCAAGATGGATCAGGCATTAGCCAAGGACAGAAACAATTGCTTTCCATCGCGAGGGCGGTGCTTGCCGATCCGGTTCTTCTTATTTTGGATGAAGCAACAAGCAACATTGATACCGTAACAGAAGTCAACATTCAAGAAGCGCTCGCCCGTTTAATGGAGGGGAGAACAAGCGTCATCATCGCCCACAGGCTGAACACCATTCAAAGAGCGGACCAGATTGTGGTACTGAAAGACGGCGAAATGATTGAAAAAGGCAGCCATGACGAGCTGGTCCGGCAAAAAGGATTTTACAGAGACTTATATGAAAGCCAATTTGAGAAATAGACCTTTGTCATCTATTCAGCGTGATTGAAAACCTTTGAAGTCTAGGAAGGACGAGCATCGGAGCACAGCGAATGTTGGAATTCGTGAGCACCGACGCGCAGGACTGACAACGAATGCGAGGGTTTGTCGACACGCTGAGGCCTTTGTCTTGCACAAAGGTCTTTTTTGTTACAGTTTTATAGTAATTTTATTTCATTTTCGTAAAATGTAACAAAATTACTTGACGTAAATAAGTTATGTATATATACTAGCTTACATTAAGTAAGTGATAACATTTATCAAGGAGGATAACATGAATAAATCATTTGAAATCGGCACATTACTTTTAAGAGTTATGACAGGTATTATCTTTTTTGTTCACGGTTTATCAAAGTTTCAGGGAATGGAAGGCACCATCCAATTTTTCGGAAGCCTAGGCCTGCCAAGCTTTATGGCGTATGTCATCGCAACGATTGAACTCGTTGGCGGCGTGCTTGTCTTCTTCGGATTGGCTACACGTATTGTCGGCGTCCTGTTTGCCCTCACAATGATCGGAGCCATTATTACAGTCAAGCTGAAAGCGCCTTTCATGGGGAATGCAGAATTTGATTACCTTCTGCTTTTTACATCCATCCACCTTACGCTATCAGGAAGCCGTTTCTTGGCGCTGGACCCATTTGTGTTTAAAGGAAAAAAGAGCGAAAACATATCAGCATAAGAAAAGAGGCGTACAGCATGACCAGCATTCATGAAGACACACATATTGGAGATGTCAAACTCACAATCCGCAGTCTGGAGCGGTCTCTTGCGTTTTACCGTGACGTCATCGGTTTTCAAGTCTTACAAAAGACGGACCGCCAAGCTCAATTAACGGCTGATGGAAAACGCGCCCTGCTTATTCTTGAAGAAAATCCGAGCGCTGTTGTCTTGCCTGAACGGTCTGTAGCGGGTCTTTATCACTTTGCGATTCTTCTTCCGAACCGGAAGGAGCTTGGTATGGCGCTTGCCCGCCTGATTGAACACGGCATTGCCATCGGCCACGGGGATCATGCGGTCAGCGAAGCACTCTATCTGTCTGATCCTGATGGAAATGGCATTGAAATATACGCTGACCGCCCCCGCAGCACGTGGCAGCGTGATCGTGAAGGAAACTACGTCATGACGACAACCGCTGTTGACATCGAAGGTCTTTTGGAAGAGGCCGGAGATGAGCGGAAAACAATACTTCCAAATGGTACCACCATCGGACACATTCATCTGCATGTCAGTGATTTGAACGAAGCCAAAACGTTTTATACAGATGTACTGGGCTTTGACATTGTCGGAAACTATACGGGCATGTCCGCGCTCTTCGTTTCAGCCGGAGGATATCATCATCATATCGGTTTAAACATTTGGGCGGGAAAAAACGCACCGCCTAAACCGACAAATGCCAGCGGACTAGATGAGTACAAGGTTGTTCTGCCTCATCAAGAGGAACTGGGCCGAGTGGCAGATCGAGTGAAACGTGCCGGGTATTCGATCGAAGAAACAGAAAACAGTTTCCGGGTAAAAGATCCTGTTTCCGGGGCCCATATTGTATTTGTGATTTGACTGTAATCCCCTTTGCCGAAAAAACGGCAGGGGGATTTTTTAATTTCCAGAAACTCCTGTCAAAAATGACCTGTGGCAGGTATGATAAGAAGGGAATTGGGTAACGGGAGTGATGAGCGTGAAGGCTCTTATATTTACTAGGATTTTCACTTTAATGGTAAGCTGTTCGGTTTACTTTTTTCATGTTAAGGATGACCGTTGGTATGAGTATTTGTTCATAGCTGTAAGTGCTGCCATCTTTTTATCAAACCATCTCTTGTTAAGAACAGAGAAATATGCCATCTTGTTTTGTTTGATTGATATTACAGTGGGTTTCTCGTTCGGTTTCATGTTTCCGGGTACAGGCTTATATATCACATTGCTAAGTCCAGTTGCTGTTACCTTTTTTATGAAAGGATTTGATCGAAAAACAGTATGGTCTGTTCTATGTCTTTGTTTTATGATGTGGCTGATTGTGCTCATTCGTACATATCATAAGTTCGGCGATGAGTATGTTATGGATCATTGCATTAGCATGACATTTGTCGTCTTCTGCGGAGTCGTCGGCAAATTAATCCGCAAGCTGTTGGATGCGCAAGATACGGCGAAACAGCAGGTTCAGGAATTGACGGAATCCCACTTGGCGCTGTCTGCCGTGCACCAGGAGCTGCATTTATATGCGAAGCAGGTTGAAGAACTGACGGCCATTCATGAACGGAACAGAATGGCAAGGGACATCCATGATACAGTGGGACACAAAATGACGGCGCTTCTCGTCCAGCTGCAGCTTCTGCGCGAATGGCAAAAAAGAGACGGCCACAAAGCGGAGGAGACAGTTAGTGTTTGTGAAACACTTGCTCGTGAAGCGCTTGATGACGTCCGTTTATCAGTGCGCACTCTGCAAACGGAAAATGCTCCTTCGGTCATCGATTCGTTGAAACAGCTGACCGAAGACTTTTACAAAAATGCGGGAGTTACAACCGAATTTGCGGTCAGCGGCGATCCTGCGCTGATCCCGCTATCTCTTCATCCGACATTGGTCAGAACAGTGCAGGAAGCACTGACCAATGCCAAACGGCACGGGGGCGCCACAGCTTGTTCGATACAGCTTGCCTGCACAACGGACAACATCAGCCTTGTCATTAAGGATGACGGAAAAGGAAATCCCGAGACGGCACTCGGCTTTGGCCTATTGAACATGAAAAAGCGGGCAGCGGAGCATGGCGGAACTATCCGTTTTGAGAGCGAACAAAATCAGGGGTTTACTGTAATCTCCGAATTTTCACTGGCTAATAAAAAATGGAGCTTCGGGCCCGCACAGCAAAAGGAGAGTTTTTCATGATTAAGATCATCATTACCGACGATCAGGATATCGTCAGAGAAGGGCTGGCATCACTGCTGCAGCTCAGGGAAGAGCTTGATGTGATCGCAACAGCGCGAAATGGGCAGGAAGCCTTCGAAAAGGCGAAAGAACTTGAGCCGGATATCGTGTTAATGGACATCCGAATGCCGGTCTCCAACGGAGTTGAGGGGGCAAAATTGATTACAAGTTCTTTGCCTGGTGTCAAGGTTTTGATGCTGACGACCTTCAAGGATTCAGAGCTGATTGCAGAAGCGCTTGAAGAAGGGGCGAGCGGATACCTGCTGAAGGATATGTCAGCCGACACGATTGTAAAAGCGGTGATGACAGTTCAATCTGGCGGAATGGTGCTCCCTCCGGAACTGACTGCACAGATGCTGAATGAATGGAAGCGCGAAAAACAGCTGAAAGGGATAAACGAGACAGATAAACCTAAGGAGCTGCTCGACCTGACCGAGCGTGAATTGGAAGTGCTGGCTGAGCTGGGGTATGGGCTGAATAACAAAGAAATTGCCGAAAAACTGTACATTACAGAAGGCACAGTGAAAAATCATGTGTCAAACATTATCAGCAAGCTGTCTGTCAGAGACAGAACCCAAGCCGCTATCTATTCGGTCAGACATGGTGTGTCTGACTTTTGACATATGACATTCAGCATATGCGTTTCTTTGAAAAGGCCTGTTAAAGGCCTTTTTTTCATGCCTTACATTCTATCTGCCGCTACATGCCGCACGCCTTTCTTTTTTCTACAATGGCAATGGGATTACAAAAGGAGTGAAACGACGTGCTGCAAGCAGAAAACATCAAAAAGGCATATGGAAAAAAACAATCGTGAAAGGCATCTCTTTTTCCCTCCAAAAAGGGGAGTCGTTCGGACTGCTCGGGCCGAACGGTGCGGGAAAGTCCACAACCATCTCGATGCTTTCCGGCCTCGTGCCGCATGACAGCGGGAATATCACAGTGGGCGGCTATATGATCGGCAAACAAACCGCCAAAGCGAAACAAAAAATCGGCGTTGTCCCGCAGGAAATTGCTTTATATCCGACGCTGACGGCCCATGAAAATCTTATGTTTTGGGGGAAAATGTACGGACTTATGCACGGCGAGGCCAAAAAAAGATCGGCAGAGGTCCTTGAATATGTCGGCCTGACTGAGCGGGCCAAGGATAAAATTGAAACGTTCTCAGGCGGAATGAAGCGAAGAATCAATATCGGTGCCGCCTTAATGCACAAGCCTGAGCTGCTGATCATGGATGAACCGACTGTCGGCATCGACCCTCAATCGAGGAATCATATTTTAGAAACGGTGAAACAGCTCAATGAAACGGGCATGACGGTGATCTATACGAGCCATTACATGGAAGAGGTCGAGTATTTATGCGACCGGATCGGCATTATTGATCAGGGAGAAATGATTGCGATCGGCACAAAAACCGATTTATGCAGCCGCCTTGGCGGCGATACCATTATCCAGCTCACTGTCAATGCAATCGATGAAGCATTTCTTTTTGCGATCCGTTCACTGGCCCATGTAAATGATGTGACCGTACATGAGTCAGGGCTCAGAATTGAAATTTCCGCGGCACACCATGAGAACGTCGTCACCGGACTGCTTGCGGAGGCCGCTGCCCATCATATCAACCTGCTGTCTCTGCAAGTGCAGGAACCAAACCTGGAGCGCCTGTTTCTGAATCTGACCGGCCGCACGTTGCGGGATTAGGAGGAACGGCTATGAAAAAAAGCATGTGGATCGCATGGAAAGATGTCAAAATCAGAATCACGGACAAAAAAGGGTTTATGATGCTGATCTTAATGCCGCTGATCCTAACCTGTATTTTAGGGGCGGCGCTCGGATCGGTTGTTGACGGAGGCAGCCAGATTGACGGCATCAAAGTCGGCTATGTCCAGTCAGACCAGTCAGACCAGTCAGATGCAGCGAATATGTTTCAAACAGATGTGCTCAAAAAAATGAAGTCGCTAAAGGTCACACAAGCTGGCAGCGAAGACGAGCTGAAGAAACTGCTTGAAGAAAAGAAAATCGATGTCGGCATCGTCATCCCGAAACATTGGGAAGCCGGCAAAACATCAGCTTTCGTTTATGCTGCTCCTGATCAAACATTAAAAAGTTCCATCATCGAAACAGCCGCCGCGTCGTTCATAGACCAATATAAAACGGTAAAAGAAGCTGCGTCAGCTTCAATGGACTACGTCAGCAAAACATCAGCTGTTAAACAAGGAAAGCTTGATCCCTCACACTTTGCAGACAACCTGGTCAAGGTGCTTGAAAAAGAAACGGGTAATAAGTTGACTATGAAAGAACAATCCGTCGGCAGCAAGGCCGTTACCAGTTTTCAGTACTATTCGGCGGCCATGCTTTGCATGTTTATGCTGTTTCATATGACAGTCGGAGCGAAATCCTTTTTACAGGAAAAAGAGACGGAAACGCTTGCCAGAATGCTGATGACGCCTGCGCAAAAATCTGTCATTCTCTTCGGGAAATGGCTCGGAACCTATTTGTTTGCCATTATACAATTTTTGATATTCCTGATTGTCACGATCAAAGTATTTGGAGTAGATTGGGGAGGCAATTTGCTGTTTGTCAGTGTACTCGGGCTTTCATACGCTGCCGCTGTATCCGGCGTTTCAATATTACTTGCGTCATGTATCAGCGATATGAAATCGGCGGATGTGATCGGCGGCTTCGGCATTCAATTGCTTGCGGTTCTTGGCGGGTCCATGCTGCCGCTGTACCAATTTCCGGACTTCTTGCAGTCTGTATCCAAAGCGGTGCCGAATCGATGGGCGCTTGACGGCTTTCTTTCTTTAATGGAAGGAGGAGGCTGGGCTGACCTTCAAAAGCCTGTGCTTCTTTTTGCAGTGATCGGCTTTTGTTCACTCATGCTTGGCATCAGACGGCTTCATACAAGATAAGGAGGTACACCAAGTGAAAAAAATCTTAGCCATTTGCGGAATTGAGCTTTCTCTCGTTTTCAAGAAGCGGCAGAACTATTTGATGATGTTCGCTGCCCCGCTTTTGCTGACCTTTGTTTTTGGAGGGATGCTTGGCAGCAGTGATGACAAGCTGCGGCTTGCGATCGTTGATCAGGACGACACGATTCTTTCGCAGCATTATGTTCGGCTGCTGAAGACACACGATGATATGTATACATTTGAAACCATGTCTGAAAGCAAAGCGTCAGAAAAGCTGAAACAAAAGAAGATTGCCGGGATTATCACCATTTCCCAATCGTTCCAGACACAGTTGGAAAAAGGAAAACATCCTGAGCTGGTCTTCCGCCACGGCCCGGAACTGTCGGAAGCGCCAATGGCCAAACAATATGCGGAAAGCACATTGGCAAAACTCAATATTCAGGTTGCCGCGGCGAAAACGTCAGCTCAGGCAGCGGGGGAGAGCTGGAAGGCGGCCTATAAAACAGTTATCGCCAAAGAGCATGAAGATGCGGCACCAGCTGTCAAACGAAAGACGCTCAGCGATAAAAAAGAAGGGGCTGGCGCAAGTGACACAGCCTCCAGAGCAGCAGGTTTTTCTATTTTGTTTGTCATGCTGACCATGATGGGGGCGGCGGGAACCATTTTAGAGGCAAGAAAAAACGGGGTCTGGTCCAGATTGCTAACAGCCTCTGTCAGCCGGGCGGAAATCGGTGCAGGATATGTGCTGTCCTTCTTTGTGATTGGGTGGATTCAATTCGGCATCTTGCTTCTCGCTACCCATTGGCTGTTTGGCATCAGCTGGGGCAATCCGGCTGCGGTTATTGTGTTAGTATCACTTTTCCTGCTGACCGTTGTCGGCATCGGGTTGGCCATTGCGGCCAATGTCAGAACGCCGGAACAGCAGCTTGCGTTCGGCAACTTGTTCGTCATCGCAACGTGTATGGTAAGCGGAATGTATTGGCCGATAGACATTGAGCCGACATTTATGCAGTCCATCGCTGAATTTCTTCCGCAAAAGTGGGCGATGAGCGGGCTGACTGAGATTCTCGCTAACGGTGCGCACGTCACAGATATTCTCGGGATTTGCGGCATCTTGCTTGCTTTTGCGGCCATTACCTTTGCGGCGGGGCTGAAAGCGCTCCGACCTTAAAAAAGCATCTGTCCCCGAGGCAGATGCTTTTTGCATATCGTTAAACCCTATGAAGGAAAGCAGGCTACATACGCGTCCGGTCCGAAGGCTGCTCCCGCTACTCCTCATCTATCATCGCTAAAATCGACTCCAGCCAAGAAACGTAGTTTTTCTCCCGGTCCAGCGCTTTCGTCAGCACGAGATAGTGTCCGAAGTCCGGTGAATGAAACGATATAGGTTCCGCTGAAGCCATAAGCTTTTCATAGCTTCCCCGCAGATCAGACAGCTTGGCTTTGCGTTTTCGCAGCTGGTCTGTGAACAAATCAGAAGCCTCCTGCCGCGACAGGGAAGAAATGAAATAAGCCTTCAGCATAAATTCATCTTTCACCGTCTCCGGTATCGGGTGATGGCGGATCAGCCACTCATGCAGCTCCTGCTTTCCGCTGTCTGTCAGGGTGTACATCTTTTTCTCCAGCTTCGTGCCTTGAATCGTTGTGCGGAACGTGATAAATCCTTCATCCGTGAGCTTTTTAAGCTCAGGATAAATCTGGCTGTGCTTGGCGCTCCAAAATTGGCCGAGCTCCTCTTTAAAATAACTTGTAATATCATATCCGCTCAATTCGCCTTTCCGCAAAAGCCCTAATATGGCGTATTTCAATACTCTCATGCTATCCTCCGTGTCTATGGCTGTTTCACAAGAAAGATGAGCCAGTGCTCAACTGTGATCCTAACTGCCTATTCCCCTTATTATAGAAAAGGGAGGAAGGGAACACAACCCGGTCAGCTTGTTAAATAAAGATGGCAGATAGGTCTTGTGTTCAGAAAATATCATATTGGCCCCCTTAAACATAGCAATCCTTTTTTAATTGACTTTTCTGAAAAAAGTATTAACAATATAGATTTTTTATGTATAATAGGAAATTGATGGTACAAACATTTTAAGGGGGAATGAACGTGAAAAAAATACTTATTGCATCCACTATCTGTTTATCGCTGATTCTATCTGTTCTAGCCGCACCGCCGTCAAGCGCAAAAGCTGAATCAGTACATAATCCTGTCGTTCTTGTTCATGGAATAAGCGGTGCCTCATACAACTTTTTTACTATTAAAAACTACTTAATTTCTCAAGGATGGCAAAGCAACAAACTGTATGCCATTGATTTTTATGATAAAACAGGAAACAACTTTAACAATGGCCCGCAGCTTGCTTCATATATTGACCGGGTTTTAAAAGAGACGGGAGCCAAAAAAGTAGATATTGTCGCTCATAGTATGGGCGGCGCCAACACGCTGTATTATATTAAATATCTAGGTGGGGGCAACAAGATTCAAAACGTCGTAACACTTGGAGGGGCTAATGGTTTAGTGTCATCTGTAGCGCTGCCTGGTACAGATCCTAATCAAAAAATCCTCTATACATCTATCTACAGCCAAAATGATCAAATCGTAATGAATAGCTTGTCTCGATTACAGGGAGCGAGAAACATCCAGCTTTATGGCATCGGCCATATTGGCTTGCTTTCGAATAGCCAAGTGAACGGCTATATCAAAGAAGGGCTGAATGGCGGAGGCCTCAATACAAATTAATATTTTGATATGAAAAAACCTGCTGTCTCCATTACAGCAGGTTTTTTGGATTCTCACAGCAATCTTGTTTGAGTAAAATCTGCCAAAAAGTGACTTAGTCAATCATACATACTCTCATTTATGACATTAGGCACTTTTTCAAATACAAAGGCCATGTTAAGGTACAACCATCGATTTCTAAAAATTTGAAATAAAAGGAGCGCTGTTATGCAAATTAAAGAAATTTTTATGATCCGTTGCATTTCGTGCTTAAGTGTCGTCCTGCTCCATATCATTTCAATGGTCCTGATGCTTCAAGCAGAAGCTCTCACAAATATTTCTCACACCGTAGATTCTTTTCGGACACTCCTGATGTTCAGCACGCCTGCTTTCATTTTCATCTCTGAATTTTTGCTGGCCCGTTCTTATCCTGGCGGGGTGCCGGGCGGTTTTTTAAAGAAGCGGGGAAAAGTGATTTTCGTTCCTTTTTTATTTATCGCGGCTATTGATGCCCTGTTGATGACAAGTGCGATGGGGGGAGAGGTTACCTTTCTCGCGATAGTGCAAAAGTATCTGGCGAACGTATTGTTAGGAAATTTTATCGGATACTTCATTCTTGTCATCTTTCAATTTTACATGTTGCACATGATGTTTCACGAGTATTTGAAAAAAGCATCGCCGAAATGGGTGCTGTCCATCTCATTTGTGGTGACAGCCGTTTATTTAAGTTATTTCTCAGCGGTCAGCCCGGCTCCTGCTTCTGAAGAAGGCGGGTCGTTTCCGTTCTTCTGGGTTCCGTTCGCAGGCTGGCTCTTCTACTTTTGTCTTGCCTACTATTGCGGAAAAGAGTACAAGCGCTTTTTAGCGCTGCTGAACCAATACCGCTGGGTGATATACGGATTTGCATTAGCTTCTGCTGCGCTTGTTGTCACGGTTTCTTATGCCGGGAATACCGGCATGATCAGCTCGAAACGGCCTGATATCATGCTGTATTCGACAAGCATGATTTTCCTGTGCTTTCACTTGTTTTCGAAAATGAAGCATGTGCCAAAAATCATGATGTTTATCAGCAACTATTCCTTTTCGATTTATCTGCTCCATGCCTATTTTATGATCATAGGCTACGTTTTACTTACAAATATGCCCGGAATTCCTGCCGTACCGGCTGTTCTTCTATTGTTTGCCGTGTGTACAGCCGGCCCGATCCTGACCTCATGGGCACTGAATAAATTCAAGTACGGTTACTTATTTGTGGGGAAGGTCTATCAGCCAAAACAGAAGAAAGCAACAGCGGAAGTGGGTGATCACGCAGGGTGAAAGCAAGCGGCAGGAGAGAGGCTCCTGCCGCGTTACTTATTTCTCATCCGCTTGCAGCACCGTTTTTAAATACAGTTTTGCAGATTCAGCAAGCCCGGATACATCAGCTTTTTCTTCATTAAAATAAAGCGCGTTCTGGATGATGCCGTCATTTATATTGAGGAAAAACTTCGCAATCGTCTCCAGAGGCTGCACCGGCTGAAATTCCTCCTGATCGATTCCTTTTTGCAGTAGCTTTGAAAACCTTTCTACAAAAAGATCATACCGTTTCTCCAAATACTGCCGCCGTTCTTCATTGCGCCAAGCGGTTACTAAATATTCAAACTGCACCGGCGCCAGTGTATCCGCTGCATCCCGCAGACCTTCAGAAAGTTCATCCAAATAGCTGGAAATGGCGGTCCAAACACTTTGATGTTCAGCTGATTCATCAAGTTTTCGGAGCCCTTCATCAAGCCCGGCTTCAATGATGCGGCGAAACATCTCCTCAGTGCTTGAAAAGTAAAGATAGACACCGCCGCGGCTAAAACCTGACTCTTCCACAACGTCCTTCATTGTCGTTAATTCGAATCCTTTTCGTTTAAACACGATTTTGGCAGCCTCTAAAATCTCCGCCTGACGTTTATCCTTGTGCTCCTTTGTTACTTTCGGTGACAAGATATCGCCTGCTTTCTGCAATTTTCTTACCTACTAGTGTAATCAACCCGACCGTAATCAGCAAGCAGCCGCAGACAAGAAAAGCCAGTGATACGCCGATCCATTCCGCCAGTACGCCCCCGCCCGCCATGCCGAGGATGGAGGCGAGGGTCGTCGCGCTCTGAATGGCGCCAAACACCCTGCCGCTGTAATCGACAGGCACCGTTGTCTGCACGAGAATTTGAAAAGGAATATGAACGAGGCCAAAAGCCGCTCCCATGATGAAAAAAGCGAAAATAAAAAGAGCGATGCCGGCAATTCCCATGCCGCTCAGAAATGGCACACCTCCAGTCGCTAGTCCAAGCAGAAAGGTCCCTGCTGAGAAATGAAGCAAATAAGAAGTGATTCGCCGTCTGCCGATCATTGCTGCCGTAAGGAGCATGCCGACTCCGCTTACGGCCATGCACCAGCCTGCAAGCTCGGGCGGCGCGCCTGAAAAAGAGCGGATGAGGATAATCGCCTGTGAATCACCAATCTGCAAAACAAAGAGAACAACACAAGCAGTGAGCAAGCCTGTTAAAAGAAGCGGCACCCGTTTCATAAACTGAAGCCCTTCTATTATAGAAGCGATTGCCGGCATTTTTTCTTGAGGTGTATGGGCTTTTTGTAAAAAAGCATCTCTGGGGAGGAAAAACAAAATGACAGCGGATAGAAGAAAGGCGCCGGCGTTGATATAGAAAACAGAATGGATAGAGACAGCGGCGATCAGCATGCCGCCGAGGGCGGGGCCGAAGACTTTTGCGCTGTTATCGATCATGCTGCTGACGGAGACGGCCTGCTGAATGTGAGCTTCCGGGGCCAATTCCTTAAGCTTTCCATTTTTAGCAGGTGAAAAAAGGGAAGAAAAACTGCTCTGGAGGCTTAGCAATACGTAAAGCTGCCAAAGCTCACTGACATAAACGCAGCTGATAACGGTGAGGGCACGCCCGATTTCCGACAGAAACATGATTGTTTTTCTGTCAAAGCGGTCGGCTAACAATCCCGATACCGGGCCGAGTATAATGACAGGCATAGCAAATGACATCATTAAAAATGACATATCTAACGATGAAGCGTGAAGCTGAAAAGCGGACAATGTCAGCACGGCCAAAATGTGAAGCCAGTCTCCAAGTGAAGAAATAGTTTGCGAGGCTAACAGTGTCATCAGCCCTTTGCGAAACAACGGTTTTTCCATGATTCATCCCCCTATACAATAAAAATGACATACGTGTCGTTTTTATTGTATGAGAAATAATCACAAGATACAATCTTTTTCTTGTAAAATAAGGGAGATGACGAATCAGAAGGGGGAACTTCCATGACAAAAGCCAATCTAAGCTACCCAATAGGAGAATACAAGCCGAGGAAATCCGTATCGAAGGAGCAAAAAGAGGAATGGATTCAAGCGCTTGAAAAAGTGCCTGCCAAACTGAAGCAAGCCGTAGAAGGCATGACGGACAGCCAGCTGGACACACCATACCGGGACGGGGGATGGACCGTTCGGCAAGTGGTTCATCATCTGGCTGACAGTCATATGAACAGCTATATTCGGTTTAAATTAAGCTTGACGGAAGAGACACCGGCCATCCGTCCATATGATGAAAAAGCGTGGTCGGAGCTAAAGGACTCGAAAACAGCAGATCCAAGCGATTCACTCGCGCTTTTGCAGGCGCTTCACGGGAGGTGGACGGCTCTTCTCCGCACCCTGACGGATCAGCAATTTCAGCGCGGTTTTTATCACCCCGACACAAAAGAGATCATGACCTTGGAGAACGCGCTCGGGCTGTATGTCTGGCACTCACATCATCATATCGCCCAGATGACGGAGCTTTCTAAACGGATGGGATGGTCTTAACGTTTTTTCTGGCGGAAAGCCGGAAGACTGATAGCGGCAATCACCAGCAGAGAAATCACAGCGGCAGCAGCATATAAATGATCGTAGCCGCTAGCGACACTCGCATGAATGGCATCGCTTATCGCAGTTTTGACTTCAGGCACGGGAATGCGTTCGATTTGTTCTTGTAAAGAAGAAACATCAGAACTGTCGATCTCCGGCATCATCTGCATTGCCGTTTCTGATTGTCCGCTGTCCGATAAGCGGCTCTTGATTTCATCACCGATTTGGTCAAACCCGGCTGTGATAAAACCTGCATAAAGAGTCGGCGCCAATGTCAGCCCGATTTGCCTTACCAATGAAAGCGTGCCAAGCGCTGTGCCCTTATTCGTTTTTGCCGCCTCTGATACTAGGACGTTCAGCGGCGCGCCCAACAGAAAGCCAAAGCCGATTCCAGCTGCCACACTTGCGATCACAAACTCCCATTTCCCCGTCACCCAGAGCGGAAATAAAGCAAACCCCGCACATGAAATGATTCCGGAAAGTATAACGGTTTTCACCGGTCCTTTTTTGTCGGTGAGCGCTCCGCCTAGCCAAGCGCCGATGCCTGAAGCTAACGCAAGCGGAGTCATCCAATACCCTGCTTTTGCGGCAGGAACACCCAAATACTGCTCAACATATGACGGGATAAAAATGACCGCCGCCAAGAGTCCGCCAGATAACAAACCGATGATAAGCGTGCGCTGAAACAGTTGGTTCCGCAGCAGAGAATACGCCAAAATCGGATCGCCCCCGCGCAGTTCAACCCGTCTTTCAAACAAGATAAGCCCCGCAAAACAGAGCATGCCAAAACCAATACACCCGTAAACCTTGGGATCTCCCAAGCTGGTGAAGAGATTTGCCCCGTCAAGATTCGTCATGCCGTACATCACAGCTAAAATCGACAAGGATAAAAGGAAGATTCCCGCCGCATCAAGCCGTTTAGCTACAGGCGCTTTCGTTTCTGCAATAAAACATGCGCCGAAAACAACCAATAACACGGCAATTGGCAGATTAATCAAAAACAGCCAGTGCCAAGAACCAGTCCAATCAAGCAGGAAACTTCCGATATTCGGCCCGAGCACAGCAGCCATCCCGTTCATCGCGCCAAGCAGCCCAAGTGCCTTCCCTTGTTTTTCTTTTGGAAGGGTAGCGAGAATGTGTGAGCTGCCGATAATGAAAATACCGCCGCCCCCAAGTGCCTGAATCAGCCGTGAGATCAAAAAGAGCGGGAAGCTTTGGCTCAAAGCAACAAGCAATGAACCAAGTCCAAAGAGGCAAACCTCAATGAGAAAGAGTTTCTTTCTGCCGTAGCGGTCGGAAAGCTTTCCGACGATCGGCACACTGACGCTAAGGCCGAGCGTATAAAGGGTAATGCCCCACGACCCCCAGGAAGGAGAAACGGCAAACGACTCGTTTATCGTTGTTAAAGCCGCCGAAATAATACCGTTATCCAGCGCAGCCATAAACACACCGATGGTAAACAGGCTAATCGCCCACTTTTGGCTTTTCTGTTCTATCGATGCTTCAGACATATTCATCAACTCCCTTTTTGTTCACTTTAAATATATTATTCATTCTAAGTGAATTAAATGTCAATGAAAAAAGCCTGCCTCCACGGTTTGCAGAAGACAGACTTGGTAGATTTATTCTTTTTTCGCTCTCTCTAATGCTTTGGAAAGGATAGAAAGCCCTTCGGAAACAGCCTGTTTTTCTTCAGGGGACAGCAGCTCCAAGGAACGCTTTAATTTCAGGTGGCCCTTTTCATAAAGGCCCCGAAAAATATTTTTTGCATTCTCCGTCAACTGAACAACCACTGAGCGGCGGTCCTCTTCAGAATGTGATCGTTTGACAAACCCTGATTTCTCAAGGCGATCAAGCAGCCCCGTTGTATTGGACAGAGATGCCCCCATTTTTTCAGCAATATCACTTACTTTCAGAGTTCCATGGTTGTTTAATAGCATCAGCACTTTCATTTGCGGCATGCTCATATCAAGCTTCATCCACTCGGACACATCACCGAGCCCGGCAGAGGTTAGCACTTTCATATAGAGCACCCATATTTCCCGTTCCTCAGATGAAAGAATGTTTTCGTTTAATACCGTTGTATCATGTAAATTATATTCCATTTCATCACTTCCTCATCATTCGCTCCTTCTACCATATTACTCGATTTTCACTCCTGAAAGAAAGTGAGCAGAAACCGCATGCGGGACTTTGTCCGAAAAATAACGGTAGTGTATAATGGGTTGGAGATTATTAGGGAAGCAGATTGAACTAGAATATGATTGGAGAGACCATTGCTGATTAAAAAGAATGCTTTATCCGTTTTAAAAATTGTTTTTCCTATTGCGGTTTTACTATTTGTTATTTATCAATCAAAAAAAGAACTGACAAATCTGTCATTCAAACGCACGCTCATGGTCATCAACGGCCTGGAACGTATGGATTTATTTATCCTTGTATTGGTCGGCTTGCTGGCTGTTGCGGCCATGTCGCTGTATGATTACGTCCTGAAATACTCGATGCGCCTATCGATCACCAACGGAAAGGTATTCAAGGTTTCCTGGATCGCCAATTCATTTAATAATGTGCTTGGGTTCGGGGGTTTAGCCGGGGTTGGGTTAAGAATGATGTTCTATAAGGAGCATACAAAAGACCATAAGGCGCTCGTAAAAGGAATTGCCTGGCTTACATCATCTATGCTTCTCGGGTTATCCGTTTTCAGCGTTTTCGCCGCCGTGCGAGTGCTGCCAGTGGATAAAATGATCAATGAAAAGCCTTGGCTGTGGGCAGTTGTGATCGGTTTTGCGCTGATTTTGCCGGTATCTTTGGCGGTGGCGAAAATCAAAAGCCGAAAAAGCGGAGACGAAGAGAATGCGGACAAAATGAAAAATCCGATTTTCGCTTATATCGGCGCTTCCGTTGCCGAATGGCTTATGGCCGGAACTGTCATCTATCTGTCATTGTCCGCTATGGGCATTCATGCTGATATCAGGTCTGTGTTCGGAGTGTTCGTCATCGCGTCGATCGGAGGAATGATCAGCCTCGTGCCGGGCGGCTTCGGCTCGTTTGACCTTTTGTTTTTGCTCGGGATGGAGCAGCTTGGCTATCATCAAGAGGCCATTGTGACATCTATTGTTTTGTACAGGCTCGTCTATTCATTTATCCCATTCGGTCTCGGGCTGTTCTTTGCTGCCGGCGACCTGACCGAAAATACAATGAAACGGCTCGAAACGAACCCGCGCATCGCACCGGCAATTGAGACGACAAACGTTTTGCTTGTCATCCAGCGGGCGATATTACTCAGAATTTTGCAAGGCTCGCTTTCACTTATTGTGTTTGTTGCCGGGTTGATTGTCCTAGCCTCAGTATCTCTGCCGATTGACAGGCTGACCGTTATTCCGCACATACCGCACCCGGCCCTTCTGCTGTTCAATGGCCTGTCCTTAAGCTCAGCGCTCATTTTGCTGATTTTGCCGATTGAGCTTTATAAACGGACAAAACGCTCCTATACGATGGCGATTTCAGCGCTTGTGGGCGGGTTTGTGTTCAGCTTTTTAAAAGGACTTAACATCAGTGCGATATTCGTACTTCCGATCATTATCGTATTGCTGGTGCTTTTGAAAAGACAATTTGTCCGAGAACAGGCATCCTATACACTCGGACAAATGATATTTGCTGCTGCGCTTTTCACTGTGGCGCTCTTTAACTATAACCTCATTGCCGGTTTCATTTGGGACCATATGAAGAAGGTGATGCGCCACGAATATTTCGTTCACAGCACCTCGCACATTACCTATGCAACCATCATGGCGATCATTATTGTGCCGCTGTTCTTCTTTTTATTTACAGTGGTGTATCACAAAAAGACAAAACCAATCGGGGAAAAAGCTGACCCAGAGCGTCTTGCTTCATTTTTAAATGAAAGTGGCGGGAACGCGCTGAGCCATCTCGGCTATCTTGGAGATAAGCGGTTTTATTTTTCAAGTGATGGGAATGCCCTTCTTCTGTTTGGGAAAATCGCCAGAAGGCTGGTCGTGCTCGGTGATCCGTCAGGCCAAAGGGAATCGTTTTCGCTCGTGCTGGAAGAATTTCTGAACGAAGCGCATCAGAAAGGATTCAGTGTTCTGTTTTACCAAATTGAACGAGCTGACATGGCGCTGTATCACGATTTTGGCTATAACTTCTTTAAACTGGGCGAGGAAGCCTACGTGGATTTAAATACTTTTACCTTGACCGGGAAGAAAAAAGCCGGCCTTCGGGCAATCAATAACCGCTTTGAGCGGGAGGAATATTCCTTTCATGTCGACCATCCTCCATTTTCTAATGCGTTTTTGGAGGAACTGAAACAGATCTCAGATGAATGGCTCGGCTCGAAAAAAGAAAAAGGATTCTCGCTCGGCTTTTTTGACCCCTCATATTTACAGAAAGCGCCGATTGCCTGCATGAAAAACGCAGAAGGAGAGATCGTTGCGTTTGCAAATGTCATGCCGATGTACCAAGAAGGGGAGATCTCGGTCGATCTGATGCGCTACCGTGATGACGCCCCGAGTGGCATTATGGACGCATTGTTCATCCGCATGTTTTTATGGGCGAAGGAGGAAGGCTGTACGTCGTTTAATATGGGAATGGCGCCACTGTCCAATGTCGGCACCTCCTTTACATCCTTCTGGTCAGAAAGATTTGCCGCTGTCATTTTTAATAATGTCAGATACATGTACAGCTTCAGCGGGCTTAGGGCCTTTAAAGAAAAATACAAACCGGAGTGGCGCGGCAAATACTTGGCGTACCGAAAAAACAGATCCCTTTCTGTCACCATGTTCCTCGTCACGCGGCTGATCGGCAAAAGCAAAAAAGACTCCGTCTAACGAGACGGGGTCCCAGCGTGTCGATAAAACCTCGCACTCGTTGCAAGTCCTGCGCTTCGGTGATCACTTGTTTGAAAGGAACGGAGGCGCGTCTTGCCTAACCTAAGAAAGGTTGCTCCGATGCTCGTCCATAAGGGGTTTCCATCACGCTGAAAAGATGACAAAATCCTAAAACAATAATCTGACCCATTTTCAAAAGAAAATGGGTTTTTTGATAATGACGGAAAATTCTCAATCATTTTTGCTATACTAACAGAGACATTGATAAAGAAAGGGCGGGCAGACAAGTGAAAGAAATAGAGGTATTAAAATATGAAGCATTTACAAGCAGTCCCGGCAAAGGAAACCCCGCAGGCGTTGTATTGAAGGGAGACCATTACACGGAAGAAGAGATGCAGATTATAGCGGAGCGTGCCGGATATTCAGAAACCTCCTTTATTCGGAATAGCGAGTCGGCTGATCTTGAACTCCGTTACTTTACCCCTGGACACGAAATGAATTTATGCGGCCATGCAACTGTCGCTTCTCTTTACGTATTATGCGAAAAAGGAATGCTGGAGAGCGGGAAAACGTACAGCATCCAGACAAAAGCCGGTACCCTGCCTGTGAAGATTTCTGAAAAAGACGGCCGCATTCATATTACCCTTGAACAGGCTTCCCCGCAATTCAAACCATTTACAGGCGATCGGAAAAAACTTGCGGCCGCACTAGGAATCACGGAAGAAGATTTTCATGAAGACCTTCCGATTGTGTTTGGCAGCACTGGCATATGGACAGCTATTGTTCCGCTTAGATCATTAAAGGCCGCTAAAAAAATGAGGCCCGATAACAAACAGTTTCCGGACGTGTTAGTTGATCTGCCAAAGGCTTCAGTCCACCCGTTTACCTTTGAAACCGTTCACCCCGACAGCGACCTGCACGGACGCCACTTTTCATCCCCATATTCGGGAACGATAGAAGACCCCGTGACGGGCACTGCATCCGGTGTAATGGGGGCTTATATGAAACAGTACGGTCATGCCAAGCAGCGTGAATTTATCATTGAACAAGGGCAGGAAATCGGGAAAGACGGAAAAGTTGGAATTGAAATTAACGAAGAAGGCGATCAAGTGAAAGTGAACATGACAGGAACGGCTGTATACTCAGAAACCCGTATTCTTAAAATCTAATACAGATGAAGGTTTACAAAAAGGTGCACTTTCCGTTATCATTATGAATGATAATCATTTTCAATTGTTTAGGAAGGTGAGACGGTATGCCTCAATCCGAACAGATAGATCAACATTCAGCATTGCGGGACATCATACGCAGCAGAAGATCGATTCGAAAATTTAAACAAGAGCCAGTGCCTCCGGCAGTCATTCTTGACATGCTTGAAACGGCAAAATATGCGCCAAATCACAGAGTGACAGAGCCATGGAGATTTATTTACGTATCCAGTGAGACGGGAAAAGCCAACCTGATCAACACATTTGCAGCGTTCTCTAAAAAAGCCAAGCCGGATATGACAGAGGAAAAGCTTCTAAATTTCAAAAACACACTTGGACGCGTCCCCGGATTTCTGCTCGTCGTGTTTCAAGAAGATGAAAATGAAAGAGCGCGGGACGATGATTTTGCGGCAACCAGCTCCTTGATCCAAAATCTTCAGCTTCTTGCTTGGGAAAAAGGGATCGGCATGGTGTGGAAAAGCGGTAAAATCCTTTATGACAAAGTAGTGCACCAGGCCTTTGGTTTACAGGATGATGAACGATTCGCCGCCATCATACAAACGGGCTATCCTGACGAAGCGCCGGAAGTCAAAAAGCGCACGCCCATCCGTGAACGGTTCACCGAGTTGTAAAAAACCCCCTGTCTCAAACGGAGACAAGGGGTTTTTCATTAACGATTTTTCTTTTTCGCTCTGTTGTCTGCTGCTTTTGCGCGCTCTTGCGCTTCGCGGTCATCCGCATCAGCAAGCTCGCTTGAATATTCTTCGTAAACGCCGTCAGTTTCCCTTTTCAACGCGTCGGGAACTTGAGGAAGCTTTTGTTTGTTTTTATCACGGTTTTTGTGGATATGATTTCTGCCCATATCAAATTCCCCCTAAAAAGTGATATCAAACAAACATAGTATCTGGCATAAAGGGCCTATGTATTCCTATTTCCGCTTAGCAGCTTTTTCCGCTTTTTTAAATTCGCCTGAATAAAGAACTTCCTGCATTTTCTTCAGGTTGGCGCCTTGCTGATGTTTCTCCCTCTTCTTTTCCATTAAAGGACCTCCTTCAACCATGTTATTCTTAAGGTTGACGCTTCCTTCCGTTTTTATACAGTTTTTCTGTTCGTTATCAGCTGTGAGAGCGCGAATTCAAGGTCCGAATATGTAAAACGAAATCCGGAGGTTATCGCTTTTTTAGGAAGAGCGCGCTGTCCTTTCACAATCAGAAGACTCATTTCACCCAATGCCTTTGATAAAAAGAATTCCGGAACGGGGAGCCAGTGCGGGCGGTGCTTCACCCGTGCAATCGTTTTTCCGAATTGCTTCATTTCCACAGGATTTGGCGCGGTGACATTTATGGGTCCTGAGATGTCGGTGTTTTCTATCGCAAATCGAATCATCTGGGCGGCGTCCTCGACATGAATCCATGACAGCCACTGTCTGCCCGTTCCGATCGTGCCGCCGGCAAGAAGTTTATAGGGAAGAACCATGAGCGGGAGAGCGCCTTTTTCCCCAAGCATCACGCCAAATCTCGCATAAACCGTCCGGATGCCCATCGCCTCAATGTTCTGTCCTTCTTTTTCCCATAAATGTGCAGTATGGCTGAGAAAATCCTCATCTGACGTTGCGGAATCCTCTGTGAAGGTCTTCTCAAGACTTGTGCCATAAATGCCTACAGCACTGGCCTGGATCAGCGCTTTCGGTTTTTCCTTCTGTTTATGAATAAGACGCTGCACTTCACGCGTTGCATGAATACGGCTGGAGAGGATTTGCTGCTTCGTTTTTTCTGTCCAGCGGCCAAAAATCGATTGTCCCGCGAGATTTACCCAGACATCAATATGAGGAAGTTTCTGCTCCGGTGCGGCTCCATCCGTCAGCCATTGGACATATGTGATATTTTTTTGTTCAGTTTCACTTGCGTTTCTTGATAAAATATAAACATGGTGTCCCTGGCGGGTAAGAACGCCTGTCAGATGCTGGCCGAGAAAACCGGTTCCGCCTGTCATTGCGATATTCATAACCATCTCTCCTCATCGTTCTAATAACAATACTTTACCTCATTTTCATAAAAGAAAACGCTTTTCAGGCCTCAGAAGGGAGATTAAGATGCCATTTATTACAAAAATATCGGCGCAAAAAAAGAATACGGAACGCTTCAATATCTTTCTCGATGATAAATACGCCTTCAGTGTGGACGCGGACGTGCTCGTGAAATTTGAGCTTAAAAAGGGAAAAGAGCTTGATGACCTTGACATCAATGAGATTCAATACGGCGATGAAGTAAAGAAAGGCTTCAACCGTGCGCTTGACTTTTTATCCTACCGAATGCGGTCAACGAAAGAGGTAGAGGACCACTTAAAGAAAAAAGAAACCTCAGCGCCTGTCATTGCGGAAGTCATCCATAAGCTCAACGACTACAAGTACTTAAACGACCAGGAATTTGCCGCGGCCTATGTCAGCACCCACAAAAAAACGAACGGAAAAGGCCCTGACGTTTTGTTCAGAGAGCTGAGAGCGAAGGGAATTGACGATGAGACAATTAAGGAGGCGCTGAGTTCCTTTTCCTTTGAGGATCAGACGAGGGAAGCGGTCAAGCATGTTGAAAAGCTTCTTAAAAAGGATAAAAAATGTTCCTCAAAAGAACTCAAACAGCGCGCCCAGATGCAGCTTCAGCGCAAGGGTTTCTCATTTGATGTCATCAGCGCCGCGCTCGAGCAGATTGAATATGAAAATGATGAAGACACGGAGAAAGAAGCGCTGCGTCTTCACGCCGAAAAAGCGTTTAGAAAATACCACTATGACGGCTCGTATGAAAGCGCCATGAAAGTCAAACAATTTTTATTCCGCAAAGGATTCTCACTCGATTTAATCGAGCAATTTCTGCAGGAAGAGGAGTAGCTGAAAAATGGAGAAACGATACAGTCAAATGACACCGCACGAACTCAATACCGAAATTGCATCACTTTCTGAAAAAGCAAGAAAAGCTGAACAGCACGGCATCATCAACGAACTGGCCGTGCTCGAACGGAAAATAGCAATGGCAAAAGCATATTTGCTGAACCCGGAAGATTTCACACCGGGAGAAACATATCGCGTGGAAGGCTCTGAAGATGGGTTTATCATCAGTTATGTAAACGGCGTTTTCGCATGGGGATACAGAACCTCGGCCCCTGATCAAGAGGAAGCGCTGCCAATCTCAGTATTGCGAGAACAGAAGCAAGCGTAACAGAGAGGCTGAATATCAGCCTCTTTTTATTTGCAGCACATTTGCACGGCATTTTAAGGAAAAAATCATTGAATTCACTCCAATAATCTTTTAAGATGAAACTCGTTGTTTTTTAATATCGAAGGAGGCGATGACGTTGAGTATCAAAAACCCATCAGTGAAATTTATTATTTTTGTTCTTATGATTTGCACATTTTCAATCGGATACACTGAATACGCGGTGATGGGGATTTTGACGTCGATTGCCAATGACTTTCATATACATGTTTCATCCGTCGGGCTTCTTGTCACGGCCTATGCGGCAAGCGTATGTCTGACAGGCCCGCTCGTCACCATCATTGCGGTCAAACTCCCGAGAAAGCCTGTGCTGCTTGGGCTGATGGCGATTTTTATCCTAGCCAATCTACTGAGCGCGCTGGCTCCGAATTTTGCGGTATTGGCTGTCTCAAGAATTTTATCCGCGTCCATTCATGGCGCTTTCTTTGCGATCGCCATGGTATTTGCCAGTGAAATGGTTCCACCGGAAAAGCGTGCGCAGCCGCTGCCTCAATGAATGGCGGGCTGACAGTGGCTTTGATGCTTGGTGTCCCATTCGGCTCTTATCTCGGAGATGTCCTGAACTGGAGAGCTGTATTTACCATCATTACAGCACTCGGCGCCGTTGGATTCTTAGGCCTCATGGCTGCTGTGCCGAACAGAAAACCAAAAGTGATCCCGATGCTCATGAATGAGTGGGGTGTATTTAAAAACAAACAAGTGCTGTATTCCTTCGCGATTACGATTTTAGGCTATTCCGGCGTCTTTATCGCCTACACCTTTATCGAACCGATTTTGAGACATTCAGCCGGATTCAGCACAGTCGGCATTACAGGCGCTCTCTTTGCATATGGACTAGGGGGCGTTGCAGGGAATTTCTTTGCGGGAAAAGTGCCGATGCCTCTGCTGACTCGGACGATGATCGGTGTGATGATCGGTTTGATCGGTGTTCTGACTGTATTTCCTTACATCGCCATTTACCCGGCCGCAGCCATTGTTGCAACGTTCTTATTTGGGGCTTGCGCATTCGGTACGCCTCCTTTGCTGCAAACAAAGGTCATTTCTTCTTCTGAGAGCGGTACAACAATTGCCGCCGCTGTCAGCGTGTCGGCGTTTAACCTTGCTAATGCGCTCGGTGCGTGGATCGGCGGAATGATTTTGAGCGGAACAGGTTCTTATTCGTGGCTGTTTGCGGGCGGAGCGCTTATGACTGCATGCGGTCTCGTGCTTTCTACCTTTGCACATTTGTCAGAAAAGAAGAGCGTGTATGAGTATCAAGTCAATAAAGGGTAAAAAACAGCTGCAGCGCGTGCAGCTGTTCATCTTTACCGTTTGCCGGAGGCTCTCATTTTTTCCTGTGGATGCTGATTGATTGATCCGTCAGGACGCTTTGAAGCATAGTCGTCCTTTGCTCTCGGTTCACCCTGAAATTTATTTTCGTTTTCGTAAGGAAATCCTTTTTCTTTATTCCGGACCATGTCATTTCCCCCTAGGTTCGAGATCAAAAAGTTGCGTCTTTCCAGATGAAGACGTAAGGTTAGTATATGGAGAACAGCACGTTTTAAAGCGTCATTTTTTTCCTGAAGAAAGGAGACTGGACACATGAATACGTACATTGAGAAACTGACAAATTTGCTTCTGGAAAAGAACGAGATGATCAGTTATATACAGGCAAAAACATGGGTGGAATTATTATGGAGCGATTTCGAAGCCACCTATGCAAAAGCCGGACATGCCTATCAGGGTGAAAAAATGACCGAAAAAATCGTCACACAATGGATCGAGAACTATGGCGGCCAGCTCCACCTTTTCCAAAGCTCCCGTGACAACGTGAATGATTACTTAAACCAAAGCAGAGGCCTCTTGCATTAAACAACCTGCCGTTACCATCCGGCAGGTTTTTTCATTTCCTTTTGATTACCTGAACATCATAAAAATAAACAAAACGTGTTTCACCCGCCTGTCAATCAGGGAATACCACAAATATCTTGTCAAATTGCGAGGAGGAGCTTTGTATGATAAAGAAACAAGTAATGCTCGCTTTAACAGTTGCCGCAGGCCTGGCTTTACCATCCCATCATTCCGCTCCCGTAGCAAAAGCTGCGCCCCTTCACGACATATCTGTCAGTATGCCATCATCCGATTCTTACATCATAAAAGCAGGAAAGCTGAATGTCCGGACTGAGCCAAATCATAAAGGCAAAATTGTTGGCACTTTATCATCGGAACAAAAAGTCACAGTTAATGGTTTCGTAAATGCCGATTGGGCTCACATTCAATTCGAAGGAAAAAACGCCTATATTTCAACACACTTCTTAATGAAAACGGCAAGCCAAGCGAAAACGGCGAAACAGACAGCCTTCTATGCACCGACACCCGAAAACGGAAAAGCCAAGAAGCTATCATCTGGGACAGAGGTAACATTCCAAGGATGGGGATTCAGTGAAAACGGCGGATTTGACTTCACTTGGGCATTCGTTGAGTATGGTGGAGTCATGGGTTACATTCAGACAAAGGACTTACAGCTACGATAAAAAAGGCAGGCTGGAGTCTTGTCTTTTTGCCGGAGTATGAAACTTTTCTTCTTTCTGCACGTAACAATGAGAAAGGAGATGATCATTTGGTTGGTTTAATCGGCGGAGGTCTCATGATCATTGCAGGCATACTGATCAAATTGTTTCCTCCCACATCCATCAACAGTGTGTACGGATATAGAACGAGGCGTTCAAAGTCAGATCAAAGGTTATGGAATGAAGCGAACCGCTACAGTGCATCATTGATGATCCTGTCAGGCTTGGTGGTTATGGCAATGGGTCTGCTGCTGAAATCAAACTTGATCATTTTTCAGCTTATCCTGCTGATGGCCGCCTGTGTCATTACGTTTATGCTAACGGAGAAAAGGCTGAAAAACATAACCTACAGTCAAGGAGGAGATAGAAGTGGACGGAATTAAAAGCCAGTTTGTCAAAACGAACGGAATCACGCTCCACGTTGCGTCTGCAGGGCCGGAGGACGGCCGCTTAATTGTCCTGCTCCATGGATTCCCTGAGTTTTGGTACGGATGGAAAAATCAAATCAAACCGCTAGCCGATGCGGGTTACCGGGTCATTGCTCCTGATCAGCGAGGCTACAATCTCAGTGACAAGCCGGAGGGAATTGAAGCATATCGGATTGATACATTAAGAGATGATATCATCGGGTTGATCACGCAATTCACAGATGAAAAAGCAATCGTGATTGGACATGACTGGGGAGGCGCCGTCGCATGGCATCTGGCTTCAACGCACCCGGAATATCTTGAAAAGCTGATCGCCATTAATATCCCGCACCCGGGCATCATGAAAACCGTAACACCGGTTTATCCTCCGCAATGGCTGAAAAGCTCGTATATCGCCTTCTTCCAGCTGCCTGACATTCCAGAGGCATCACTAAAAGAAAATGATTATGAATCATTAGATCAAGCGATTGGATTATCGACACGCCCTGAGCTTTTTTCGTCTGAGGATGTCAGCAGGTACAAAGAAGCCTGGAAACAGCCAGGTGCCTTGACAGCTATGCTGAACTGGTACAGAGCCCTCAGAAAAGGAAGCCTGTCAGAGAAAGTAACTTGTGAAACAGCACCTTACCGGATGATTTGGGGAATGGAGGACCGTTTTTTAAGCAGGAAGCTTGCGAAAGAGACGGAAAAGCGTTGCCCGAATGGACACCTCATTTTTGTTGATGAAGCCTCCCATTGGATTAACCACGAAAAACCAGCCATCGTCAATCAGCTGATTCTGGAATATCTTAAAAAACCATAAGTCAGAATGTCTCCCAATCGTCTGTCATATGTGGCAGACTTTTTCTGTGCGTATTTTTCATAGTCATGTTTTAAACATGACAAAATAACATTAAAAATTGAATGTCACGACAAAAATGTAACAAAAATCAGGTTTAAACGACTTTTAAAAAAGGAATAGCCTTACTGAAGATTTGTCTGCAACGCCCCCTAAGGCAATACTTAAAAAAGAATATAAAAAAGAAGGTGCCTTAATGAAGCAAGGATTAATCTCGATTATTATCCCGTCTTACAATGAAGGGTATAATGTCAAACTCATTCATGAATCCTTGAAAAAGGAATTCAAGAGCATTCATTATGATTATGAACTTTTCTTCATAAACGACGGAAGTGTTGACGATACGCTTCAGCAAATTAGAGACTTGGCAGCGATATCCAACCGGGTAAAATATATATCTTTTTCCCGAAACTTCGGAAAAGAAGCCGCAATTCTGGCGGGCTTTGAGCATGTTCAAGGCGAGGCGGTTATTGTCATGGACGCCGATCTGCAGCATCCGACCTATTTGCTGAAGGAATTTATCAAAGGCTATGAAGAAGGCTATGATCAAGTCATTGCCCAGAGGAACAGAAAAGGGGACAGCCCTGTCCGCTCAATCCTGTCCTCTCTTTATTACAAGTTCATCAATAAAGCGGTGGAGGTTGATTTGCGTGACGGTGTCGGAGACTTTCGGCTGTTAAGCCGCCAAGCTGTGGATGCTCTTTTGAAGCTGAGCGAAGGCAACCGCTTTTCAAAAGGGCTGTTTTGCTGGATCGGCTTTGATCAGAAAATCGTGTTTTATGAAAATGTAGAAAGAAAAAACGGCACATCAAAATGGTCGTTCAGCAGCCTGTTTAACTACGGAATGGACGGGGTTGTTTCATTTAATCATAAGCCGTTGAGAGTATGCTTTTATACCGGCATTTTTATCTTGCTGCTTTCCATCATTTATATCATTGCCACATTCGTAAACATTCTGACTAACGGCATTTCTGTACCTGGATATTTCACAATCATCTCAGCAGTCTTATTTCTCGGCGGGGTTCAGCTGTTAAGCCTCGGAATCATAGGCGAATATATCGGCCGAATTTATTATGAAACAAAAAAACGCCCGCATTATTTGATTAAAGAAGCGAATATCCCGAATAAAGATATACCTGAAACGAACGAACTGAAAAACGTACAGCGCCTGACAAAAATGCACTGAAATCACTAAGCGGTGCTTTTTTGCATCTTAAAAGCAAGACTGGAGAATCTATATGAAAAAAAAATATGTCATGATCTATGCGGCCAGTCTGCTCGCTTCCATTCTGGCTCACGCTTTTTTTGTGAAAGAATGGTCGGACGGCAGATACATGACAGGTCCGGGTGACGGGCTTGCGCAAATGGTCGTATTTAAAAAATTATTATTTGAACAATATACACACGGAAATTTTTTCTACAATGATACATTCGGACTCGGCGGCGGCACATTCAGTCAGCTCGGCTATTATTTTTCTGCTTCCTTTCTTTTTCTTGCGTCAGCCGCCGTCGTCTGGCTTCTTCAAGGCGTGCAGCTGATCGGAGAAGCGGATGCGCTTTTTTGGGCTGAGTCAGCTGTTTTTATCAGTATGATCAAACTGAGTCTGATCATCTTTACAGCCGCTTCTGTTTTTCACTATCTTCTCAAGCACAGAGCGGCGTCGTTTACGGGCGCCGTATTATATGGTGCCTCAATCATTTATTTCCGCCACGAAGCGTATTGGGAATTCTTTACCGATACCATGATCTGGCTTCCGCTGTTAGTGCTCGGAGCGGAGAAAATCATGAGAGAACGGCGTCCGGCATGGTTTATCATTGCGTGCTCGATGACCTTAATCAACAACTTCTACTTTGCATACATAAACCTTATATTTATCGCAATTTATGTGCTGTTTAGATGGCTGATCCGGCTGGAACAGCATGAAGAGAAAAGATGGATTCAATGCAGAATGTTTATCATTTCAGGCCTCATTTCTTTCGGCATCAGTGCGGCGGCGTTTGTGCCGGTGGTATACGGTTATGTAAACAACCTGCGCCCTCCGTACAGAGAGAACATAGAGTGGCTTCATTTCGATGATAATATCTTATTTACAAGCCGGATCATCATTTTGCCGGCAGTTTTTCTGCTGTTTTTATTTATTGTGTCTTTTTATAAAAACCGCGTGTTTCGTCTCTTTGCCGGATTGAGCCTGCTGTTTATTCTTTTTCATTTCAGTCCCTATGCGGCAAGCGCGTTTAACGGTTTTTCCGCCCCGCAAAACCGGTTTGAATATGTTCTTGCTTTTACGATTGCTGGTACGGCAGCGGCAGGCTTGTCACAGTTGACCAAGCTGAAGCGCAAAGAACTGCTGCCGGCAACCGTCCTTGTCCTGCTTCTTTACTTGTACCATATCCAAAGGTATGAGCTCGATATAGGGAAGCCTGCGAATCAAAGCATTCTATTGCTCTTATTACTGACAATCGCAGCCTTGTTTGCTGCGGTTTTTGCGAAAAAATGGACAAAGGTTGCTGTGTACGGTGTGGTCATTCTTTCTACGCTGTTTGTCGCCAACACCTATCAAAAATACGTGCTCTCGGAAGGGGGCGGTCTGGACAGTGTGACAAAAGCATATCTCATGGGCGAGGAATACAAAGGGCAAGAATCATCTGAGCTCATCAGGCGTTTACAAAAGGAAGACGATGATCCGCTCATGAGAATCGACTGGATGAACGGGGTCCGCAATAATACGCCAATCATTTACGGGTTTAATGGATTCAGCGCCTACTCCAGCATTTTAAACAAACATCTGCTGACCTTCTATTGGCATGATCTGAGCATCGATATGGGGAGGGAGAGCGTCAGCCGTTATGCGTCCTTGGGAGACAGAGCGAATTTGTACAGCCTGCTTTACGGCAAATATTATATGACGGAAAAAACTAACGAAGCCAGCGTCCCGTACGGCTTTAAAAAGAATTTGGAATCTGAGCATTATGCCGTTTATGAAAATCAATACATGCTGCCTTTCGTCAAGACAGCCGATGCCATATACAGTGAAAGCGAGCTGGACAAATCGTCCGTTCTAGCGAAAGAGCAGGCGATGCTGGCAGGTATTGTAGTAGCCGATCCATCGGGGGAGACAGAGCAGGCACCCAAACCGGCCGATCTAATCCCTGAGTCGGATATCACCACAAAGCATGCCCGCTATCAAAACGGACTGCTTACTGTGACTGGAGAAAACGGAGGAGAGCTGAACATCACCCCGAAACAGGCGTCATCAGCTCGGGGAGACTACTATGTCAGCTTTTATTTGAAAAGCAAAGCAAAAGACAAAGGGTTTAGGTTAAGGGTCAATGATTATGCCACAACAAGGAAATCGAATCAATCGATTTATAAGACCGGGGTAAATGATATCACGATTAGAGTGCCTAAATCAGAACATATTTCAATCAAGCTCCCGGAAGGAACGTATGAGCTCAAAAACCTAGCGCTCTATGAAGAAAATTATGAAACGCTGAAAAGCGCTGTACAGCAAAATAAAACAGAAAAAGCAGACAAACTGAAATGGGACAAAAACCAATTGACGTTTGCCTATTATCTGTCAAAAGACAAGTACATCATGCTTCCAATCCCATATGAAAAAGGCTGGGAGTTGAAGATCAACGGGAAAAAACAGCCGATCAAAAAAGCGGACTATGCGTTCATCGGTTTTCAGGCGCAAAAGGGAGACAATCACATTGAACTGACCTACTACCCGCCATACTTTAAACAATCGGCGCTCCTATCGGCCGTCAGTTTGCTGCTTGCTGTTTTGTATATCAGACGAAAAAAGCCCGGCTCTAAATAGAGCCGAGCTTTAATTTTTTCTGGAGCTTTTCTTCGCTGAATATCCATCCCGTATAGGATGAGCGAATCTTGAGATCATGGTCGATATGAACGATGGCCACAAACGGATAATGGCCTTTGCTTCGGTAACGCAGGTCAATAAACCTTACCTCATAATGATCTTTAAACGTATCGACTTCCCACCGATAAACCGGAGAAAATGACAGAAACGCCCCAATGTTATCATCTTGCTTTGCCGCATGCATCACTTCGGTTTCAGGAACAGGCACACGGTTAAACGTATCCAGAATCACAACGTGCCCCTCCATGCTTCTTCCCACGTAGAAAGCATGGGCTGTCGTAACTGCGATCCGCCATTGCCTGAATTTCATCGTCGGAGAGATAATGATGCTTTCGATTTCATCATGAATCATCTCATGAAGCTTCCGTTTAATTCTCAGCTGCATAATCAGGCGAACCATATAATAACCAGCCAATATGATATATAAGCTGAGAAACGTGATGCCGGGACTGCCGCCCGCATACCAAATCGCAATCGCAGCAAGATGACTGATAAATATAAACGGATCAAACGTATTAATCAGCCCGAGCGCAACCCATTTTTTTGAAAACGGACGTATGGCTTGTGTTCCGTAGGCGTTAAAAATATCAACAAAAACATGCAGAACGACTGCCAGCAGCGTCCACAGCCACAGGTGCAGAAAATCGGCCTGCGGATAAAATAAATACAGTATGGCCGGGATGATCAAAGACCAAAACAAAACAGCGGGAATGGAATGGGTAAACCCTCTGTGATTTCTGATATAAACCGCATTATTTTTCAGTTTTAACACAGTATCAATATCCGGAGCCTGAGAGCCCGCGAGCGTTGCGATCATAACAGCGTGAGCCATTGCCGGATCTGATCCGACAACAGGGTCGAGTGTCGCAATACCGCCAAGCGCGATGCCCATGACGACATGTGTGCCCGTATCCATAGGTGACCTCCTTGCAGGATTGTCCTGCACATTCACTTTTATAAGATATTCCCCATTTTCATATACCCAATTTTTCAAAAGATCTAATCGTTCTCATATGTTTCCGCTTTTTCTTTACTTGTATTTAATGTAACATATTATCGTACTGTGCCCTTAGTGTACAACAAATAACAGTCTAAAGAAAAGCGGGGCGCGAAAGACTGGGGAGAAACACATATGAACGTACTTGAAGACAAATTAAAACAAAAAGACATACAGCAATTTCGCGATGATTTAATCTCATGGTTTGAACGAGAACAGCGCATTCTGCCGTGGAGAGAGGATCAAGATCCATATAAAGTGTGGGTATCTGAAGTGATGCTGCAACAAACGAGAGTAGAGACGGTGATTCCTTATTTTCTGCGGTTTGTGGAACAATTCCCGACAGTGGAAGCGCTCGCTGATGCTGATGAAGAAAAAGTGCTGAAAGCATGGGAGGGACTCGGCTATTATTCGCGAGTTAGAAATCTGCAAAGCGCGGTAAAAGAAGTGAAACAGGAATACGGGGGCATTGTTCCTCCAGACGAGAAAGAATTTGGCGGCTTAAAAGGCGTAGGCCCTTATACAAAGGGGGCTGTGCTCAGCATCGCTTACAACAAACCCGTTCCTGCGGTCGACGGAAATGTGATGCGTGTCATGTCTAGAGTTCTTTCGATTTGGGATGATATCGCCAAACCAAAAACGAGAACGATCTTTGAAGATGCAGTCCGTGCATTTATTTCAAGAGAAAAACCATCTGAATTTAATCAAGGCTTGATGGAGCTCGGAGCCTTGATATGTACGCCAAAATCACCTTCATGCCTGCTATGCCCGGTTCAACAGCATTGCTCAGCATTTGAAGAAGGCACTGAACGGGAGCTTCCGGTAAAAAGCAAAAAGAAAAAGCCTGGGATCAAAACAATGGCCGCAATCGTTCTGACTGATGAAGATGGACAAGTGTATATTCACAAACGCCCGTCAAAAGGTTTGCTCGCCAACCTGTGGGAATTCCCTAATCTTGAAACACAAAAAGGGATCAAAACCGAGCGTGAACAGCTCACTGCATTTTTAGAAAACGATTGTGGGATACAAGCTGACATCAGTGATCTGCAAGGTGTAGTCGAGCACGTTTTCACCCACCTGGTATGGAATATTTCTGTGTTTTTCGGTAAAGTAAAACAAGTGTCGGATACCGCTGAGTTGAAAAAAGTGACAAAAGAAGAGCTCGAACAATTTGCGTTCCCGGTATCACATCAAAAAATCTGGAAGATGGCAGTGGAAGCAGCCGAATACACGGCTGCTCCGTAAACGTTCTTAATCATAAGTAACGCGCGTGCCGTGAGTGTAATCCGCTTCATTGCGTTTCATTCCGCCGCGCGCTTCAATTTCTTGCGTTAATTCCCGGTATTTTGATTGGCCTTCTTCGTTCAAATAAGGCATAATTTGCTGAAAAGCATGATGAAAATAGGCGAGTTCGCTGTTTTTCCAATCTTCTTTGGATACCATGTTTAATTCGCTCATATCACGTCCGACATACATAACAGAAGACCCCCTTTACGTTCTTGCCATTATTGTTTGTGGAAATAAGAGAACTATACGCTACAAGGAGATGAGGAAAAATGGAACAAAATAAATGCGCACTTGTAACAGGAAGCAGCCGCGGTGTCGGTAAAGCGGCCGCGATCAGACTGGCTGAAAACGGTTATAATATCGTGATTAACTATGCACGCAGCAAAAAAGCCGCTTTGGAAACAGCGGAAGAAATCGAAAAGCTTGGCGTCAAAGTGCTTGTCGTAAAAGCAAACGTAGGACAGCCTGCAAAAATCAAAGAAATGTTTCAGCAAATTGATGAAACGTTTGGCAGACTTGATGTTTTTGTAAATAATGCCGCTTCAGGCGTTCTGAGACCTGTTATGGAACTAGAAGAAACACACTGGGACTGGACGATGAACATTAATGCGAAGGCATTGCTTTTCTGCGCCCAGGAAGCGGCCAAGCTAATGGAAAAGAACGGAGGCGGACATATTGTCAGCATCAGTTCATTAGGTTCGATCCGCTACCTTGAAAACTACACGACAGTTGGCGTGTCAAAAGCGGCGTTAGAAGCGTTAACCCGTTATCTCGCGGTTGAGCTTTCGCCAAAACACATTATCGTCAACGCCGTTTCAGGCGGAGCAATTGACACAGATGCCCTCAAACACTTCCCGAACAGAGAGGATCTGCTCGAGGATGCGCGTCAAAACACGCCGGCAGGACGCATGGTTGAAATTAAAGACATGATTGATACCGTCGAGTTTTTAGTGTCATCTAAGGCTGACATGATACGCGGCCAGACCATTATCATCGATGGCGGACGCTCGCTGCTCGTTTAAAAATTTTTAAAAAGAGGAATAGCCATACCGTCACCTGCACATTCTAATGATCGTGGAGGTGATAACAATGGCAAACCAAAATTTCAGCAAAACAAACGCACAACAAGTCAGAAAACAAAACCAACAATCAGCTGCTGGTCAAGGCCAATTCGGCACTGAATTTGCTAGCGAAACAAACGTTCAGCAAGTCAGAAAACAAAACCAGCAATCAGCTGCTGGCCAACAAGGTCAATTTGGCACTGAATTCGCTAGTGAAACAAACGTACAGAAAGTAAGACAGCAAAACCAATCTGCTGAACAAAACAAACAACAAAACAGCTAATCACTGAAACAGAAAAAAGCACTTCATCTTAGGATGAACGTGCTTTTTTTCTGTTTGTAAAACGACAAAACTTGTGGAAGGTCTACAGAATGAGTCAAAGGGTTTGCATACATAAGATCGAAATAATGAAAGGAGGAAACGTTTAGACTTTTTCCAAGCTGAAGGAGGAACCGATGACGGAATTTGAAAAGCTCGTAAGTGAACAGATGAAGACGATGGACAAGCTTCTCGATCTCCAATCAGAGCTCGACCGCTGCAAACAAATTGAAGCAGAACTCCGGCATTTGGAAAGGGGTGCAAGGCTGCGCGGTATTCGGAATGAAATTGCGGTAAAACGAAAACAACTTGCCGATATACAGGACATGTTTCAAAAGCAGACAGAGCAGGTGATTCGTTCATATCGCAGCTCGGAAAAGCCGTCTTCCTTTGTGTAGAGCAGGAATGTGCCATTCCCCGGCCGGAATGGCTCTTTTATTTTCATTTTTCAATTTGTAACGTTATAATAGGTAAAAGACGTTGTCGGTAAGCAAATTTGGACATACTAACTGCAGGGCTTTATAGAAAGTAGGGGAGAAATATGGGCTATCCCAAGGAAGGAGAAACCATTCAAATTCACAGCTATAAGCATAACGGGCTGATTCATAGAATTTGGAATGAGACGACAATCTTAAAAAGTACAGAAATGTGTGTCATTGGAGCCAATGACCGGACGATGGTTACCGAATCAGACGGACGGACATGGATAACCAGAGAGCCCGCAATCTGTTATTTTCACGCAAGACAATGGTTTAATGTCATCGGGATGCTGAGGGAAGACGGGGTTCATTACTATTGTAATATCAGTTCTCCTTTTGCCTATGATGGCGAAGCAATTAAATATATTGATTATGACTTAGATGTTAAGGTTTTTCCTGACATGACCTATAATATTCTCGATGAAGACGAATATGATGATCATCGGAAAGCCATGAATTATCCAAAAGAAATCGACAGTATTTTAAGAGACTACTTAAACACGCTGCTCCATTGGATTCACCAGCGCCAAGGACCGTTTGCGCCCGAGTTTGTCGATATGTGGTATGAACGGTTTTTGCGCTATACAAAATAAAGTTACGTAAAAACCTGTTGCGGGGTACAACAGGTTTTTCACATGGGCTCACACACATCATGATAAAGAGAGAGGGGGAATCAACGTGGGGGTTATGAAACGCTATATGCAATTCGTCAAACCTTATAAGAAGCAAATTTTCGTTACTGTGTTAATCGGGATTGTCAAATTCTCCATTCCGCTTGCTCTCCCATTGCTTCTGAAGTACGTAGTTGACGACATTATTCAAGGAGGCGGCACGGCCAGTGACAAAACAACGTCACTGTTTACTATTATGGCGATCATGTTCGCCTTATTTTTAATTTTGCGCCCGCCTGTTGAATACTATCGGCAATATTTTGCCCAGTGGACAGCCAGCAAGGTGCTCTACGATATAAGAACCAATCTGTTTGACCATATACAGAAACTGAGCCTTCGTTTTTACGCGAATACGAGAACAGGGGAAGTCATTTCCCGAGTGATCAATGATGTGGAACAAACAAAGGATTTTGTCATTACAGGCCTGATGAATATCTGGCTCGATATGCTGACGATTTTGATTGTAATCTCTATCATGCTCACACTAGACGTTAAATTAACGCTGATCTCTATTGTTTTATTCCCATTATACGGCATATCAGTAAAGTATTTTTACGGCCGTTTGAGAAAGCTGACTAGAGAGCGCTCGCAGGCGCTCGCTCAAGTGCAGGGACATTTGCACGAACGCATTCAAGGCATGCCTGTTATCAGAAGCTTTGCAATCGAAGATCATGAACAGGATCATTTCAATGAGAAAAACAGCCATTTCTTAGATAAAGCCATCAGCCACACGAATTGGAATGCCAAAACCTTTGCAGTCGTCAATACCATTACAGATTTGGCGCCGCTCATCGTGATTGCGTGCGCTGGTTATTTTGTCATTAATGGACCGCTGACTGTCGGAACAATGGTCGCGTTTGTCGGATATATCGACAGAATGTACAACCCTGTTAGAAGGCTGATTAATTCCTCTACAACATTGACACAGTCAATCGCGTCAATGGACAGGGTGTTTGAATTTATTGACGAGCCATATGAACTCACTGACAAACCAAATGCCATTAAGGCCGGCCAAATTCGCGGTGAAGTGGAATTTCAAAATGTTTCGTTTCAATATGAAAAGGAAAAAGAAAACATTCTTCATGACGTCTCTTTAAAAGTGAATAGAGGGGAAACTGTAGCTCTCGTTGGCATGAGCGGAGGAGGCAAGTCAACACTCGTCAGCCTGATTCCGAGATTTTATGACGTGACAAGCGGCAGGCTGCTGATTGACGGGACAGAAATCCGCGATTATGAAGCGAGAAGCCTTCGCAATCAGGTTGGCATGGTGCTTCAGGATACCTTTTTGTTCAGCGAAACGATTCGGGAAAATATTGCAATCGGCAAACCTGGTGCCACGCTTGAAGAGATTATCGAAGCCGCCAAAGCTGCCAATGCCCATGAATTTATTATGGGTTTTCCAGAAGGGTATGAGACCCGGGTGGGAGAAAGAGGCGTTAAGCTGTCAGGCGGGCAAAAGCAGCGCATCTCAATCGCGCGGGTTTTTCTGAAGAATCCGCCGCTCCTCATTTTGGATGAAGCGACTTCAGCTCTTGATCTGGAAAGCGAGCATTACATTCAAGAAGCAATGGACAAACTGGCAAAGGACAGAACAACCTTTGTTGTCGCTCACCGCTTATCGACCATCACACATGCGGATAAGATTGTTGTGATGGAAAACGGCACAATCACCGAAACTGGAACCCATCATGAACTGATGGAATATGACAGCCAGTACAAGCACTTATTTACCATTCAAAATTTGAGCTGAACATCAATCTTATATCCTTTCTGCAAAGGATATAAGATTTTTTTATATGAAAAAAACCCGGCTGTTCAACCGGGTTACTCTTCTGTCTCTATTTCGCAGTCTTTCGGATGATACGTTTGAAAACTTGTGATCAGAGTTTCTAAATGTTCAAGCTGATCACGATATTCTACGGCGCTTGCCATAATACTGAGCATATTGTAATCGATTAGCTCATCATCTGTGTTCTGCTGATTTTTTAAAAATGACTTTGTTAAGAGCTGTTTATATTGAATGCCTTCTTCATCTGCGTCATCATGCTGCTTGATTTTTCCGACAAACCGCATCAAAATCAGTTCATGCCAGTAAAGCAGGTAATCAAGTTCTTCAGTCAGTGTTTCTTGAAACTCTTCCGGCATATGGTAGATGTCGTTTTCCAGGCGATGCAGCTTTTTCAATGTATCAAGCGCCCTGTTTGCAGTGATAATTGCCTGCCTGAATAGGACAAGCTTTCTTGATTTTACATAAGTCGTTTTTTTAAAATAACTTCTTTCTTCTTTATATAGAAGATATGTCTGATCAAGCTTGATCATTTTTTCTTTCAGTTTTTCAATATCCTCTTTCAAAATCGAATGCTCTGTGGACTGCCTCATGCTCAGCCTGATCCATTTCATAATTTCCTCTGTGTTTTCCACTGTATTATGAATCAGCTTTGTTTCGTACTTAGGAGGCAAAAACACCAGGTTGACGATAAAAGAAGAAAGCACCCCTAAGATGACTGTGCTTGTTCTGACCAGCGCGAACATTAAAAAGTCGTCACCGGCGGATTCTAAAATCGCGATAACTGTTACAAGTGCAATCGAAATGGTATGTTCAATTTTAAGCTTCAGCATAATTGTAATGACAATAACTGCTGTCAACCCGATCATAATCGGGCTGGGTCCAAAAATAAGGCCGAACACTGTAGCGATCACAGCTCCGATAATATTTGCCTGAACCTGATCAATAATAATAAGAAAAGAGCGGTAAATCGACGGCTGAATCGCAAATATCGCTGCAATCCCAGCGAAAATCGGCGCGGGAAGCCCGATCCACGAAGCCAGATAGAGGGCAAGTGTAATCGCAATCCCTGTTTTGAAAATGCGGGCACCAAGTTTCATTGGTTTGTGCGTGCATTCCTTTCTATAGTAAATTGTATGACACAGCAAATGCTAATCCTTAAAATTCCCGGTCAGTTGATTTGCTAAACAACTAAGTAATATACAGGGATCGATACAAATATTCAAGCTATTTTTCGAGAAATAGACCAAAATCTTACACGCTGTTCGAATGAATAAAAAAACAGGAGCTTTCTGCTCCTGTCAGATTGTTGACAAAATCCTAAAACGGTTTTCGTTTTAGGATTTTGTCGTCTATTCAGCGTGATTGAAAACCCTTGAAGTCTAGGAAGGACGAGCATTGGAGCACAGCGAATGTAGTCATTCGTGAGCACCAACGCGCAGGACTGACAACGAATGCGAGGGTTTGTCGACACGCTGAACAGGAGCTTTCTGCTCCTGTCAAAGGTGTCTGATACTAGTTTTTAAGATGTTTAAAAGCATCCTCTACCGCTGCAAGCGTGTCTTTCATATCTTGCTCTGTATGTGCTGTTGTAATAAACCAAGCTTCATATTTAGATGGTGCTAAATTAACGCCGCGTTCCAGCATCAGTTTGAAGAATCTGGCGAATGTTTCTCCGTCACTGCGTTCAGCCTGCTCGTAATTTTCGATCTTTTCATCAGAGAAATAAACCGTGAGTGCGCCTTTTAAGCGGTTGACAGTAATCGTGATGCCGTGTGTTTCTGCATGCTGTAAAATGCCTTCCTCTAGCATAGCGCCAAGGTGATCAAGCTTTTCATATACGCTTTCCTCCTTAAGTACCTCCAGACAAGCGATGCCAGATAGGATGGAAGCGGGATTGCCTGCCATTGTTCCAGCCTGGTAAGCCGGCCCAAGCGGAGCCACCTGCTCCATAATTTCTTTTTTGCCGCCATAGGCACCGATCGGAAGACCGCCGCCGATAATTTTTCCGAGTGCTGTTAAATCCGGTTTCACCTGCAGAAGATCCTGCGCGCCGCCATACATAAAGCGGAAAGCCGTAATGACTTCATCGTAAATAACGAGAGCGCCCGCATCGTGTGTCAGTTCATTTACTTTTTCCAAGAAGCCCTCTTTCGGTTCAACAATTCCGAAGTTGCCGACAATCGGCTCAACGAGAACCGCCGCGATTTCACTGCCCCATTTATCAAGAGCCGCTTTATAGCTTTCTATATCATTAAATGGAACGGTGATGACTTCGTTTGCGATGCTTTTCGGTACACCGGCCGAGTCGGGTGTGCCAAGAGTTGACGGACCAGAGCCGGCTGCGACAAGAACAAGATCCGAATGTCCGTGATAACAGCCTGCAAATTTAATGATTTTTGTCCGTCCTGTATATGCGCGAGCCACACGGATGGTCGTCATAACTGCTTCTGTCCCCGAATTGACGAATCTTACTTTGTCCATAGCAGGAATGGCTTCTTTAAGCATCTTTGCAAATGTAACCTCATGTTTCGTCGGTGTACCATATAAAACACCATTCTCTGCCGCTTCTTTAATCGCTTCTGTAATATGAGGGTGGGCATGTCCGGTAATGATCGGACCGTACGCCGCTAAATAATCGATGTATTTGTTGCCATCCACATCCCAAAAATAAGCGCCGTTTGCTTTTTCCATTGCGACGGGAGAACCGCCGCCGACCGCTTTATATGATCTAGACGGGCTGTTTACACCGCCGACAATGTGCGCTAATGCCTCATTGTGAAGTTCAATTGATTTTGTATGCAAGAATAAAAACCTCCTATATGTACATGCGTCCTTTCTATTGTAGCATGCTTCCGTACAAGAACAATGGATGCGGGCTCAAGACGCAAGGGACGACGGTTGTAATCTGGACAAGAATTGGATACGCTTAATAAAAAGACATTCGGAGGTAAAGAAAATGACGATAGAAATCGGACAAAAAGCGCCTGATCTTGAGTTAAAAGGCGATCAGGGGGAAACAGTAACGTTAGCGGATTATAAAGGGAAGTACATCGTGCTTTACTTTTATCCAAAAGACATGACACCGGGATGCACAACCGAAGCATGCGATTTTCGGGACAGTCACGATAGCTTCGAGGAATTGGATGCGGTCATTATCGGGGTTAGCCCGGACAGCCAGGAAAAACACGGAAAATTTAAAGAGAAGCATAACCTTCCATTTCTGCTTCTTGTTGATGATGAACACAAGCTGGCGGAAGCATTTGATGTTTGGAAGCTGAAGAAAAACTTCGGAAAAGAATATATGGGAATTGAGCGCTCTACATTTTTGATTGACAAGGAAGGCCAACTCGTTAAAGAATGGAGAAAGGTAAAAGTAAAAGACCATGTAGCCGAAGCGCTTCAGACACTCAAAGAGATGTCGGAAAAGTAAATATGTCTATCAATTTCAAGTGATGTGCTTACTTTTGCCCTGATATCAATTGACAAATTATCGTAATAAGAGTTACACTAATTATAAACATTATAATGTAAGAATTTTTTTTAGAAGAGAGGTGCATGACGGATGGCTGCACATGAACTAAAAGAAGCCTTAGAAACGTTGAAGGAAACCGGAGTTCGCATTACTCCTCAACGTCATGCGATTCTGGAATATCTCGTTAACTCTATGGCTCACCCAACAGCGGACGATATATATAAAGCTCTGGAAGGGAAGTTCCCTAACATGAGCGTAGCGACGGTATATAACAATTTGCGTGTATTTCGGGAATCCGGTTTGGTAAAAGAGCTCACATACGGTGATGCTTCCAGCAGATTCGATTTTGTCACATCCGATCACTATCACGCGATTTGTGAAAACTGCGGTAAAATTGTGGACTTCCATTACCCGGGCCTTGATGAAGTGGAGCAGCTTGCTGCCCATGTGACGGGCTTTAAAGTAAGCCACCACCGTTTAGAAATTTACGGCGTCTGCCAAGAGTGTTCAAAAAAAGAAAACCATTAAAAATAAGCTGGCCGCACGAAACGGTCAGCTTATTTTATTTGGACATTTTCTTTTTATTATAAGACTCATCAAATTCTTTTCCTTCTAAGCCCTTATCTAAAGTCAGCGGCTCTCTGCAATGCATGCACATGTCTACTCTTCCCAAAACCTTTGTCTCTTTTTCACAGCCCGGACATATGACGCGGACCGCTTTGGTCGAAAGCATACCGATCCAAAAGTAAACAGCCGTGCTGAGCCCGATGGATAAAAGCCCAAGTATCATAAACAAACTAGATAGCAAAACTGAATCCTTGAAAAAGATCCCGATGTACATAATGATAAATCCAACGAAAACCAAACTTAACGCAAATGTTCTGATTTTATTAATTTTGCTGGAGTATTTCGCCATGTCCATCCCCCTCTGACTTAACTATAGCACAAACCCAATGGGATTTTCTTCATGTTTTCGATTGAACTGGAATTTACATATGGAGACTTATTGTGAAATTGTTTATAATAGTTCAATGTGTTTAGAATAAAAGGAATTTCGTTATAACCATAGAATTGAATCAAATAGAGATAAAAAAATTGAACAATTGCATTGGAGGAATAGTGATGGATAATCTTCTCCGTCCAATTTACCAAGAAAGAGCAAGTCATCCCAACACATTAGCTGTCATTATGATTGAGAGAAGAAACAGAACATCTTCCTTAACAGATAACTTTGATGAAGCTTTACTGGTGATTGTAAAGGAGGCTGACGAGCCTGTTTTTATAAAGCATTATGAATTTGATCAAAAAACAGCTTCTTTGCATGTGGTAATGGATTCTCAGATTAAAGAATGGATTTTGCTCGGGACAAATAGAAGAATCATAGATTGGATTGTAAATGGAAAAGTCATGTTTGACCGTAATGAATACATTGCCGAGCTGATTGACAGGCTGAATACATTTCCGTTTGCTGAGCGCAAACTGAAGATCGGACTTGAATACGGCAAATTAATCAGAAGATATATTGAAGGAAAAGCTTTTTTTGAAGCCAATCAATTTTTAGATGCCTACAACGCGGTTGTTCATGCGCTTCATCATTTAGCGCGTATAGAAGTAATCGACAGGGGATTCCATCCGGAAACCACAGTATGGAGCCAAGTGCGCCAGATGGAGCCGCAAGTGTACAAATTATATTCCGAGCTGATTGAAAGTCACGAGAGCTTGCAGAAAAGACTCGAATTATTATTCTTAGCAAATGATTTTCTCATCCATTCTAAATCTGATATCGGGTCGGCACATCTTTTCGAGGTGATGAAAGAAAAAGACATTTGGCAATTCGGTGAGCTTCTTCAGCATCCTGACTTAAAGCACTTTACCCAAGACCTTGGCGTTATGCTTGATTACCTAACGGACAAGGGACTGATTAGCGTCTGCCAGATAGAAACGAAAGGACAGGCTGTCTATCACCGAGGATATTTTTTTGAAAAAGATGTTGACTCTGATTCTTGACCATGTTATATTATTAAACGTCGCTGATGCGCTACTGAAAAACAAGCTCACAGCGGCGAAGAAATAAATCAAAAAAACGTTTGACAAAATAAAGTTCAAATGTTATATTGGTAAAGTCGCTTCGGTGAGAAGCAAGGATGATCTTTGAAAACTAAACAAGACAAAACGTACCTGTTAATTCATTTTTTATAAATCGCACAGCAATGTGCA